>JAAXGZ010000017.1 GCA_012271135.1 Caldilineales bacterium | reverse complement strand
ACCACCCCCTCGACTGCCCCATCTGCGACAAGGGCGGCGAGTGTCCCCTGCAGGACATGACAATGCGCTTCGGCCCCGGGGTAAGCCAGCTGGTGGAACCCAAGCGCCGCGCCCAAAAGAACTACGACATTTCGGACACCATCGTCCTGGACCAGGAGCGCTGCGTCATTTGCTGGCGATGCGTGCGCTACCTGGAGGAATGGGAGGAAAAGCCCCAGCTCGGGCTCTTCGAACGGGGCGGCGACACCATCATCGACGTACAGCCCGGCACCTGCGTCGACGCCAAGACGAGCGGCAACATCATCGACATCTGCCCGGTTGGCGCCCTGACCAACCGCGGCTCCCGCTTCCAGTACCGGCCCTGGCAGGTCGAGCGCACGCCAACCATCAGCCTGCACGACCCCATGGGCAACAACATCTCGGTCGACACCCGCAACGGGACGGAGGTCAGGCGCATCCTGGGCCGCGAGAACATGGGGGTCAACGACCAGTTCATCACCGACCGGGACCGGTTCTGCCACCATTGGGTGGGGCATCCGGACCGCTTGACGAAGCCCCTCGTGCGGCGCGGCCCGAACGAACAACTGACCGAGGTTTCGTGGCCGGAAGCCCTCGACTTCGCGGCCCAACGCCTGCAGGAGGTGTCCGCCGCGGCCGGACCGGCCGCACTGGGTGCGATCGGCAGTGCCAAGCTCAGCAATGAGAGCAACTACCTGCTGCAGCGCATGGCCCGTCAGCACCTGCAGACCCCGAACGTGGACCATCGCCAGGGCGGGGACATGAAGGTGGCCCTGACCGGCGTGCCCAGTCTGGCCCATCTCATGCAGCCGCAGTACGGCCCCAAGCCGGAGACGGACCTGATCGTCCTCTTCGGCGTGGACCCGGCCGAGGAAATCCCGATGCTGGACGTCCATCTCAAGCGGGCGATCAGCCGGGGCGGTTCCCGACAGATTTCAATCCATCCCCGCCAGACCGAAAGCGGCGGCCGGGGCCAGTCGCTGCAGTACCGGCCCGGCCTGGAGCTGGCGTTGGTCCAAAGTCTGACAAGGGCGGCATTGACACGTACGGATGCCGCCGACACGGTACCGGCCGGCTGGTCGCAGACCAATCCCTTGCGCGCCGGCGTACTCCAGGCCGACATCGAATCGGTCGCGGGCGCCCTTGTGGCAAGCGAAAGTGCGGTGATCATCTGCGGCCCCGACATCACCCAACAAGCCGACGGCGAAGAGGTACGGCAGGCACTGCACTGCCTGGCCACGGCCACGGGCCATGCCGAGCGTCTTGCCTTCATCGGCCTGGATGCCAACAGCCAGGGCTGCCATGACGTTGGCGTCGTGCCCGGTCGCCTGCCGGGCGGTGAGGCTGTTGACGACCGCCCGGCACGACAGCGGCTGGAATCCCTGTGGCAGGGCACCCTGCCCGAGGGTGTCGGCCTGACCTATTCCCAGATGTTCGAGGAATGCGGCGAGAACATTAAGGGCCTTTATGTAATGGGGGCCGATCCCGCGAGCGAGAATTCCCGCTGGGCCGAAAACCTCGGCCGGCTGGACCTGCTGATCGTGCAGGAACTGTTCCTGACGGCAACGGCACAACAGGCCGACATCGTGCTGCCGGCCCGCGGCTGGGTGGAAACCGACGGCACCTTCACCAACATGGAACGGCGGGTGCAGCGCAGCCCCAAGGCCGTGGACGTCCACGGTTCCGAAGCGGCACCGGACTGGCTCATCCTCGATCACCTGTGCGGCCGTCTCTCCGACCACAGCCAGGGCTATGCATCGGTCCAGGCCATCACCGCTGAAATCGCCGAGGCGGTCCCGGCCTACCGGGACATTGCCTGGGACACCCTGGGCGAACTGGGACAGGTATGCGCCCGGCCGCAACTCGATGCCCGCGTGGAGGCTCCAGTCCAAGTCACCGAGGAAGGCGCCCCATCCAGTACGGCCCTGCGCCTGTTCCGGAGCCGCACCTTCTACGACAACAGCCTCCTCTGCGCGCTGACCGATGTGGTCGCCAACCTGATCCCGAAGCCCTACCTGGCCGTGAATCCGATCGATCTGGCCCGCCGCGATATCGGCGACGGGTCGGAGGTGGCCGTTGGCAACGACTATGGGTCCCTAACCGTGACGGTCAGGGCAGACGAGAAAGTGGCGCCCGGCACGGCCTTCATGCCGGAAGGGCTGGGCAAGCAGCCTGTTGGGACCGTGCTCAACGGCCGCTACTGGGAATGGGTCAGCCTGGCCGCGGCCTAGGCGAAAGCCGATAGTGGACGTCATGCCGAAACTACTCGTCTACCTGATCCAGGCGGTGGTGCTCAGTCTGGTGGTCATTACCGGGTTCGCCTACCTGACCTGGCTGGAGCGCAAGCTGATCGCGCGCTTTCAGGTGCGTATCGGTCCCAACCGCGCCGGCCCATTCGGGCTGCTGCAGCCGGCCGCCGATGCCGTCAAGGCGATGTTCAAGGAGGAGTACATCCCAAGGCATGTCGACAAGTTCGTCTATGTCCTGGCGCCGATGCTCGCCTTGGCCCCGGCCCTGATTGTCTGGGCTGTCATCCCTATCGCCAAGGGGGTGCCGGCCATGGGCGACGTCAACATCGGCTTCCTCTGGATCCTCGCCATCACCGGGGTCGAGAGCTTCGGCGTCATCCTGGCCGGGTGGAGCAGCAACAACAACTACTCGCTGCTGGGTGCCCTGCGCTCCGCGGCGCAGATGATTTCCTACGAAATTCCACTGGGCCTGTTCCTGGTCAGCATCGCCATGCTAGGCGGCACGTTCAGCCTGGTCGAACTGGTGGAAACCCCGCGGGCCCCGTGGGAGTGGATCTGGATCTGGATCGCCTTCCCGTTCTTCTTCACCTCCATCCTGGCGGAGACGAACCGGTCGCCCTTCGACCTGCCGGAGACCGAAAACGAGCTGGTGGCCGGCTTCTTCACCGAATAT
The DNA here is from genome assembly GCA_012271135.1 of Caldilineales bacterium. Taxonomy (GTDB): domain Bacteria; phylum Chloroflexota; class Anaerolineae; order Caldilineales; family Caldilineaceae; genus Bin34. The sequence continues at coordinate 52,650 of JAAXGZ010000017.1, read as the reverse complement.
GGGGGCATGAAGTTCTCCATGTTCATGATGGCCGAGTACATCAACATGATCACGACCAGCACGGTGGTCTCCACGCTCTTCTTCGGGGGCTGGCAGGGGCCGCTGGCGGACCGGTACATCTGGCTGGGCCCGGTCTACCTGTTCATCAAGGTCCTGGCCCTGCTGTTCCTGTTCATCTGGATCCGGGCCAGCATCAGCCGGCCGCGTTTCGACCAGCTGATGCGTTTCAACTGGAAGTTCATGATCCCGGCCGGCCTGGTGTACCTGACCGTGTCCGCGGTCATGACGGTCTTTCTCAAGTAGGCTGTGTTCCCGGCAATCCATTCGACAGGGACCCACATCATGAGTGTCAACGGCTACATCAAAGGCGCACTCGAAATCGCCAAGGGCCTGGGAATCACGCTCAAGAACCTGCGCCGCGGACCCATCACGGTGGAGTACCCGCACGAAGCCATTCCGGTCTATCCGCGGTTCCGCGGCAAGCACGAGCTCAGACGCTACGAAAACGGCATGGAAAGATGCATCGGCTGCATGCTGTGCGAAGCCGCCTGCCCGACGAACGCCATCTATGTGGACGCCGCCGAGAACGATCCGCACGACCCGGTCTCGCCGGGCGAACGCTACGCCAGGATCTACGAGGTGAACCTCCTGCGTTGCGTTTTCTGCGGGGACTGCGAAGAGGCTTGCCCGACCGAGGCTATCGTCCTGGGGCACGACTTTGCCATGGCCAACTACGAACGGTCCGACTTCATCCTGACCAAGGACACGCTGCTCAACCCCGACGAGCCGCAGGTCATCATCCGGCCCGAGGCCTGACCCGCGCCGAAGGTTGTCCGCTCCCCATCATGTCCGTCTTTGCCTTCCTGATCGGCGCCTTGAGCCTGGCCGCCGCGATTGGTGTGGTGGTTTCCGCCAAACCGGTCCACAGTGCCTTGTTCCTCATGGCCAACTTCGCCACCCTTGCGATCCTGTATGTCCTGCTGGACGCGCAGTTCCTGGCCGCGGCTCAGGTCATCATTTATGCCGGCGGCATCGTGATCCTGATTCTCTTCGTCATCATGTTGATCGGACACGATCCGGCCGACCGCAGCCAACAGGGCTTGACCCGGCCGGCCGTGGCCAGCCTCGTACTGGGCGTAATCCTGCTGGTGTCGCTGATGCTGCAGCTGACCGGACAACTGGAACTCGGCGCCGGCGGCGGCATTGCCTCCGGCGGTTCCCCGTCGGCGATTGGCACCGAACTCTTCACGCGCTTCCTGCTGCCCTTCGAGTTCGTGGCCATCCTGCTGCTGGTGGCCCTGATTGGCGCGCTCATCATGGGACGTCGCGAGTCCGGGGACCCGGTGGAGGAACCGGCCGGTTGATGGACAGCAACAACCTCTTCCTAGTGCTGGGCGCCCTGATTTTCGTGGTCGGGGCGACCGGCGTCCTGCTAAGGCGCAACGCCCTGATCATCTTCATGTGCGTCGAGATGATGCTCAATAGCGTCAACCTGTCACTGATCACGCTGTCGCGCATGTGGGGGAACCTGGAAGGGCAGATATTCGTGTTCGTCATCATGGCCGTGGCGGCTGCCGAAGTGGCCATCGGCCTCGCGATCCTGATCGCGCACAACCGCCATGTGCGCAACATCAACATCGAAACCCTTAATCTGCTCCGGAACTGAGCCTCGGCGGCCTTCGGACAACCTGCCCCTCCCTCTCCCATGATTTCCCTTGCCTGGCTGTTGCTGCTTCTGCCCTTGGCCGGGATGCTGATCAATCTCGTCCTGGGCCGCGTGATCGGCCGGCGCGCAACCGCGGTGGTGGCGAGCGGAACGGTGGGAGGCGCCTTCCTGCTGGCCCTATCCATGGCACCGGCCGTGTTCGGCAGCCACGACCACCATGGCGCCACCATTCACCTTTGGAATTGGATCGACATGGGCTCCCTTCATGTCCCCATGGCATTGCTGGTGGACCCATTGAGCCTGACAATGGTGCTGGTGGTTACCGGCGTCGGATTCCTGATTCACGTCTATGCCATCGGCTACATGGAGGGGGATGAACGCTTCAACCGCTTCTTCCTCTACCTGAACCTGTTCATCCTGGCCATGCTGCTGCTGGTGCTGGGCGACAGTTTCCTGACCTTGTTCATCGGGTGGGAAGGTGTGGGCCTGGCATCCTTCCTGCTGATTGGCTTCTGGTTCGACCGCGAGGACGATTTGTATGGTTCCTTCGCCGACTGCGGCAAGAAGGCCTTCATCGTGAACCGCATTGGCGACGTGGGCATGATCCTGGCGATGGCCCTGATTTGGTCCATCGTGGGCTCCCTGGAGTTCAACGAGGTCTTCCATGCACTTGAGGCGGGCATCACCATCCCGGCCACCGCGGTCTGCCTGTTGCTCCTGCTGGCTGTGGCCGGCAAGAGTGCCCAGTTCCCCCTGTACGTCTGGCTGCCGGATGCCATGGCGGGCCCCACGCCCGTATCGGCGCTGATCCACGCGGCCACCATGGTGACCGCCGGCATCTATTTGATGGCCCGGACCCACGCCTTCTGGGAACTGTCGGCCACGGCTTCGACCACAGCCGCCTGGGTGGGGGTGGGGACCGCCTTCGTCGCCGGGACAATGGCCCTGGTCCAGCACGATCTGAAAAAGGTATTGGCCTACTCGACCGTGTCCCAGTTGGGCTATATGGTCCTGGGGGCGGCAACCGGCGCCTTCGCCCTCGCCATATTCCATCTGGTTACGCATGCCTTCTTCAAGGCGCTCCTCTTCCTGAGCGCCGGCAGTGTCCAGCACGCAACCCATGAACTGGATATGCGCAAGCTGGGCGGCCTGCAACAAAAGATGCCGGGCACGGCCCGTTGTTTCCTGATAGGCGTATTGGCGCTGGCCGGCATTCCCATCTTCTCCGGCTTCTTTTCCAAGGACGCCATCCTGCTGTCTGCCTTCGGGAAGAGTCCCCTGCTGTATGCCGTGGGCCTGATCACCGCCTTGATCACGTCGGTGTACGCCTTCCGGGCCTGGTGGCTAACCTTCAACGGCACGCCCCGGGATCAGGAGATTCACAGCCATGTGCACGAGAGTGGCGCGTTGATGATGGTTCCGCTATGGATCCTGGCTGGACTGGCGTTCGTGGGCGGTGGCCTCAACCTTCCGGTTGCGCTGACCCTGGAGCGCGCTCTGGAAGGGGTGCTCGGCCACCACACGCCACCGCCCTTGCAGTTGGAAATCAGTCTGCTGGCCGTCAGTGCCGTAGTTGCAGTCACCGGCTGGTGGCTGATTCGCAGTACGTACCACCATGCCGGCTGGATTGACTCCGTCAAGGCCACCATGAAGCCGCTGACGAAGACCGCCCGCAACCGGTGGTACCTCGACACGTTGTACGACGACGGCCTAGTGCCGACCCTGCACGCCGCGAGCCAGTGGTTTACGAATGTGGTGGACCGGATATTGATCGACGGCATTGTCAATGGCAGCGCACAGCTGGCGATGAACATCAGCCGCCAGGCGCGACGCGTCAACAACGGCCAAGTGCCCACGTACGCCCTCAGCCTGTTTGTCGGCGCCACGGTTCTGGTGGTCGTCTTCTGGTTGGCGGTCTAGCCCAGCACCCTGACGGTCCACACCCGTTTGCCATGGATTTCCTGCTGCCCCTCCTGCTCCTGCTGCCATTGGCCGGCGCTGTCGTAGTTGCGCTGCTCGGCTCCGACGGACCGCGCAAGGCGCTGGCCATGCTGGTCTCTCTGGCCACCTTCGGGGCCAGTCTGGGGCTTCTGCAGAACGGGTCCGCCCTAACCGCGGGCGAGGCCGTGTTGGCATTTCAGCGCCCCTGGTTCCCGGAGGTCGGGCTGTCCCTGCACCTGGCAGCGGACGGCATTAGCGTTTGGCTGGTGCTCCTGACAACCTTCATCATGCCGATCGCGATCGGCTTCAGCAACCGCTTTGTATCAGACCGGCTCGGTCAGCACCTCGCCTTGCTGCTGCTGATGGAGACCGCCATGGTCGGCGTCTTCCTGGCCCAGGATCTGGTGCTGTTCTACACCTTCTTCGAGTTCACGCTGATTCCGATGTACTTCCTGATCGGGCAGTGGGGCAGCGAGAACCGGGTCTACGCTGCTCTGAAGTTCGTCATGTACACGCTACTGGGTTCGGCTCTCATGCTGGTCGCGATTGTGGCCATCTTCGTCCAAACCGGAACCTTTTCCATTCCCGAGATTGCCGCAACGCTGCCGGCCACCGCCGGATCCACATTCCAGGTACTGGGCTTCCTGGCCTTTGCCCTGGCGTTTGCGGTCAAGATCCCGCTGTTTCCGTTCCACACCTGGCTGCCTGACGCCCATGTCCAGGCACCGACGGCCGGCTCCATCATCCTGGCCGGAGTCCTGCTCAAGATGGGCACCTACGGCCTGCTGCGCCTGGCCATGCCCTTCTTCCCCGAAGCCTTTGCCAGCTATGCGCCCCTGCTGATCGTGCTTTCGCTGATCGGCATCGTCTACGGTGCCCTGGTGGCCCTGAAACAGCAGGATGTCAAGAGCCTGGTGGCCTACAGCTCGGTTTCGCACATGGGCTTCATCGTGCTGGGCCTGGCCGTGGCCAACACGCAGGCCGTCAGCGGCGCGGTGCTGCAGATGGTGAACCACGGCCTCAGCACCGGCGCCCTGTTTCTCATGGTGGGCCTATTGTACGAGCGTCGCCACACCCGGCTGTTCTCCGAGTTCGGGGGCCTGTGGAAGAGCGTGCCGGTCTACTGCGGGTTGCTGCTGATTACGGCCCTGAGCAGCGTCGGCCTGCCGAGCCTCAACGGGTTCGTGGGCGAGTTCACCATCCTGCTTGGCGCGTGGCAGGTTTCGCCGGCGGCCGCGGCCGTGGCCAGCACGGGTGTGATCCTGGCCGCCTGGTACCTGCTGACGGCGTTCCGCAAGCTGGCCCAAGGCGAGATCAGGCATCAGGAAAACGAGGTGGGGGTGCTGCCGGACCTGCAGCGCTCCGAACTGATGATGATCGTACCGCTCGTGGTCATGTTCTTCGTGATCGGTCTTTATCCCAACCTGCTGCTCGACCACATCGTGCCGGCGGTTGAAATTCTGCTTCCCTAACCGGATCCAAACAGGCCGGCCCGCCCCCAAATCGTACCGATGAACCTCAACTACAGCGCCATCCTGCCGGAACTGGTGATGGCCGCCGGTGCCATCGTCGTGCTGATGGTGGACGCCCTGAGACGCATCGAAAACCACCGCGGCGACGCCGCGAACCGGGGCAGCGGTTTCCTGTTGACCCTATCCCTGATTGTCGCTGCAGGGGCCTCCGTCGCGGCCTTCGCGGTGCGTGGGGAGTCCGGGCTCATGTTCCAGGACTCGGCCCGTTCCGACGCGCTGAGCTTCGGCATCCGGCTGATCGTGCTGGCCACCACGATCCTGGTTCTCCTGGTCGGCTCCCGCTACGTGTCAACCTTCACCCGGTACCCGGGCGAGTACTACTCCCTGCTGCTGCTGTCGGCCACGGGCATGATGGCAATGGGCATCGCCTCGGACCTGATGGTGCTCTTCATCGCCCTGGAGACCTTCTCGCTCAGCCTGATCCTCCTGGCGGGCATGTACCGGCACAACCGGTCCAGCACCGAGGCCAGCCTTAAGTACTTCCTGCTGGGAGCCTTCGCCTCCGGGTTCTTCGTGTACGGATCCGCCCTGATCTATGGCGTTACGGGCACCGTGTCGTTCGCCGGCATGGGGCCGGCCCTGCAGGTGGCGGCCGACGGTGGTCCGGGCGCGGTCCTGCTGTGGGCTGGGATTGCCCTGCTGCTGGTGGGCTTTGGGTTCAAGCTGAGCTTGGTGCCGTTCCACATGTGGACTCCGGATGTCTATCAGGGAGCACCCACATCCGTTACCGCCTTCATGTCGGTCGGCACCAAAACGGCGATGTTCGGTGCCTTGGTCCGGATCTTCCTGATGACCTTTCCGTACGGCTTCGAGAACTGGACAGGACCGCTGATTGTCCTGGCCGTATTGACGATGACGGTCGGCAACGTCACGGCCCTGTGCCAGACCAGTATCAAGCGCATGCTGGGCTACTCCGGTATCGCGCACGCCGGCTACGTTCTGGCCGGCTTGGTGCCGGGCACGGAAACGGCCGTGAACAGTGCGCTGTTCTACCTGTTCGCCTACGCCTTCATGAACATCGGCGCCTTCATTATCGTGATGGCGATCGAACACAGCGTCGAGACGGACGTGGAGCGAAGCCAGTTGCGCGGCACCGGAGCCGCCATGCCGGTCCTGGCCGGCTTCATGGCGTTGTTCCTGTTCAGCCTGAGCGGCATTCCGCCCTTGGCCGGGTTCTTCGGCAAGTTCCTGATTTTCCGCTCCATCCTGGACGGAGGCCTGGCCTGGCTGGCCGCGGTCGTGGTCGTCAACAGCGCGGTCAGCGCCTACTACTACCTGCGCATCGTGGTCACAATGTACTTCCAGCAGCGACCGCGGGAAGTCCACGCCCCCCAGAGTTCGCCGGCCATGCGGGTGGGCATGGTGCTCGCCGGCGTCATGGTCCTGGTCATCGGCGTCTTTCCGGCCTTCTTCATGAGCCTGTTGACGGTGCCCGGTCTGTAGGCCCCGCCCGTCGCCTGCAGCCAGGCGCGACAGTATCCCGGCTTTTGGTTTGCGTTGGGAGGTCGTGCAACGGCCACGGACCAAGTACGCCTGGCCGTACAACTCACAGGCTGTGTGGCGGGACAAGACTGCATCCGGTATCAGGGACGGAACCCGATGGGAGTACCGCATGCCAATCGGGGGGAGCCTGAATGTTCCAACCGGCCTTGATGTAGCAGGCCGGCAGTGCTTCCTGGCCTCTGGACCCGACCTCTCCATGTGCGGCGAGATGTCCGATTCCACACCTGCAAACACCAGGCACCGCCGCGGCAAGGCCTGTGACATCGCGGGGAACCGACACTCTGCATCACCCCACGGCATGGAACCACAGTGCGTGGGGTTCGACATCGATGCCGAGTCGGAGTTTCTCCTGGATTGTGACCACTTGCTTGGACTACCGGGACGGGATGCCCGGTAGTCCTGTCGCCTGCGGGCATCTTCCAACGGTCTGTGGGTAGTAGTGTTGGTTCAGTGCGCCCATGGACCGACAGGGGTGGTCCCCCCAACCCACCGGTATTTCTGAAACTGTTCACAACCATTGCTGGCTTGGAACCATCGCACGAGCCGAGCATGGCCACACCTCCCACATGCGACCTTCCAGAAGAGGCGAAATCGGGCCGGGATGTGGTACAAATGACGAGCCTTTGCATTGTCCGCCATGCCGCTTCATTCCACACGCACATCTCGTCATGCCCGCGCTCTCTGGTCAATTGCATCGCCTACCGCGGCACCGGCCCCGTGTGGGCCAGCTGGCAGGCCGGTCACGTAGGCAGATTACGGAATTGTGGCGGCCGCCCCCCTCGGACTAGACCGGCGCCGAACGCTCTAGCCCATGTGTCCAGGAGCCAATGGAGGCCCCGGACGCATGAGGCTTGTATCCCATCACACCCTAATCCGATACCGCTGTCAGCAGACCAGCGCGTCCCGGCACCGGTTCTGAACAGTCGCTGCATGGCTCGCTCGAGAGCCCAAAACCCCACTTCATCGAAGCCACCTCACGAACGGAGTCAACTTGTGAACCCTGTGACACGCGCCGGATTGCTGCTCTTGCTGACCCTCGGTTCCCTGTGGGGAGGAGGCTCGGTACTGGCGGGACGTGATCAGTTTGCCGAGGATTACCGGGTGTGCCCTCCCGGTTTGCGGCTCGAGGCCCTGTCCGGGGTGCGGGTGAGGACGGGCGCGATGGAGCAACTGATAGTGGAATGGGAGTCGTTGGACCCTGATGCTTGGGGACTGCCGGGCACCACGGCAGCGATCACCGTTGTCACGGATGCTCCTCTGAGCCTTAAGCAGGACCAGGACTTGGATGCCACCCGTGCTGTCTTCGATGACCTGGACTACTTCAACCACGTCTGGACTTTCAAAGTGGCGGTAACCGATCGCGGGGCCGTGATCAGTGAAGTTGTTTCGAGGTCGTTTCCGTTTGGCGACGACAAGCCCGGGAGCCAATCGCGCGATACCGACCACACTGCCGAAGCTGCCAAGTCGGCCAACGACGGGGCTTCAGAACCACGATCATCCGTTGTCTATTTCGAGACTTCAGAGGCCTTTGTGACGGAGGGGAGATCGCTCCCCGTGAAAGTGCGGCTGAACTCGGCTCCGCAACAGGCCGTTACCCTGCCCCTTATCACAAAGCACCAAGGAGGGACCTCCTCCGACGACTACAGCGGAGTGCCGTCCAGCTTGACCTTCGACCGGGGGGAGACGAGTGAGACGTTCACGATTCAGGGGACTGCCGACCACACCGAGGAGACAGGGGAAGGGCTGGTCCTCAGCTTCGGGACGCTGCCGGCCGGGCTCACCGCTTCCGTCGGTACGCTCACGATTGCGCTCGAGGACCCGACAGCATATACAGGCAGCGGCGAGGCAGCTGGACAGGTTGAGTTTACCGATGGCACCGCTGGCAATCCAAGGCAGCTCACTCGAAGCATGACACTGACCAGACCCGTGCTTACCGTCACTGCGGACACTACAACATATTATATTTTAGTACAAAATAACAATATATTTTGGCATGAGGCACGATGGAATCCAACAGATAGCAACGAAATCAACAAACCAGTACACAATATTTCTGGAAGAATAATAGACCACATCAATTCTGCATGCCAAGAAGAGCCATTCTCTTCACAGGAAATAACAAGCCGGATAACAACATCCGGCGACGCGCCAGCGTTCCTGGAGGAAGTACCGACAGGCAGCGCCGGAGGCACATGGGACATTTACCTGATCGTTGAATGGGGAACAGTCAAGGCCGGTCTCTGCAATGCCGCCAATCCGGAAGTACCCAACATCGACATTACCGTCGACAGAACCGAGACACGCGTGGCGCAGCTCAGCGTTGGCTAGCGTTGACCGCGATGCCGAACTGGCGGCAAAATCAAGGCGGCCTTTGGGTGCCGCGGAGGGGCTCGGCCGGACCGGCGCCAACCACCTGGCGCCCCAGTCAGTGTCCCGGTCGGAAGAGCAAAGGGCGAAGTCCTGAGACTTCACCCTGCGGAAAACGATGCGCCAGCGAAACCTGGTTGGTTCAACAAAAAAGCCGCAGCCGGGGAACGGTGCGCGACCATCCTGCCGACTGCGGCCCTCAAGCCATGTGCGGCGTTGCCTGTCAGGCAACGGCCTCCATGGACTTCGGCACCATGCCGGTGGCCTCGGCAACGAGCCTTACGAGCTCGCCTTCCTCGGCGTGGCGGCCTGTCTCGGCCTTGGAGTAGATCAGATCGTCGTCCACCACAACTTCAAACCGACCGCCTCCGGAGGCGATCAGCTTCATGGACTCAATCCCAGACTTGAACTCGGTGAAGAGGTCTTCTGCCGCACGGGCAGCCATGGGTGAGTAGTTTCATTGCAGGCAGAATTCGATCGATACCTTGACAGCTCTGTCGCTCATGACAGTTCTCCCGGGTGGTGAACCAACTGCCCTATAGGTTAACCACAAAGCGGCTCCTTGGCAACCCCGACTTGACCCCGGAGTGCCGATCCAGGGTTGATGACTCCGCCGGCACCATCACCCCTGGTCCTGCCGCCGATCGACCGGAATGCCGAAACGCGGCTTGAAGCGACGGCCGGCGGCAATCCCCATCGTCATGTCCATTCCGGACCCGGCCATCGAACCTCTCCCCCAGCCCCTGAACACGCGGCACCGGCCCCGGCGCCCCGGCGAATTTGCCTTGTCTTCGTTAAAACACGTCCACCCGCACACTGCGCCGCAGATTGACACTTTGGGTCAGGCCAATGGCAAACATGGTCGAAACCAGGCTGCTGCCCCCGGAACTCACCAGCGGCAGGGTCATGCCGGTGACGGGCATGAGCCGAATGTTCATGCCGACATTGACGAACATCTGGAATAGGATCAGCGCCGCCACACCCCCCACCAGCAGCCGTCCAAAGGCATCCTCGGCCAACTCCATGGTGCGCACCAGCCGCCACAGCAGGAACCCGAACACCAACAGCAGGGCGCAGCTGCCGACAAACCCGAATTCCTCCGCCACCACGCTGAAGATGAAGTCCGTGTGGCGCACCCGCAGGTAGAACAGTTGGCTCTGGGTTCCTTCCAACCAGCCCCTGCCAAACCAGCCGCCGTTGCCCACGCTGATGAGGGCCTGGGTAACATTGAAGGCCGCTTCCCTGTTATCGTCCGGGGCGAGAAACATGTTGATGCGGTCGAGCATGTAGTCCTGCAAGGTTCCGTAGGCTAGGAACAGAACCGCCAGGGCCAGACTGGACAGAATCAGGAAGTGGGCGGCCGTGACTCCGGAGATCAGAATCATGGCGCCAATGATGAACAGCATGGTCACGACCATGCCCAGATCAGGCTGCCGGTAGACCAGCAACAGAGGCGGGACCAACGCTCCCAGTGCCAGGAACAGGACGCTGAGGCGCTTTTCCTCGGAGTAGAAACGACTTAGATACCAGGCAATCACAACAATCAACACGAATTTGCCGGCCTCCGTTGGCTGGACCGCCGTGTTGCCCACGCTTAGCCATCGCACCGCCAGGTTCTGCTGCGTTCCGAACAGCTCCACCAGCACGAGCACGCCCAGCAAAAAGCAGTAGCCGGGCCAGCCAGCCAGCCGCAGGAGCCGGTAGTCGAGCAGCGCGCCCACGAAAAACGCAACGACGCCAATCACAAGAAAGACGATTTGCGCTGTCCAGCGGTTCTGGATCACCGGGTCAACAACACCGCGGGTGGCACTGAAAATCATGGCAACCCCAAAGATGGCCAGGGCCAGGCACGCGGCCAACAGCCACCAGTCGAAGTGAACCAGCGCTAGTCCGCGCCGGGATACACCCGTGGTCCGGGACGCACTCGTGAACAGCATGGCTCTACCCGGTACCCGTCTCCAGACTGCCCTGACCCTTGATGGTGAACCACGCGTCCAGAATGGCGGTACCCACGGGCACCGCAGCCGTCGAGCCCTCGCCCCCGTCGTAAACAAATACCATCACGGCGATCTCGGGATTGTTGAACGGAGCAAAGGCCAGATAGGAGGCGTGGGTTGGCAGATCGCCCTCTTCGTCCCGACGGCAGTCCTCCAGCACGGGATCATATTCGCAGAACTCCGCCGTACCCGTCTTGCCGGCCACGATCACACCCTCGATCCGGCCCCGTGTGGCCGTGCCTTCCACCGAGTTGACAGCATCGCGCATGCCCAGCCGGATCGTGTCCAGGATAACGCGGTCAAGGCCCACGTCGCGGATGGGCCTGGGTTCGAACTCCTGCGTGCGTCCCGTGGAGGGATCCGTGATCTGAAGTGCCACCTGCGGCTCGTACAGCATGCCGCCATTGGCAATCGGAACCAGGCTCTGCAGCACCTGCAGGGGGGTTGCGAGCAAATAACCCTGGCCGATGGCCATGTTGTAGCTGTCGCCCTGCACCCAACTGGACGCCCAGTTGACGCGCTTCCACTGGTCGTCGGGGACCGAAAAACTAATCTCCCCGGGAAGGTCGATGCCGGTGGCCGAACCATAGCCGAAGACGCGGGCCCACTGCGCCAGTTCCTCCTGCGTGAGACCGAGGAACGTCTGTGGATAACCACCGCCCACGTAGTAGAAGTAGATGTCGTTGGACACCGCGATCGCCTCGCGCAGCGTCAAGGGACCGTGGTTGAAGTCCTGATGATGGTTCCAGGAGACGAACTCCTGGGCCTGCGACGGATCATCCGGAAAGAACTTGTTCGGCAGATATATCGGCCCCTCGTCCACAATCACGGTGCGGGGCGTGATGACGCCTTCCGCCATGCCGGCCGAAGCCGTCACAATCTTGAAGGTCGAGCCCGGCGGATAAAGCCCGCCGATCGCGTAGTTGATCAGCGGCTTGCGCTCGTCCTCGATGATGCGCGTGTAGGTCTCGCCCAGGCCCTCCGAGAAGATGTTGTTGTCGAAGGACGGCAGGCTGACCATGCCCAGGAGCTGGCCCGAGCGCGGATCAACCGCAATGGCGACACCGCTGATGGCGTCCCGGACCGTCAGCATTTCCTGCAGTGCCTTGTACATGACCCGCTGCAACTGGATGTCCACCGTCAGAATGATGTCCTGGCCAGGCTGCGGCGCCACCTCGTCGATGGTGCGCCCCACGCGCCCGAAGATGTCCGCCTCGATCGTGCGCTGGCCCGGCGTGCCGCGGAGGATCTCCTGATATTCGGCCTCAACCCCCGACAGACCGATCCGCTCCTCTGGCGAATATCCCCGCTGGCGGTAGTCTTCCGCCAGCGATGAGGGAATCGGACCCATAAAGCCGAGAATGTGGCTGGCCAATTCCCCGTAAACATACTCCCGTACGGACACGTCCAGGATGCGGCTGCCCGGATACCGGAACGACTGCTCCGAAATCGTGAAGGCGGCTTCCCGGCTGAGGCCAGTCAGGATCGGAAACGGCTCGGAGGAATTGCCCTGTTGGCGGGTCTGGGCCAAACTCTGAATCAGGATGGCCAGACCCTCGATCGGAAGCGGCTGGTTCAGATCGGGCAGGCTGACCATGCTCGCGGCGGCCGCCTCCTCCTCGATCGGAGCACTCTCGACCGCAGTCGCGTCGACAACGCCAATCTGGATCAGCAAGTCGACGAACTCGCGATAGGGAATCTCAAATACGGAAAAGGGCACTTTGTTGTCGACCAGGATCCGCCTGTAGTCCAGCCACCCCAGACTCCGATGCAGGTTGCGCTGCATGTCGAGCACGGCGTTACGGTCCAGGTTGGGTCCCAGCGATTCGAGGATTTGCAGAATCGCCTCGTACTCTTCATCGGCCTCCGTGTCCAAGTCGTCGTCCGGCAGTTCCTCAGGCACGATGGCCAGTTGGTAGCTGGGACGGTTGCGTGCCAGCAGTTCGCCGTTCCGGTCGAAGACGAGGCCGCGCGGGGCCGGAATCTCGATCGTCCGCAGCCGATTGGCGTCCGCCTGGGCCGCAAAGGATTCGTGCCGACGCACCTGAAGCTGGTACAGGCGCACAATCAGCAGTCCCAACAGGACGACCAGGACCAACCGGACCCCGATCCGAACATACCGGCCGGATCCGTCGGGGTGTCCGGCCGCCGGAGAACTAAACACCGCCTTCGGATCCCAGATCCGGTGTGCGGGACAGGCGCCCGTACAGCCAAGGCGTCAGAAAAAGCATGGCCGCAACCTGGTACAGCGGCTGGATGCCCCAGTAGTCCGGCAGGCTGGTCAGCGTCCGCAGCGATCCGGCGGTCACGGCTTGTCCCACCCAGTACACGGCGGCATAGATCAGGGTACCCAGGATGCCCACCCCCACGGGAACCAGTACCTGTGTGGGTTGCACGGCGCGCCTGCCGATGCCGGTGATGAAGGAGGACAAGACCAAGGCCAGACTGGAAATTCCCAGGGTGGTGAGCGCCAGGAAATCCAGCCAGAAGCCCCCCGCGAACGCGATAAGCAGGGCTTCCCGACGACCCCGCAGCAGGGTCCAGAGCAGGACGGCCAGAAGCACCAGGTTCGGCTTGATGCCAAACAGGGCCACGCGGGCGCCTACCGTAGCCTGCAGCATGACCAGCAAGGCCAGTACCGGGACAGCCAACAGAACCAGGAAAGTATTCGTGCGTTGCTGTTGCATGCAGCGTCTACCGGCCGGTCAGGGCAGATCCGAACCGTTGTCCCCGGAGCCTCCGTTCGCGACGCTTCCCTCCCACTCGAAACCGGTCAGGACCATCACGGACTCCAACCGTTGGAAGTCGACAGCCGGTTCGATGGCCGCACGCACCGCAGAGGTTCCGCTGGCCGGCACAAGCTCCCGGACAACTCCGATTGGAATGCCTTGGGGCAGCGTCCCGCCCAAGCGGGAGGTTACGGCCAATTCGCCCGGGGCAATGGGATCGGCGGCCGTAATGAAGACCATTTCCAGGCCTCCGCCGGCCACCCCCTCGATCTGTCCGCTTACCCGACTGTTTTGCAGCAGGGCGCTGACCGAACTCCTCTGGTCCAACAACAACAGGACCCGGGCCGTGCGATCGGTTACGGTGCTCACGCGCCCCACCAGTCCCACCGGCGTAATGACCGGCATACCAACGGCCAGTCCCCGGTTGTGGCCGGCATCGATGATCAGGCTCTCCTGCGAATCCTGCGGAGCGAACCCGAGCACCCGCCCTATGACATGCGCTCCCTGGAAGGTGAACCGGGGATTCGCCGTGCCGTACGCCAGTTGTTCGCGCAGACGCTCATTCTCCACCAGCGCCTCCCGGAGAACGGCGTTCTCGGCGGACAGGATCTCATTGGCGGCCGACAGGGCCCCCGCTTCGGCGAGTGCGGTCCGGTTCCGCCGCGCTGCGCCCAGCGAGTCTGCGAAGCGGCTGGTCTCCACCATCATCCGCCACTGCACTGGTGACGCAACCCGCGTCAACACCGCGCGGATGCCCTGAAACTGACCTGACCGCTGCATGGCGAACAGCAGAAGCGAAGCCAGCACCAGGATCAGCAGTCGCACTCCCAGGTCGCCGAAAATCCCCGGGCGCGTCGTGTCTCGCATCGTCAGGCGGCCTGCCACACATGCATGGGCCAAACAAAAACCCGGACGGTCAGCGCAAACCTCGCCGCTGGCCCCCGGTCAGGGTATCCCGGTAGTAGTCCGGCCGTTCCAGGACCATGCCGGTCCCCACGGCCACCGAGGTAAGCGGATTCTCAGCCACGTAGACATTGATGTGCGACTCGTCCTGGATGCGCTGGGCCAGTCCCTGCAGCAGCGCACCCCCGCCGGCCAGCACGATTCCGTACTCCATCAGGTCGGCCATCAGTTCGGGCGGAGTTTCGTCCAGGGTTCCGCGCACTGCCTCCACAATGACCTCCAGCGACCCGGACAGCGCCTCTCTGACCTCGATGGAGCTGACCTCCGTCGCTTCCGGCAGGCCCGTGATCAGATTGCGGCCGCGCAGGAACACCGTCCGCTCCTGTTCCATGGGATACGCGGATCCGATCTCCACCTTGCAACGCTCCGCCATCCGTTCACCAATCAACAGGTTGTACTTCTGCCGGGCGAAGTTGATGATGTCCTCGTTCATTTCATCGCCGGCCACTCGGATGGACCGGGAGACGACGATGCCGCCCAAGGAGATTACCGCGACCTCGGTGGTGCCACCCCCGATGTCCACAATCATGGATCCGATCGACTCGGCCACCGGCAGGCCGGCGCCGATGGCCGCCGCCAACGGCTCCTCCACCAGTTGCACTTCCCTGGCCCCCGCGCGCAACACGGCCTCCCTGACGGCCCGCGTCTCCACCTCCGTGACGCCGGAGGGAATTCCGATGACCACCCTGGGTCTGGCACCGCCGAGGATGCGATTACCGTGCACCTTGCCGATGAAGTGGTGGATCATCTTCTCCGTGACATCGAAGTCCGAGATGACCCCGTCCTGCAACGGCCGCACCGCCATGATGTGGGCAGGTGTGCGCCCCACCATCTCGCGCGCCTCGCGCCCGATGGCACGCACCCGGTTGCGGCGATGACCGGATCGGTCAATTGCCACCACGGATGGCTCCTCGATTACGATCCCTTCGCGAATGACATGGACCAGCGTGTTCGCTGTTCCGAGATCGATGCCTATGTCAAACGAGAATAGGCCCAGGAACCAGTCGATTGGGTTGAACACCCAACGGTCTCCCTATGCTGCGGTGGAATGGCTGTGACGTAGTGGCGGTCGGGGTGGGAACCAAGGCGCGGCGTGCGCCGCCCCTGGCCCTCGTGCCGCCCGACACCAACTGCGTTGATGCCGCTTCCAACGAACACAACCGGATCGGACACCGAGCCTCCCAGGCAGGCGGACCAGGACTTGGCACTCTTGATTCTACAAAATCGCCAGCCTTCTGCACACGACGCCGTGCACCGCGGTGGATCGGAGCACCATATGCTCTGCTGTTCCGGACACAGCCCGGCACCGACGGGCCGGCCAAGCCATGACACCAACTGCTTCCCTGCACGACCGCCTCGACTGCTTGGCGGATGCGATGGCCCGCAGCGTGACGGACCAGGGGGATCGCAGCCCCGCCGTGGTATTGGCCGCGGTGAGCGGCGGAGCGGACAGCACATTCCTGCTCCGCATGCTGCACCGGGCCCTTCAGGATACAGCCTGCGCCGTCCACGTATGTCACGTGGATCACGGATACCGGCAGGATTCCGCCGCCGATGCCGCGTCGGTCAAGTCACTGGCCACACGCCTGAATCTGCCATTCCACGGGTTGGAACTGACGGGCGCCGACCGGACGCCGGTGCGCAACCGGCAGGCCCGGTGGCGGGAGGGCCGCTACCGGCTGCTGGCCAAGACCGCCCTTCGGTTGGCCGAACCCGGCCGGGCCGCAGTGATCGCCACCGGACACCATGCCGGCGACCAAGTGGAAACGCTGTTGATGAATCTGATCCGGGGCACCCACCTGTCCGGCCTGTGCGGCATGGAAGAGTGGAGTTCCCTGGCAGCCCAATTCCAGCCGACCCGGCAAGCCGATGTCGAAGTCCTGCTCTGGCGGCCGCTGTTGGCATGGACACCCGATGACATCCGGTCCAGTCTGGAGGCCTGGAACGAGAGATGGGTGGAGGATCGTTCAAACCTGGACGAGAGCCATTTGCGCAATCGCGTGCGGCACCGTCTGGTGCCCCAGTTGGCTGCCTTGCGCACCGACACGGTGGGGTTCCTGGCGAACCAAATGGGGTTGTGGCGTCCGGACGTCCAAGCCCTGGAACGGATCCACGCGGACAACCTGGCTCGGTCCGAACTGTCCCTGCCACAGCCGGATGTGCCGCGTGCCAACCAATCGGTGATCATGCGCCTCTTACCTCTGCGGAATGCCCCGCAATGGCAGCAGCGCGGCATGCTGGCACAGGCTGCCGCCCGCCTGCACCGCAACCGGTACCTCTCCGCTTCCCGCTTGGACGAGTTGTGTCGACAACTGAAGACCGCCGACGGCTCCCGCGGGCCGAGGCCGTGGTTCGGAGACCTGTGCTGGTCCGTGTGGCATCGTCCCCCGGCGCGGGTGTTCGACCTGCCAACCGACAAGGATCTGCTCTCGCTTCACAGACGCGGCACCATGCCCTTCCCGGTCAACGTCCCACGCCTGCCGCCAGGTTGGCGCCATGCTCCCATACCGCTGGCCGGGGCGGACCTTCGGCTGCCGGGTTGGACACTTGCGGCTAGGCGTTGCGAACGTCCTCCGTCAATATCCCAAATGCGCGACGATCCCTACCCATGGAATATCTACTTGGATCTGCCAAGCCTGGAGGCCCACGGCAACAGCATCCGCTTGGAGCCGGCCATTCCGCAGCTAAGGTTGCAACCCATCGGCATGCCTGTGGGCCGAAAGCAAATCCGCCACATCCTGCGGGACGACCGAATTCATGTTTCACTGCGGTCCAACTGGCCTGTCGTGTACACGGAAGGTGGCGATCCGGTCTGGGTCTGCGGACTGCGCCACGCCGCAGCCTACGCCGTGCGTGAACCGGGTCGGCCGGTGCTCCGGTTGCGCTGGCACCCATGCCCATAGGACCCCATAGGACGACGAGTTGTTGCTTCCCGATCTCCGCACCTTGTCGACCCGACTCAAGTCGGGCCTGCAACAGCCGTTGCCGGGTCAACCCGTGCAGCAGACCATGGCTCCCAATCCCCGGCGCAACAACCCGGACCGCCAGCGGAGGCCCCTGCGCCAGGCCGGCGTGCTGTTCCTGTTCTATGCCAAGGATGGCCATATGTACCTGCCGTTCATCGAACGACCCAGGTACGACGGGCCGCACAGCGGGCAAATCGCCCTGCCCGGCGGCCAGCGGGAAGTCGGTGATCCGGACCTTGCGGCCACCGCCGTGAGGGAGACCGGAGAGGAAATCGGAGTTCCCGGCTCGTGCATCCGGGTTCTGGGCCAACTGACCCCGGTCTACATCCCCAACAGCCACTACTTGGTCACCCCCAGTGTGGGTCTGATGTCGACCGTGCCGACGTTTCGCCCGGATCCGACCGAGGTCAAGGCCATATTGGAATGTCCGTTGGCCCTGCTATTTGATCCCGCACGCCGCAAACGGGAGATTTGGAACATCGGGAACCTTGACGTCGACGTGCCTTTTTTCCATGTTGGCGAGCACCGTATCTGGGGCGCCACTGCCATGATGCTGGCGGAACTGCTCGAGGTGATCCGGCGGACGGAGGCGGAGGCGGGGTAAAATCCTGAATCGGCCAGGCCAAGTCCTAGAATGGGGAGGAGTCCCTGCGGCCGGATTGATCCGGCCGGGGCCTGTTGTCTCCGTCCCGGCAATGACGTTGAAGCCCAAGCACCGATGCCCCCCAGCACCGATCTGGAGTTCCTGGACAGGATTGAACCCCTGTTTTCCGCCAAGCAAATCCAGGATCGGGTCAAGTCCATGGCGGAGGAGCTCTCCGAGTATTTCGGCGACAAGGAGCTGGTGCTGGTGGTGGTCTTGCGCGGCAGCCTCGTGTTTGCCGTGGACCTGCTGAGATACATGACAATCTATCCGGAGGTCGAGTTCCTGTCCGCCAGCAGCTACGGCAACAATCTACTGCCAGGCAACACGGTGGAAATCTACATGCGTCCCGACCTGGACCTGGAGGGCAAGGAACTGCTGGTTGTCGAAGACATCGTGGACACCGGCCAAACCCTGCGCCAGATTGCGGCTCGCCTGGACACCATGAACCCGACCTCGGTTCGTTACATCTCCATGCTCTACAAGCGCCTGCCAAACCAGGCAAACTGGCCAGTGGATTGGTTTGGCTTTGAGATTCCGGACCTCTTTGTCATCGGCTACGGTCTGGACTATCGACAGAAATACCGCAATCTTCCCTGGATAGGCTACCTGCCCCAATAGCATTGCAGTCGATGTCGACAACCGCGGCGGGAGACACCGTCCGTCCGTCCGATTGCCGCCATCACCGGACCATGCCTGGTGCCATGTTTGTTCGAACGTCCCTTCCTGCCAAATCGGTCGCGGCCGCCCTGCTGACCGTTCTCCTGCTGGCCTGGCTCTTGCCCGGGCTTGCCCCCCAAACCCATGCCCACAACAGCGAACACTGGCTGCTCGTGCCGGGCGAGGACCGCCCTGTGGGCGAAATCGCCAACCATCACAATGTTCCGGCAACGCTCGTGGCCCACATCAACGGCCTGTCACCGACAACCGTTCTGTCGGGTCAACACCTGTTGATCGTGCCGCTGCCGGGAGCCGCAGCGATTGTCGACACCTTTGTGCCGATGACCATCAAACCTGCCTTTCCCGGGCAGACCCCGGCGATGTTGGCTGAGGCCCACGGCATTCCGGTCGACTGGCTGTCCGCAGCCAACAGCATCGTGCAGGACCAGCGCCTGTTCCCCGGACAGCCGATGTTTCTGCCCAACCTGGCCGATCCGCGCAAAACCCATGCCTTGGGGCAAGTCACGGTGGAGTACCTCAGCCCTTACATTGGCGCGGGTCAAACCGGATACCTTTTGCTCTCGTCCAATCCCGACATACAACCCTCCGCCCATTTGGGCGGCACAATGCTCCACCTGACCCAGGTGCCGCATCCGCAGACCAAAGCTCACCAACAATTCCACTACAGCCCGATCCCCATCGATCCCCTGACCGAGTCGGGTCCGGCAACGGTAACGGTCTCCTACCTGTCGCAGGCCGATGTCCGGGTGGCCGAGGAGCTCCGGCTTGAAGTGTTTCAGCCAGGCCCCTGGCGACAAGAGATTATTGTCGTGGACGGAATGGTTGCGGCCCAGCTGTCGGTGGAGGCCCTGCAGGAAGAGACCAATCTCTTGACAGCCACCTGGAACCGAAGCAACCTGCCCCGCCAGTGGTCCAATGAACCTTGGCAACGTCCCATCCCGGAGGGACACCCGACCACATCCGTCTTTGGCTCCCGCCGCGAATACCGCTCCCCCGTGCCCATACACGCGACCTTTCACACAGGCCTGGACTTTGCAGCCCCTATCGGCGAGCAAGTCACCGCCCCCTTGCCGGGAACCGTCGCCTTGGCCGAGAACCTCGTCACCAAGGGTCTTGCGGTTGTCCTTGACCATGGCCAAGGTGTCTTGTCCGGCTACTGGCACCTGAGCGAGATCTCGGTGGAGGAAGGGGACTTCGTCGAAACCGGCGACCTGGTGGGGCTGGTTGGAAATTCGGGAATCAGCACCGGATCGCACCTGCACTGGGAGGTGCGCATCCACGGTGTTCCCGTCAACCCGCAGCAATTCCTGTACGGTTCCCTACTCCCGCCGGAAACACCGGAATAGAGACGTGTCGGTATGGTCGGTGGCACAACCACCTGTGCCGATCCCGCAGCCATGTGCACCGCTATTCCGCGGTTCAGGGCCGCGTCAAAAAGAAAAGGATTGGGTTTACTGTGTTGACGGGGTTGCGCTGGACGTGGATGCCCATGCCGTCTGTAGCACCCGCGCGCGGCTGAACGACGGCAGAATAGCGTTGTTCACGCTCTGCCGGGAAGTCAGCTCGTGGAAAGAACCAGGACCACGGTGAGGACATCTCCCACGAATGCCCCATCGTGACCGCCGAAGGGGAGTTTGCCTGCGTCGGCTTCCAAGACGATGAACACGATTGAGGCCGGGAGGACCTTTGCCACAGGCTTGATCACCGACCTGTTGCGAGGCCTGACCCTCCTCGAGGTGGGTAGGCTGATCAACGCCATGGGCGCGGGCAGCCTGATGCCCACGGTCGCAGCAGTCGAAGAGTTCATGTTGCGTGGTTGAGCCGGTTAACGATCGGTGCAGTCATCGCCGGACCCTCACCAGTCCATAATGCGGCTGGTGACCACGCCCACGACTGGGGTCATCCCCGAGAAAACAATGGAATGGCAGCCACCCGGCAAGCCCTTTTGCCTTTCAAATTGGCGAGTGTTCAGCCAAGCGGCACCGATCCGAGCAGCCAGGGGATGCCGCCGTCCCCTGCGGAACCATAGGAGCTCATACCGAGGCATTGACCCTCGGTACGGGGGCCGGGCCCGATGGCCCCGCCCTTGCAGGCACGCGCCTGCCTGGTTCACGGGTCGTCGGGGTCCCTGACGGGAACGCCCCTCGCCGTGCAGATGCCCCTACCCCGCGGGCCGGTCGAGTCCAGGGACAGCCCCGGACCAAAAGATGCGGGATTGTGGTCGGCGTTGGCCGTGTGGCCGCAGGCCGTGCACTTGAATTCGGCCTGGGTCCTACGATTCTCCTTGCCGACATGGCCACAGATCGCACAGGCCTGCGACGTGTAGGCGGGATCGGCCTGCACCAGCGCCCCCGCCTTGTGACAGCTGGCGTTCCGGAAGCCCCCAGTTGGACTTCAGGATCTCGCGGTTGAGGCCGGCCTTCTACTGAACGTTCTTGCCCGGTGCCTCCACCGTGCCCTTCGCACTCCTGGTCATGGCCTTGGTGTCCAGATCCTCCACGACCTGTGGATTGTGTCCGCCATCATGCGGCTGTGCTGATGGGCTGCGGGCGCCCGCTTGCGTTTCTGCTGGCGGTGCGGCTTGGACAGTTGCCCGCAGATGCGCCGACCGCGGTTGGACAGCGGTTGCCCGTTCCGCCGGGAGCGTTCCGGGGCCTTGTCGGCCTTGCGCGGCTTGCGCTTGATGTTGGCTTCCTGCTGGGAGGTGTCGGGGACGGCGTAGACGCGTCCGTCACCTGCCCCACGTTGCGGTCCAGGCCCAAGGTCCCCATCGCTGCCGGCGGCCGCAGGCGGTCGGCCGGAACTTCGTGGAACACGGGCGCATACCACTGGGGATGCCGTTCGTCGCCTTCCTTCCGCAACCGCGCCTGCTTGGCCGGACACCCCCATACCGGCCCTGATTGCCGGCCAGCCGCACCCAGCCCACCTTGGGCACATGCAGACGGGTGCCGTCCAGGCGCACGCGGTCGGGGATGGTGAACGACCGCGCGTACGCATCCGCCAGGTACGTCAGCGTGTAGCGCACAGCGGTCTAGGGCAGAGCTTGCAGCCACGCATGGGCCGGGTCGTGGCGCAGCTCGGTGAAGCATTTGCCCAGGGTGAAGAAGGAGACGGACGGCTTGGGGCCATCCGGTACATCTTCCACATGCGATAGCGCCATTGGCAATCGGCCAGCAGGTGGTTCCCACATAGCGACAGGCCCCGGCAATCCGAGCACACAGGGCCGCCTGCATGGGACTGTCGAACCTGATCCGATACCGCTCGGCACGGATCACCATGGCTGTGTTGTAGAGGCGGCGTAGCGGTCCGGGTTGCCACTCTTCAACCTGCCTGTGAGGAAGCCATGCAGTGTGCCATCACTCACGGCTTCCGCCACTATGGCAGAGGTTGTGCCAAGTCCTCGGTATAGGCCTCGAACTATTCGTCCCCTTCGGACGGTTCCTCATCTGCCTCGACGTCGTCTTCGCTGACCGCAGCCACTTCAGGAGCCTCCTCGACTTCTTCCACGGCGGCACTGCGCGTCAGGCTGAAGATCACTTCGTCGGGATCGTGCACGAAGTCCACGTCCTCGATGGGCGTCAGGTCCGAAATGGTGATGTTGTTGTCCATGGTCAGCAGGGACAGGTCAATCGGCACCGATTGCGGAATCCGATCGGGGAAGGTCTCGATCGTGATCGTGTCCATGTTCTGCATGATGATCAGATCGGAGGCGATGGCCGAGTCCGGTTCGCCTTCGGCCACGATCGGAATCTGCAGGGTCTGCTTTTCGTCCATCTGCAACGCGTAGGCATCCACATGCAGGATGTGGTGTCTGACCGGATGGCGTTGCACCTCGCGCAACAGCACGAGCGTCGACTGGCCCTCGACCTGCATGTCGATGAGCTGGGACAGGCCGCTGGCTTGCACCACACTGTCGAGAGCCCGCGCATCCACCTGCAGCGCCGTTGCCTCGTGGGTCTTGCCGTACAGCACAATGGGGGTCTTGCCGGACGCGCGGAGCTTGTTCAGGCCGCGCCCTTTGGCAGCCCGGGGCTCCGCCTGGATTGTGATGTTGTCAGCCACGGTCACTGTTCCTCTCGTTTCACGCCCGTTCCAACAGTCCAGTCCGGCACCTGCGGACAGCGGAACAGTATACAAAGAGGGGCCTGCAGCCGGAAAAACCGTTTCCCCGGACGCCTTGATTCCCCGCTTTAAATCAGGCCCCGAAACGTGTTGACATAGGCCACCACGGCGGCCACGTTGAAGGCCAAGAACAGCACGACCACCAAGACCGTGGCTGCGTCCCGCCACCGCCCCGCGCGGTTGCCCAGAACCTGTATGCCCCCGGCAATGATGCCCACCGTGATAATGCAGGACGGGAAGGTATAGCGCGTGTCGGACAGGTGCAGGTCGTCCATCCACATGAACCGCGCAATCCACAGGTCGGCCCCAATCCAAATCAGAACCAGGCTGATGGCAAGAAAGCCGTAGGCGGTCAGCAGACCCCGGTCGCGGTTCTCGGATTCGGGGTCCTGAAGCAGGGAACGGACATGGACGCCGCTACCCACGATGCCCAGTGCAAACAGGCCCAGCGTGAGGGGCCCCCAAAGGCCACCCGGAAGGTTGACACCACCCCAGGCCAAGCGGTTGAACAGGTTGAGGAGCATGAATCGGGGCTGCTGGACCCACAGGATGTCCCCGGACCACCGCAGATCCAGCATGCGGTGCAGCACGGCCGACGGATTCCACTCCGCGACATCAGCCACCGCAAAGTCGATCTGCTTCAGGAACGCGGGCCAGGCCCGTTCCCCCGACGGATTGCGGACCAGGTTTTCCGCCGAACGCTCCCCCCACTGGACGTACCGTCCGTCTCTGGTCGTGTACACCGGGACCTGATCGGTGTCCACCACGCCCTCCATCAGGACCATGCCGTCGTAGTAGACCTGGTTAATCGCCTCCTGCGACACCAAGGTGTACGGCCACAGGAAGACATACAGGATGACCGCCTCCTTGGGAACCCAGAACTTGCGGGTCACAAACTGGGGCTCTTGGGTCACCCGCACCGGTTCCTCGCTGCCGAGCACTTCGGTGTACATGAAGTTCGCATCCTCGGCCACGTAGGCAAAGCCCAGCAACGGGATCTCGACCGGTTCGTCGGCCCAGACCCAAGCACCGAAGTTCAAGAGGAACTCCGGATGCTGCACGACCCAGTCGTCGTGCAGCCGCTGGTAGATGGGTTCCGAACTCACGACCGCGGGAATGGCGTAATCACCGTGGACCGCGTACTCGTGGGCGACCCGACTCGGTGTGTTGTTCAGCCAGCGCGTTACCCAGAAGGCAGCCTGGTCAAGCCTCAGGGTCAGCACAGCCAGGACCACCACCGCCAACACGGACACCAGCCACAGCCAACGCCAGCGCATGCCCAGGTTGTTCCAAAGTCCCATCACCACCGCCAGTGGCGCGAGGGGCAGGACAAACAACAGGGCCTGCTTGGCCGCAACGGTGAAGGCCAGGGCTGCAATGATCCACAGGGTATGCAGCAGGGTCATCCGGCGCGACAGACCGTGCACCGCGCCCCACAGGAACAGGGAGAAACCGGCAACGGCCACGATATCGTTGTTAACCGCCGTGGACAGGTCGGCCACTGGCGCCACCAAGACGACACAGAGCGGCACCAGCCAGCGCAGCCGATTGCCGGGCCGGGTCAGCGACCGCATCAGTCCGATGCTGGACCAGACTACGATCAGCAGAAAGATGCTGGTCACAGCGCGGCCCGCCAGCAGCTGGGTCGTAATGTCGGCCTGCCGGAAAATCCGCAGGGGCCAACCCACCCAGTCGTAGTACATCCGGAACTCAACACTCTGGCTGTGACCCAGGGTGTCGAGGCCGTGGGTGCGCAGATAGTTGGGCGCCGTCAACTCGCGGTAGAAGGCGTTCTCCACCATGGAACCCAAAGTCTCGCGGACCATGACGGGATCCAGGGGCGTGAATCCCGCCGCCTGCTGCGCCGGCACCAGGTTGACCAAGGACCAGGCATGGCGGAAGTGGGCCGGCTCGTCGAAGTGCTGCCAGGGCGGCACTACAACTTGGAACACGACCAGCTGTACGACCGTCAGGAGGGTCAGCAGCCACACCTGCAGCCAAAGCCAGCTGACGTGGCCGACCAGTCGGTGGTAACGGGTCTGAAGCGCGGAGGACATGCCGGTAGTTTGAGGCCGGAACGGGCCAAGAGCCCGACGCGAGCTATATCCCGGGGTTGTTGCGCTGACTGCGCACATGGTCGGCCACGCGCTGTACCGTGTCCACCCAAACCCTGTCCGTATTCCGGGCCAGCCAGTCCACCAGTGTCT
Source organism: Caldilineales bacterium (assembly GCA_012271135.1). Classification (GTDB taxonomy): domain Bacteria; phylum Chloroflexota; class Anaerolineae; order Caldilineales; family Caldilineaceae; genus Bin34. Next base: position 27,333 of record JAAXGZ010000017.1, on the reverse strand, counting down.
GCAGGGCCTGTTCCGTCACGGACAGGTGGCCTTCCTCGACCCCGTGAAACGTAAAAATGGCCCAGCGGTTATCCTCCAGGGTTTCCTCGGCGATCGCCACCAGTTCGCCACCCTGCCGGAACTCCACCGGCAGCGAATTGAGATGGAACAGATCGCAGGTTGCAGGATCGGCGGTCCGCTCGCCCCGGGTCCGCCCCGCCGTGCAGTATCGCGCCACCACGGGAACATAGCTCTGGTGGGCGGCACCTTCGCCAATCCAGGTCTGATAGCAGGGATAGGCAAACGAAACCCGGCCCTGGTCGGGACAGAATGCATGCAGGCGTTCGGCAGCCAGGGCAATGTCCTGCTCGATGTCCCACAAAGTCAACATCTCCAGCGGCCGGCGCGTACCGTCGTCGCTCCAGCCAAACTGGTTGGAGCAGGGATGGGTGACGGTGTGGTTGCCCAGTTCGTGTCCGCATGCCGCAACCGCGCGCCACGGCTCCAGATCCCGTTCCCAGCCATCGCGCGGATTGAGGTAGAAGGTACCTTGGAAACCGGCGCGATCCAGCATGGGCACGGCCCGTGCCAGCTGGGACGGCATGCCGTCGTCAAACGACAGCGATACCGCGGCCTGTCGGGCTGCCGGCCACGGAAACGTCGAGGAAACAGCTGATGTCTGCATATTCGCCAACTATTCCGGATGTGTGTGCCTTGACCAGAAAACCAGATCTCCCGCCAGAACCTGTGCGGGAGGCGCCAGGGAACCGACTTCCTGGATTCGGATCTCATTTTGCCCGGACGGGCCTTCCGCGGCAAAGGCAATCCAGCGGGAATCGGCGGACCACAGTGTATGGCTGCGGGCGTACTGGTCCGAAAAGTACAGGTACCGCTGCAGGAAATCCGGCGGGCTGTGAGCCGAGCCAACCTCCCTGATCCCATCCTCGGACCAAATGCGCAGGTTGAAATCACCCGGCCGGCCGGACAGATCCCCTTCCCAGTACAACAGACGCTCCCCATCCGGCGACCAGAACGCAGCCATGACCGGCATTGTGGTGATCTGTTCAAGCGTGGCCGGTTCCAACGAATAGAGGTACAGCGGCCCAAAGGCATTGACCGGGACCATGTCCGAAGTTTCAATCACGGCTAGGCGGCCGCCTGTTGGATCGGGGTAGACCGCCAGGTGCGAACCCTGATACCAGGTCACCACCTCTTCCTCCCCTGTTTCCAGATCGGCCCGAACCAGTGTGGCCACACCGCCCCGCAGGTCTCCGTAGACGATCGACTCGCTGTCCGGCAACCAAGCCGGCGCCGCGAACGCCGAACTGGAGTCCGTAATGGGCTGCGGCTGCTCGGGCGAACCAGCCCACACAATGCTGGCGTTCCTGTGCACCAGCATCCGTTCCCCATCCGGCGCCCAATCGTAGTAGAACGGAGCACCCACATCGACGATGCGCGCCGTGCCGTCGCCGGAACCCTCCATGTCAATTACACTCATGGCCATCGTGGGCTGGCCGTCCACCACCCAGTTGCCGAGCAACGACAACCTGGTGCCCTGCGGATTCCAGTACATGTAGAAGGGCGGAAACACCGTGGCCACGCGCATACGGACGGTGCCTGCGGTATCCGCCACCAGGACCTGTCCGGAAGCCCGCGTACCGTCAAGCTCCGACCGCACCCAGGCTAGTTCGGCGGCTGCCGGGGACCACGCCGGTTGCCCATGGACCACCGTGGCGGAGGCATCGTCCGTCAGTTGAATCCTCTCGCCCGTGGCCGGATCCACAATCGCCAGGTTGCCGTCGGCCTCCCGCACGACCAGCAGTTGGTGTCCGGTCAACCGGTCGGGCGGTATCGTGAACTTCGGCGGCGCAGGAACCGGCAGAGGCGTACAGGCAGCTGCGGCCACAACCACGCACACCATCGCCAGGACGAACGGAACCGCCCCGAGGCGTCCGTACATACTCATGTCCAGTTCCTTGACCATCGGGTCGTTTTGCCAACGCGGAATCGTCTTGGCAGTTGCCTAACGGACGCCGAAACCTGTTCTCACCGAACGGATTGACACGAAAAGGGGGGGGCTGGTATCGCCCTGGCACCGCCAGATCCGACCGTCAGTTTGAACGAACTTCGCTGTCGCCACACCTGTGATTCGCCATTTCTGTCCGCGACGGCCCTGCGCTCGACTTCACTTCCCATGAGGATGTCGATGGAAAATGCCCCTGGCATGCATCCGCTGGTGCAGCCGATTGTAGGCCTGTTCCAGGACCAGGCGCATGGCCTGGAAGCGCTGTTCGTCCGGCCGTGTGGCGATGGTTTCCAGATAGGCCTGTGTGCCTTCAATTTGTGCCAACAGGGAGACTGCAGCCTCGTCCTTGAAGTGGGCTGAACCTTCCAACGTAACCATGATGGCCGAGGAGTGGGCCGCGATGCGTTCGGGATCCTCGGTATAGGTTCCGCGTACCCGCACGGCGATCCAGGTTGATTCCGTGACCTGTACCGAGCAGGCACCCTTCAGGGTGCGACCACCGTTGCCGTCCTCGAGCTGGACGGTTCTTCCGCCGACAATCACCTCCACCCGGTGAATCGGCACCCGGACCGATTCGACCTTCCACTCCACGGCAACTGTGCCGCCGGATGCCGGCAGACGAACCCTGGTCCCGGGCCTCTGTCCTTCCACCGCAACGTCCACCAGCGGTCCGATTGTCACGAACGTGTCACCGTCGCGGACGGCATCCATCCAGTTCTCGTAGGCGAATTCCCGGGCTCCCAGGTTGGCGTAGGTCCGTACCCCGCCCAGCAGTGCGCTGGCCATCATCTTGTCCGAACCCCCAACCACCGGGATGTGGTACCCGAGGTTCAGGAAGCGGTACCAGTCGGCGATGCCGTACTTGCTGATCTGCTGGCTGTACGGATTCATCACCATCATTTCGATGCCGTGCACCAAACCCAGGACCACGTCGGCCGCCCGTTCGCCCTGGGGATTGGGCCCGTGGGGCGAAATGACCAGACCGCCCTGCTCGATGCAGCGCCGGGACCACTGGGCCATGGTGACTTCCTGCGCATCGCCGATGGCAGACTCGTTGGGACCACCCGTGCACAGGGGGTGAATCATCTCGCCCGAGTAACCCAGCAGCGAGACATGGCCGAGCACGTGCATGCGGTTTTCGGTGCCGACCCGAACCAGGTACTCGCCGTCGCCACCGAAGTCGCGGGCGCCCAAGGTGGTGGCACCGTCGAAGTCGGTGACATTGGAGAACATCTCCCCCCATTGGCTGGCCAGCAGGTTGACCACGTTGAGGCCCTCGGCAGCACCTTCCAACAGGGCTGTGGTCGGGCTGAGAAAATGCACATGGGTGTCGGCCGACACCCATCCCTGTTCCCGCCACCGGAGCACGCGGTCCAACTCAACAACGACCTCCTCGGTCTCCGGCCCGATGTCCAGGACTTCCCGGTGGGGCAGCGCTTCCAGCCCGTACACGGCTTCGAGATACACGGGCCCCAAAGGCAGTTCAGCCTCGACGTCCCCGTGCACGTAGGCGTACTGGTTGGCGCCGTTCACGAACTCCCCGTAGTTGTCCTCGAACCAGTGGCCGTTGACCCGCCGGTGCCCGCCGCGCGGCGGCAGGTATTCGCCGTGGGCACCGTGCAAATGCAGGCGGACTGCGATAGGCTGCCCGTTCTCCCTGAGACGGAAACGCAGTTTCACCGGCCGGCTGGCCGGATCGATCACCTGCAGGCCGGATGCCGCCGCGGCATCCTTTGCCAGATCCGCCACCAGACTGCACTCTTCTTGGGTAGCGGCATACAGTCGGGCATCGGGATGGGCAGCGTATTCGACCACGATCTCGTCGGTGCTGACAGCTGGTTGCCGGTCGAATGGATCCGGCTTCCAGGATTCGGGGTCGTAGATGAGCACAGGACGAGCCGAGATGACCATGCCCATGTCCATGTCCAAGCCCAGGACGTCCTTGGTCTCCGAGATTTTCAAGCCTGGTGGCAGGGGTACCCGCAGTTTGCGACGCGGCTCCCAGCGCAATGGGTTTTGTGCCGTTTGCACCAGCGACAGGCCGAAGACGGCAGCCTCCTCGCCGCGGCCCATCAGTTCCAGCGTGTCCAATGGCAAGTCCGGATGCGGATTGGGCATGGCGTACACCCACAGGTTTTCTCCCTCCCTGCCCGACTGCCTGCCCGAATTGTGACGAACTTCTCCGTACCCGTAGCTGGTGCGGGGGGTGACACCCATGGCATAGGCTTCCATCATCGTCGGGTCCACGGTGTGTGGCCGGTGGGGAACGGCTTCGAAGGCACTGGCTCCCCAGCCGATTCGCAACTGCTGGATCGCAAACCTCCTGCGAATGGGTTGTGCGTGACGGGATCCGTCGGCATAAACCAGCGCGTATTCCGCTACCGGGTCGCCCACCGAATTGCCATCCATTGAATCATCCGCGAATCCCGCCAGGTAGTTGGTTTTGATGTCCTCAACACAGTGCAGGAAGACCAGCCAGTTGGCGAGGGAACCATCCAGTGCGACAGTGACCGTGTTGTCCGTCAGGTGAATCACATTCGGGTCCGATGACGACGTCCCGCCCAACAGGAACGGCAACCCCCAAAAGGCAACTTCGCCGTGTCCCGGATCCAAAGCCGTTCCGGGGTGAAGTGCAGCCGGCAGACCGGTCCGTGTTGCATTGAAGACGGCCGACAGGTTTACGGGATGACCAAGCGGTGTTGAGGGAACTTGGGACATGCTTTGCTTACTCTGGAATTGGAATCGCCGGGAAACCACAGTTCGTAGTTGGATTGCGCATCCGACGTGCCGGCCGGCCTCCGCGGAGGCCAGGTCGACCACGGCGGAATCGGGATTTGCAGTCGAGGGCAACTACAGTCTACAGAAGCCGGTGACGTGCTCAGGCGGCAACGGTCTAGGCGGGCAAACACCGGCAACCGCCATCCGTTGGTTGCCGGATGCGCAGAGCCCTTCCTGAACGACGGCCGCCGCCTTAGCGAGCGGCTTGAACCGATCGATTCAGACACGCTCCGGCCGCACTGGAGCACGAAATTGAAGAGGGTCCACTTTCTGGCGTCAGCCGCCGTTCAGAAACGGGGATGCGAGGGCACTTGGCGGTGCCAGCATGGCCTTTTGCCGCGCAGTCATCGCCGGATAGTCGGCGGCGTTGAAGTACCGGTTGGACCAGGACACGGCGGGAGGGGAATACTTATAGAAGATGGTGCGCCGTTCCTGGCCATGCCAGGGCAGCGTACCGTGGGTCATGGCCTCGGTAAACAGGATAGCGGTTCCCGCCCTGCCCGTGACTTTGGCCACAAACGGCAGATCCTGGCTCCCGTCCAGTTCCTTCCAACGGTCCGGAAAGGCGTAGTTGCTCTTGTGACTGCCGGGCACGGCCGCAAAACCTCCGTCTCCCGGGTTTACGTCGTACAGGTTGTAGGCCACGACAAACAGGCCGTTGCGCATCGTGTTGTTTCGGTGCCGGTAGTAGTGCGTGGGATGCAGGGGTGTCGCGCCGCCGTGCAGCGAGGTCCCGATTGGTCCCTTGCCTGCCCTGATGATGTCGAGGTAGACGTGATCCAACCGCAGGGGATCGCCGATCAGTTCCGCCAAGTAGTCAACAATGCGCGGGTTGTCGACCAGCTCCTGATACGGCTTGCCCCATTCCAACAGATCAAGGAACCGATGCGTGTGGTCGTCCGCAGCCACCTCGTCCTCGATGCGCCGATCCAGAATCTTGTTCAATGCGGTCAGCTGGTTGGCATCCAGGGCGTCATCCACCACCAGAAACCCCTGCAGGTCAAACAGATATCGTTCATCCCCGTTCATGCTCAAGTCCCTCCCGGATCTCATCCTGATGTCGTAGACCGTGCTGCCGGAACCTCCGATGGCAGCATGGCGACTTCGGTGCCCCCCAATCCGAACCGGCAGGACATCGGGCCGGCAATACCGCAGTCCCTGCCGCTCAGCCTTCCGTATTGGCCACGGTTGGGCCGTACGGCAGCAACGCCACCGTGCCGTACGGGTTGAAGGTGTGATCGTCCTCCTGCCGGGCGAACTCCCAAAGATGTTTGATTAAACCCTTGCGCACCTCCTCGTACGAAGCGTCGTCAATCCGGTTCACCATCTCGTGCGGGTCCTTTTCCAGGTCGTAGAACTCGTCGAAGTCAAACCCGTTGAACACATACTTGAACCGGTCGCTGAAGACAGCCCGTTGGGTGTAGTACAACTCGACTCCATTCAGTTGGGTGCACAGATGGGAGCGCCAGTTGTCGGGCTCCCTGTCCTCAAGAAACGACACCAAACTTGCTCCCGTGTGTCGCTGGTCACTGGACACTCCGGCCAAGTCCAGAAACGTGGGGGCAAAGTCGGCCATGGACACAAGCTGATCCACGCTTCTGCCAGGGTTGCGTATGCCGTTGGGCCAGCGCGCGATGCAAGGCACGTGGTACGCCTCCCGGAAGGCGGGAATCCCCTTGAGATACAGGCCGTGGGCGCCGCAGTAGTCACCATGGTCCGACATGAACAGAACCAGAGTGTCGTCGGCCTGTCCCGTTGCCTCCAGGGCGTCGAGCACCTCGCCGAACAGGGCGTCTTCCAGAGTGCAGTAGGCCCAGTAATGGGCAATCGAGTCCCGAACCTCGTCGGGGGTCAGTTGATCCCACAGCTGCCTGCGTTGCCGCTGGTATATGGCCGGCTTGTCGCGCAGACTGTCCCCGTAGCTTTCCGGCAACTCGATGTCGGCCGCGTCGTACATGTCCCGGTAGCGCCTGGGGACGTTGAAGGGATCGTGCGGTCCGATCGGACCGACCCACATCATCCAGGGGGTCTCCTCCTTGGCAGCCTCGTTGCGCAGCCAATCCACAGCCCGACTGACAACCCGATAGTCCGACAGGCCCTCGTAGGCCTTGTCTCCCAAGTCCTCCAGGGTTCGGTACACCTCGAAATCCCCCCAGCCCGGGCGTTGAACGTGACCCGGTGTCCGTGGCGGGAGCTTCTCTTCGTAAGCCAAACCTGCCCATCGGTCCACATCCTTGGGCACGGGCCGGCCGGAGGCCTTGACCGGTGTGGAAGGCGCCAGTTCGTCCCAGCCGCGATCCGCCGCGGACTCGCAGGCGGACACATGCCACTTGCCACTGAACGGCATGCGGTATCCACTCTCCTGCAATCGCTCCGAGAACGTTTCAACCCCTTCATTCAAGCCGAGGTTGATGGCGGTACTGGTGTTGACGTTGTTGTGGATCCCGTGTCGACTCGGATAAAGACCTGTGAAGAAGGTGGCCCGCGACGGACAGCAGTGGGCGGTGGGCGCGTACGTCGACGCAAAGGTGATGCCTTCGGACGCAAACCGTTCCGCTCGGGGCGTAATGCAGGGATGGGCCGGCGAAACCACGTCGGCTTGTTCCTGGTCCGTCATGAACACGAGGATATTGGGACGCACGAACAAAACCCTCCTAACTTGAGCCCGCAGGGGGGATGGAAGCCAATCCCGGCTTCAGCAAACCGGCCACACAGTGAGGTTCGGGATCAACCAGGGGCGGCAACCCAACGGTGCAAGGTCTGGCCTGACTCGCATGATAGGTTTTGGCAGTCTAACCTACCGAGCCACAGCACCCGGCCACGGTCGATGACGAAGAACCCGCAGGGTTGGTGTACGGCTAGCCGCCTGCCTTGCCAATCCTCTGCCGATGGGCTGAACAACCTCGGATACAGCAGGGCTTGTCCTCTCAGCCATGTACGGTCACCACACACAACGGTTCAACCAGAAAAAGACAGGGTTGATCCTGCTAAGATCGAAGCCAATCGCCTCCTTCCATTGCACTCCACGGTTTCCTCATGCAGTTGTGTACGCCTGAACAGGCCAACGTTTCGGAACTGCAACTGTCCAGACTCGACACCTCCATGCAGGGGGCGATCGACAAAGGCCACTTGAACGGCATCCAGGTTCTGCTGGCACGCCGGGACAAGCCCTTCCACTTCGCCTCGTTCGGCTGGCAGGACAAGGAAAACAATGTCCCGATAGCCGACGACACGATCTTCCGCATCTATTCGATGACGAAACCCATCGTGAGCGTGGCCACCATGATGCTGTTCGAGGAAGGGCGTCTTCAGATTGCCGACCCGGTAGGCGAATACCTGCCCGCGTTCCACAACCTCAAGGTCTATGTCGATGAGAACACCACCGCCAACCTCGAGCGGCCGGTCCTCGTCCGGGACCTGCTGATGCACACGGCCGGCCTCACCTACGGATTTGACGAGCACCCCGTGGACCGCATGTACGCGGAAGCCCAAGTTCTCGACCGTCAGTTGGCTCCCGATGAAGTCCTGGACCGGCTGTGCCGCATCCCCCTGGTCTTCCAACCAGGTTCGCAGTGGCGCTACAGCATTGCCACGGACGTACTCGGAGAGGTTGTTGCCGCGGTCACAGGCAAGACCCTGGGCGAATCCCTGAACGAGATGATCTTCGAGCCCTTGGGCATGAAGGACACCCGGTTCCAGGTGCCTGAAGAAGATCTGGAGCGGCTATCGGTCAACTACCAGACCAATCACTACGGCCGGCTGGAGCCCATGCCCAGACCGGACCGGGACCCGGTGGTAATCGGGGTCAAGACGGAATCCGGCGGCGGCGGGCTTGTGGGCACCACAGCAGACTATTTCCGATTCGCACAAATGCTCCTCAACGAAGGCACCTTGGACGGGGTGCGCCTCCTTGGACCGCGCACGGTCCGCTACATGGCCACCGACCACCTCAAGAAAGGAATGGAGGTCTTCGGCAACGTGGACGGCGGCTACGGCGCGTACGGGTTCGGCTTGGGTTTCAGGGTGTTGAAAACTCCTGGCCGCCACCGACATCTCTCGGGGGTCGGCGAGTATGGCTGGGCCGGTGCCGCCAACACCTACTTCTGGATCGATCCCAACGCGGATCTGCTGGGCATCTTCATGTCCCAGTTGATGCCGTCCGGCCTGCATGACGTCGCCCGAATGTTCCAGAGCCAGGCCTACGCCGCCCTGAACGACTGAACCGGACCAGCGCCATGCGCCACCACACGGCGGTGGTCACCCGCAACGCAGCCTGGAACGGCACCTTCACAACCAAGCCGTGGCAGTCGGCCTGACCCGCCGAGGCCATCGCTGCACGCGGCCGCCCGCAGCAGCCCTGCAGACGCTGTTCATCCGGAACCTTGACAGGCACCATCCTGCTAAGATTGGCTGCAACCACACCCGCCTATTGCATTCCATGGGAACCCCATGCAGCTTTGCACGCCAGACCAGGCCAACGTTTCGGAACAGCAACTATCCAGACTCGACGCATCGATGCAGGCGATGGTCGATAAGGGCCACTTGAATGGCATCCAGGTCCTGCTGGCACGCCGGAACAAGCCCTTCCACTTTGCCTCGTTTGGCTGGCAGGACAAGGCAAACGATGTCTCCATGGCCGATGACACGATCTTCCGCATCTACTCGATGACAAAACCCATCGTGAGTGTTGCCGCCATGATGCTGTTCGAGGAAGGACAACTCCGGATCGCCGATCCGGTGGGGGAGTACCTACCCGGCTTCCACCACCTCAAGGTTTACATCGATGAGAACACCAATGCCAACCTCGAACGGCCGGTCCTGATCAAGGATCTGTTGACCCATACGGCAGGCTTGACCTATGGCTTCGATCCGGACCATCCCGTGGACCGTATGTACTCAGATGTCCAGATCCTCGACCTCCAGTCGTCTCCGGACGATTTTCTCGCCCGACTGTGTCGCTTCCCCTTGTTGTTTCAGCCCGGGACGGAATGGCGCTACAGCGTGGCCACCGACGTGCTTGGCATGGTTGTGGCTGCAGTCAGCGGTCAGTCTTTGGGGGAATCCTTGAACTCGATGATCTTCGAGCCGCTGGGCATGAAGGACACCCGGTTCCAGGTACCGGGGACGGATCTGCATCGACTGTCGGTCAATTATCAGGAGACCTCCCGCGGCAGGTTGTCTCCCATGCCCAACCCAGAGCGGGATCCGGTGGTTGTCGGGGTCAAACGGGAATCGGGCGGAGGAGGATTGGTTGGCACGACGGCGGACTATTACCGGTTCGCCCGAATGCTCCTCAACGAAGGGACTGTGGATGGAGTGCGCCTGTTGGGACCGCGCACGGTCCGCTACATGGCCGCCAACCACCTCACGAAGGACATGACAGAGGTTTTCGGCGACGAGAACAATGGCTACGGTGCCTACGGCTTTGGCCTGGGTTTCAGGGTGATGCAGAACCCCGGCCGCTACCGATACCTTACAGGGGCGGGCGAGTACGGCTGGGCCGGAGCCGCCAACACCCACTTCTGGATCGATCCCAACGCGGACTTGATCGGTATCTTCATGTCCCAGTTGATGCCGTCCAACCTGCACCTCGCCCACACGTTCCAGAGCCAGGCTTACGCAGCCCTGAACGACTGAACCGGACGGGGGCCAGCTACGAAACCGCTACCATGCGCCAAAGCCACACAGCGGTAGTCGCCCGCAACGCGGTTTGGGACGGCCCCTTCACAACCGAACCGTGGGAAGCAGCCTGGGCCGCCGAGGCCATCTACTTCATCCGGCTGCTGAACCCCGCGCCGTTTCGGGTGTCCATGCAATGCAGGGTGGAAATCTCCCCCGACGGAATCCACTGGGTGGAACTGTCCCGCAGTGCGTTTGACTTTGATGGGGAAAACCCCCTGTGGTACATGCAACTGAACCACTTCGGAGGTTGGCTCCGCCTGTCGGGCCAAGTATCCTGCGTCCCTGAATTCATGGACCGGATGGGTGATCTGCGTTTCATGGCCTACCTGACTCTCAAATCGTGACCCGCCTCCTACCGTCGGCCCTGGACCTCTTCGACCCCTTGGATCGAATCCTGGTCCACGACGACTTCAACCGCGGCATGCAGGGTTGGACCGGCCTCGTCGGCAACTACGAGGACTCGCTCGACTCCATGCTGCCGGAGTACGCAGACCTGCGCGATCCAATGCTTAGCAACCTCACGGTCTGGGACACGGGCACGGACGGCTCGCTCCATGGCAACTACGCAATGAAGCTGGCCACGCTCCCGCGGCCCGGTGCCCTATCGGTCGCGATCAAGCGCCTGACTTGGCGCGCGGCCACGCGCATCCGATGGGAATCAATCGTGACCTTCAAGCCGGAAGCATCGGAACTTGAACTCTCAAGCACCGATGTCCGCGCGTTCGGCATCCTTCTGGACCTGCAGGACGGTGATCGCAAGACTCGTCCCCACCGGGTCATGCCGCACATTCGCTACCTCAATGCGGATGAATCCGGCAGAAGGGAACAATGGCAGTACAAGAGTACGCATCGAACTGTCCACGACATCGGTGGACGGAGGGAGACCAAGTCGCACTTCCATCTGGGACCCGACGGCTGGACCGACCTTCCGGACGGCAGCCAGCGGCTCTGCTACAACGAAATTGCAACCAAGCACAACTGGTACTACCTGAGGCTGGACTTCGATCTCCGGGACATGCAGTTCCGGGAATTCCAGTGCAACAACCGCACTTACGAGTGCCGGGACATTGAACCCATCCGCATTCCCGCCATGCCCAACCTCTGGTGCATGCTGAACCTGGCCTGCTTCGTGGAAACCAACAGCTTCAAGCGCGCCTTTCTTTACGTGGACTCGTCGCTCGTGTCCACGGACAGGGAGTAACCTGCGGTTTTACTGCTTGACGGGCCGCAGGACCGGGATGTCCCACATCCGAGCCAGCCAGGCAAAGACCGCAAGGACACCCACACCGGCAAGGGGATACAGGGCCAGTGGATCCAGAGCGGCCTGAAGCCCGAACCGGTCCGCGGTCCAGCCAGCCAGCCCGGCGCCAATGCCCGAGGGAACCCAACCCAGTCCCATAATCAGAGCCGCCGCCAGACCGGTTCGGGTCGGGATGAGCCTGCGGGCCAGTAAAACCGGCACAGGAAGGGTGGCACCCAAGGCAAAGCCGAAGACGCCGATGCAGGGAAGCAGGGCCCAGACGGGCACGCGGACCACTACCCATAGGGCCAGCGCAACCCCGGCCAACGCCACAGCCAGGACTTTCCATCCGGAAATTCGATCCGCGGCGTAGCCTCCCACAAAGTTGCCAAACGCGCCCATCAACGCGGACAGGGCCAGAAGCTCGCCTCCCAGCGTCGAGTTGCCGAACTTGTCCAAAACCCACGCCGGGACATAGGTGGACACGGCCCCCAAAACCCATGAACGTGTCATGGTGGACAGCACCAGCAGTCCCAGAAGCACGAGGACGGTGCGTGGGATCGGATCCGAGGTGTCTGTGGCGTTGCGTTTGGACAGCCTGCGAACCTTCACCGCCTCGGGCACCAACACCTTCAATCCCAAGAAGACGCCCCCAGCCGATACGAGTGCCACCGGCAGGTACAACAGGGTAGCCGGCAGGCCCCAAGCTGGAAGCAGATAGTTGATTAGCAGGGGAGACACAGCCACGCCCAACGTGCCACCAAGGGAAAAGACGGAGAACATCGTGCCGGGATTGCGGACTGCAATGGACAGTGCCACGGCCGCGGCCGCAGGATGAAACGCAGCGGAACCCAGGCTTGCGGCGACCACAACGATGCTCAGCCACGCAAACGTCGGCATGATGCCGGACAGGGCCATGCACAAACCGACCCAAACAACGCTGAGTGGGATTATCAACTCGGGCTGCCAACGGTCCGCCAGCCAACCGAACCAAGGCTGGGTGCCTGCGGTAACGGACAGGGCTACAAGCGTAAGCGCTCCGATCCGGGCATAGTCAACACCTAGGTTTATCACCAGCAAGGGCACGATTACTGGCAGAAAATGGTGGCATCCTTCCAAGGCCAAGTGGGAGTAGGACATCAGTCCGATCATCCCGTGCGCCTTGCGGTCCCGTCCCCACGAACGCAGGGAATCGACGGGCAGCTTCAGTACCGTGGCCATGTTTCAAACCAAGGGCGGTCCAGGTGCAGCCGCAGGCAACAGGATGGGTCGGCGCCCACCGATGCCCGGCGGCATTTGGATGCCTAACCGATGCCGACGTCCCTACACAGGTCCATCCACAACCGTTCCACCTGCCGCCGGCAATCGCGGCCCAGTGCGGCATTGGTGTGCCGTGCATCGATGTCCAACACGTCCCAATACTCGAATTTGTCCCGATAGTTGGGAAACCTGGCTGCGACCACCGGTTCGTGCTCGGACCGGCAGAGGGCAATCAGCCGGCCGGCCTGCCGGATGTCCAACTCGGTCAGCTGCACCGGATCCCGCTTGTCGCCCTCGGTCACGTTAACCCCGACCACCTGCAGGGCCTGGCCGGCGTAGTAGGACATGCCCTGCATCCGGCTGCGATCCACAACCAGGCCACGCGACTCGGCACGCAATCCGGTTCCCTTGGCCAAATGGTTGAAGTACAGGTGGGCAAACCGGCTGCGGTAGTAGTTCAGGGTGCAGACGAACAACACCGCAGGCGGCGCGGCAGGAGAAGAACACATTGGAACAGCAGCAATCAGGGGGTCGGTTCCGGCGGATCGTCGCTTTCGAGGTCGTCCAGGATCTGGCCCAGTTCGCTCTTCCACACCTGCTCGTAGGGCAGGAATGAGTTCTCCTCGAACTCCTCATCCAGCCGATCGAAGTAGCGCGCGAGCTGTTCATGGCCGGACTTGGCGCTGAGTTGTTCGACCTTGTCCGTCAGGGACTGCGTCAACTTGAAGCTCTTCTCCTCAAGGTCCGACAGATCAATGCGCAGTTTGAACATCGCGTTGACGCGGCGCATCAGTTCATGCCACGCCCGGAAGTCGAACTCCACCCGCATGCCCTGCTCCGACAGGTTCAACTGCGAGAAGTCGTAGGCTGGGACCATGGAGTAGAAGTTGCAGTACTCCACTTCCCGTTCGAAGGCTGTGGCCGACAGGTAGCTGCCCAGCGATGCGCCCCCCTTGTAGTTGGAGTAGGACACGGCATACGTGTCCAGTTCCTGACGCATGCGGGGCAGGCTGAAGGAACACGACACCATGCGATCGCGCCGGAAGGGCATGGCTCCGTAGACCCCGCCCAGCCCGACCACGCGACTCACGCGCATGTGGCGCATGGCATCGAAAAAGGCCTGCGCGTACCGGTCCACGTCAATGTGGGGTTCGGTACCTTGGAAAATCACCAGGCCGCGGTCGCCTTCCCCCGTGAAGTAAATGTCGTTGTACGGCCGCTGGACCTTGCTCGCGAAGCCGTCGTCAAATTCGATTTGGGGGCGCATCAAATCATGCGTGCCGGGCAGCTGAAACAGATAGTTCCCCTTGTCCAGCAGCCGTCCGATGCGTCGGGCCTCCAGATGGTCGACCAGATACTGTGGCAAATCGGACGATACCGATCCTGCATTGGCCCACTGCTCCCAGCCGGCCACCGCGAAGACCTCGGCGGACTCGGGCACATCCCAGATTTCAAACGAGTTGGCCATCCAGATCTCCAGGCTTTTGTAAACCCCTGCCTTGAGGTTGCAACATGCCTGAATCATGTTCCCGCCCGTCGGGCATCCAACTTGGCGGCGGACCCGGAGGACTCCGCCCGTGCCGGCATTCAAGCGGTTGCAGTATAGCCCAGCGGGTTCAGGTCGGATCGAGAGCGGTATCTACCCTCCCCGTCGGCGCCCACGGTGTGCAGTCGGTTGCCGTCAAGGACGCAGTCAGTTGGTGCGTTGGCTTCCGCCCACGTCCCGTCCCCGTATGCATCCTGGCCCGGTCCGTGCGTTTACCACTCAAAGCCTCGGACCGAGGCTTTACCCTGACCGATCGCTCGGACACAATACTGCATCTCTACTCCAACTCGAATCCACAACCCTCCATGGACAAGACCGCACTGCCTCAGCTTGCCATCCTGCCGGACCTTGTCGGGCGCCTGCTCCGCTTGGACTTCGTCGACGAGGTGTACCTGTCGGGCAGTCTGGGCCGCGGACAGGGAGATCGCTACAGCGACGTGGACCTGCAAGTCGCCGTGGCGCGCAACTTCTCCGATTTTCTAAGCCCGACCATCTTGGCCGGGTTGTTGGGGGCGCCACCCCTGGCCCTGAAGCAAATCAATCTGGGACCGCACCTATGGCTCCACAACATGCTCCTAACGGACGGCACCATGCTGGACCTTGTGTGCCGAACCGACATCGAGTCTGCCGACACGGGACAGTGGACCCGATTGGATGGCAGAAAGTGGCCGCCTGCCGACCTTGAGGGCCTGAAACCGTCATCGGCATGGGCTCCGCAAACCGCAACCGCCGATGAAGTCGCCGACACCGTGGAACTGTTCTGGGTCACCATCCACAAACACAGGCGGGGATTGATCCGCAAACAGGACCTAGCCATATGGACGGGCATCCGCTACTCGATCTGCGACTTGCTACGCCTCCAGTTCATCGCCGCCACCCACCGCGATCCCGGCAGTCTCATGCATATGGGCATCTACGGACTGGCCGGCACCAGCAAGTGGCTGGAGAACCATGCCGACTGGGACTGGAGAACCGTCCTGGCCTGGAGCCGGGACCCGAACTGGCCCCGGACCGTCTCGCGGCTGACCGACGCCGGCAGCAAGGTTTGCCGCGAACTGACGGCAACCTGGACACTGCCTGCCAGGTTGACCGAGCTGGCCGACCGGGTGAGCGCGGACTGGGATCAGGCCGTTGCCGACGACTACCGCCAGCCCGAAGATTGACCCCCTGTATGGTTGCCGTGTGAGACCTTGTGGCGGCCGCAGCACCTAGGGATCGGGCCCCCGCCTGCCAGTCTGTGGCCTGGATATTCCAACCTGCTCCAGAGCCGGCTTCCCGAGCTGTCCTGCCACCTACGCTGCAGTCGTTGCAACACAGGCGCAATACGTGTGGAAAGGGAGAGCCGGCCGGTAATCGGCCGGCTCTTCCCGGCGCTCATGCCCGTCACCCGACGGATGAGTTCAGTGAACGGGGCGGTCCCGCTATTCCAACCCGTACAGACCGGCCCCGACCGCAACGATCTCGCCGTCCAACTCAACGCCCACGACGTACGAAGTCTTGCGCTCTTCCTTGCCTGTGGCCGGGTTTTGCCAAATGTAGCTCGTAAACCCTTTGCCTGCCTCGCTGTTGGCGATGTCCTTGATGTTTTGGTTCAACAAGGTGCCATCGGCATCCACATCGCTGCAGTCGTTTGCGTCCGCCCGGTATTCCAGCGGATACACAATGCTGACGCACTGCTGGTTGACGACGAAGATGTAGGTTGAACCCTCAATCCAGGTGGGATGGTTCAGCAGAAGGTCAAAGGCGTTCGTGCCTCTGGTCGCCACCATGTCGGCTGCGCAGGAGACAAACAGTTCCAATTCGGCCCTGGTGTCCACATCCCTGGCAGCCGGCATGTCGAGACAGGCCTTGCCGGCGGCAACATAAAGGCCGGCTCCCAAAATGTAGTCGAAACCGTCGATTTTGACGTTCCTGACATAGCTGATCTTGGGTTCCGTCGCACCGGTTGCGGGGTTGATGAACTCATAGTACGTGTACCCGTCGCCGTAGTGTTCGGTAATGTCCGCCATCTCTTCAACAAATTTGAATCCGGTCGAATCGACCAAGTCCCCGAGATCCTGCCCTTCAAGCGTGGGGTGAACGATTGCGTACAGGGACGCGCGGTCCAGCAGGAAAATGTAGACGAGACCGGAGGTCCACCGCGCATTCGAGCCCAAGTCGTGAAGGGCAACCAGGCCGCGCTGCTTGAGTTCCAGTTCCGCGCACCGGACGAATTGCTCGACGTCGGTCCGCGTGTAGACAAGGCTGGCACGAACACGGGCGGGACTGCAGGTGCCCGGAGCCGCAACAGGATAGAAACCGGCACCCAGGATGGCACTTCGCTCCCCGTGAGGCTCCCGAACCGACACCACATAGGAGACTTTAGGGGAACTCTCGCCGGTAACGGGATTGCCGAAGCGATAGGTAACAAAGCCGCTCCCGAACGTACCCGCGGTGTACACCATGCGCCGGCGGTGCATTTTGCCGTCCTCATCGACACGGTCGGGACTGTCGTTGGCGTCGCCCGGTGCCGATAGACCACCTGCACTGAAAATGAGATAACCATCGGTGTCGATGGCAAACAAATACATGGCGCCATCCTTCCACTTGGGATCGTTGTGGAAGTCGGCCTCCGCCTGCGTCCAGCCCACGTCGGACACATGCTGTTCGGCACACCGAACGAAGTTCACCAGCGCCGCACGGGCCTGAAGGGCACCCAGCCGGCCAATCGAGATTGTGTTGCAGTCATAGTCGTCCACCGCCAGAGAAGGGACAGACATCAATACCAGAAATGCGGCCGCAACGGCAATCGCCTGCCCAAACCTCTGCAATGTGTTAACCATGGTCCTGCCTTTTTCTCCCCTTGGTAATTGTCCGCTCCCAGAAACCCCGGTAAAGGTTCTCTGAGAATTTTGCCTGAGGCACACCATAACAAAATATCGCTATTGACGTCCCGGCGCTGCCCAAACATACCTGTCGTTTGCCCCCGGGGCCGACCCCGCGGATCTGTCGTTGTCCCCGAAACCACCAAGCCCGAACGGCCCGGCGGATGGGGTGGCCGTCCCGGCCAATCACCGGTTCCAACTTGCCAGAACCAGCCCTACGATGCGCCTTCTGACCGTTGCACCAGTTCGGTTACGAGCGCAGTCCATCCGGTTTGATGGCTTGCACCCAAACCCCTGCCTGTGTCGCCATCGAAGTACTCATGGAACAGCAGCGGATCCGAACCGGCATCCGGACTTGTACCAACCTGATACGGGCGCCTGCCGTCGGGACCGTCCCGAAACAGGCTCGCAAGACGCCGGGACAGTTCCTGGGCAACCGCCTCGAGGTTCATGATCTGTCCCGACCCGGTGGGACACTCCACGGTGAAGGCTCCGCCCAGAACCTCGTGGAAACGCTCCAGCGCTTCAATCAGGAGGTAGTTGATGGGAAACCAAACGGGGCCACGCCAATTGGAATTGCCGCCATACAGGTGGGATCGGGACTCGCCCGGTTCGTATCCAATTCCGAACACGGTTCCGTCCAGCATCAGCGTAACCGGCTCGTCGGCGTGGGCCTTGGACAGCGAGCGAATCCCATAGGGCGACAGGAACTCGTCCTCGGACAGGACGCGCTCCAGGATGCGGCGCAGGCGAGAGGGGGACACCAAGGCAAACATCGTGTGGCGGTGATGGTCTTCCTCCACATCAACCGTGCTGATGGTTGAGGCCAGATCCGACCAGTACTGGTGGAACATGGCAGCCCGTCTCAGGAACGTAACCATGTGTGGTCCGATCGGGCCATCGTCATTCCCGTGTTCGAGGTGCTCAAGCGAGGCGACGGCAAACAGCGGTATCAGGCCCACCATGGACCTGACCTTGAGCGGATGGACCGATCCGTCGGGCATGTGCAGGACATCGTAGAAGAACCCGTCCTCCTCGTTCCACATGTCCAACCCGGTTTCATTGGAGCCGTTGACGGCAAATGCGATCCGCAGGAAATGTTCGTAGAACTTGGTGGCAAGTCCCAGGTAGGAGCTGTCCGTGCTTGCCAAGTAGAGCGCGATCTTCATCATCTCAAGCGCGTAGAACCCCATCCAGGCCGTACCGTCCGCTTGTGCCAGCTGCCCTCCGGCCGGGAGTCCCTTGCTGCGGTCGAACAGGCTGATGTTGTCCAGTCCCAGAAAGCCCCCCGAGAACACGTTGTTGCCGTCGGCATCCTTGCGGTTGACCCACCAGGTGAAGTTCAGCAGTAACTTGTGAAACACGCCCTTGAGGAATCCGAGGTCCGGTTTGCCGGTCGCTGCGGCATCCATCCGAAATACTCTCCACGTCCCCCAGGCATGCACCGGCGGGTTGACATCCCCGAAGTTCCACTCGTAGGCCGGCAGTTGGCCGTTAGGATGGATGTACCACTCGCGGGTAACCAGCTCGAGTTGCCGCTTGGCAAAGTCCGGGTCCACGCGCGTCAGCGGCACGCAGTGGAAGGCTAGGTCCCACACCGCATACCAAGGGTACTCCCACTTGTCGGGCATCGACACGATGTCGAAGTTGTGCAGGTGCCGCCAGTCCCGGTTCCGTCCTTGGCGGCGCGCCGGCGGCGGTTTGGGTTCCTCCGGGTCCCCATCCAGCCACTGACTCACGTCGAAGTAGTAGAACTGCTTGGACCACATCAAGCCGGCCAGCGCGCGGCGCTGAATGGTCCGGTCTTCGTCTTCCGTGAGGTCGCGCTGTACGGCTGCATAGAACTCGTCGGCGTCCCGTCGACGCCTTTCCTTGTTGCGCTCAAAGATGACGAACGGCTGCTTGCGCACCTCCCGCGACAGCCGAAACCGGACAATGCGACTTTCCCCTGAGGGAATGGCCAGTCGGTGAACACTAGCCATTCTGGTCCCAAAGGCTGCGGGATTCACCGCCTCCGGTTCCCCGTCCACGACATGCCGATGGAAGGCATCCCTGACCCAGGGCGTGGCGTTGGGTACCCGGTACAGGCGCTCCGTATTGGTCTCGTTGTCCGTAAACAGAATTTCGTCCGGGTGCTGGACGTACAACAGGTAGTCGCCGAGGACTTCATGGCTGACCCGCACCGCCGAACTCCCGCGGGGCGCCTGCGGCTCAAGTGCCAGCCGGGGCATGGTGCGCACCCGGCCGATGGGCCCCGCGGGGTATCCCCATGACCAAGTATTGCGGAACGTGGCCTGTGGCAACACAGTGCAAGCAGCTGCTTCAGGTCCGCGGTTGACAACCTTGACTTCGCAACAAAGATCCTCAACGCGAACCTTGAACCAGGTTATGTAAACGTCAAAGTAGCGGCCGTCCGCAAAGACACCCGTGTCCTCCAGTTCGTATTCATCGTCGTAGAAGGTTCGACGGCTATTTTCCTCCACCAGTTCAGCGTAGGGGAACGCCGCCTGCGGGTAGCGATACAACATCCGCATCCAACTGTGGGTCGGGGTACCGTCGAGGTGGAAATAGGTTTCCTTCACGTCCTCGCCGTGGTTGCCCTCGGGGCCCGACAGACCGAACAGCCGTTCCTTGAGGATCGGGTCGTTGCCGTTCCAAAGCGCCAGGGACAGGCACAGGAACTGATAGCGGTCACAAAAGCCGGCCAGGCCGTCCTCGTTCCAGCGAAACGCCCTGCTGCGGGCCATATCGTGGGTGAACGAAGTCCAGGCATCCCCGTTCGCGCTGTAGTCCTCGCGTACCGTTCCCCAGGCCCGGTCGCTGACAAAGGGTCCCCAATGCTTCCAGTTGGCCCGCCGGCGATGGTATTGGACCAGACGCTTGCCTTCCGCGGTGCGATATATGTCCATGAGACTGCCAATACGGTGGGAATGAACCTGCAGTGAAACCTGCAACGCGCACAAAGTTGCGCAAGTCTGAAACGACTCTGGGCCCTGTAGCACAGAGCTTGCTGTCAACCGTTCGATATATGCCCCAATTCTAGCCACCGGACCATTTGCGTCAATTCCGTTCGCACTGTCCCACTCGTCACACTCACTCGATGCTCGACGACCAACAGCAGGAGCACGCACGGCCGGACGGCGCTCCGTCGAATGCAGGACAGGCGGAAACAGCGTCCCGCCAACCTATAATGGAGCCGTCTGCCGGCCGACCGGCACTCCCGCCGGACATCCGCCGGCCGGCTCCTCCCCCTGGATTCATCCGACATGCTCAAACGATGGCGCGGTTCCCTGTCCGTGCGGCTGGACAATGTCAGCCTCCTGACCGCGATCCAGTTCCTCATGTTCGTGGGGATGGGCACCACCGGGCCGTCGCTGTCCATCTACCTGAGGGAGCTGGGGGCCAGCTTTTCCCGCATCTCCGCCGTGCTGACCACCAGCAGCCTGGTTTCACTGGGCGCCAACTATGCCTTCGGCCGCTGGTCCGACCACCTTGGCCGCCGCAAGCCGATTGTCCTCGGGGCGCTGGCGGTCCTGACCGTTGGCCTGGCCCTGCTGTCCCAGGCCAGATCCGTCGAGCAAATCTGGGCCATCATGGTAATGGACCACATTGCCATTGCCGCCTACATGACCGTGGGACTCACCTTGATTGGCGACTGGGTGGCCCAAAGCGACAATCAGGGACGCCGTATCGGCACCTATCGCGGGTTTGGCTCCATCGCGTTTGCCGCCGGAGCCCTGGCCTCCGGCATCGTGATCAACCGCCTCGGCCTGCAGCAGGCCTACCTGTTTGCCTCCGGGGGGTATCTGTTGGCCACGCTGATCGGCCTCCTGGTCCAAGACCTGCCGCCGCAGACCGCCAGCGAAGCCACGGCCAAGGAAGCCACCGCCTCCCGCTTCAGCCTGCGGGACCCGATGGCACTCCTGTTCCTGACCGGAGTCGTGCTCTGGAACATTGCCCACTCGGCCCAGACGTCGATGTTTCCCAATTTCCTGCGGAGCCTTGGCATGCCCAGCGAAGCAGCCAACTGGCTGTGGGGCCTGGCCGCCTTGGTCGAGGGGGTGCTCATGCCCTTCATCGGTGTGCTGGCCGACAGCTTCGGCAGTCTTCTGATCCTGGCCTCCAGCGGCCTCAGCCTGGCCTTGACGATGGCCGGTTACGTGTCCCTCAGGAGTGCCGTGGTCGGTCCCGTCCTGATTTCCGCCCAGATTAGCCGGGGCTGGGGCTTCGCCTCCTACACGATCACGTCCATGCTGCACGCGACCCAACTGGGAAACCGCAAGAGCCGGGGCAGCAACGTGGGCATCTATGGCACGGCCATGGGGGCCGGCAATATAATTGGCTTGGCCATTGGCGGCACGCTCGTCGACTGGCGAGGCTTCACCTTCCTGTTCGCGGTCTGTGCCGTGTCCTACTTCACCAGCAGCGTGCTGTTCGCCCTCATGCGGCGCGGCGCAGTGCTCACACCCCAGGTCGCCGGCCAGTCCACCTAACTCTCACACCATGCCGACAGCCAATCGCGTCGGACCAACGCATCGGGGAACCACATGGCAGAAGAACTGAAGATCGGTGTTCTGGGCCTGACCCATGACCACGCCTGGGGCAATCTGGCCGAACTGGAGGCATCGGACCTGGGTCGCCTGGTGGCGGCCGCCGATCCGAACGAGGAACTACGGGACAAGGTCCGGGCGGACACTTCCTGCGAGCGTGTCTACGACGAACCGGAGGAGATGCTGTCCGACGAGGCCCTGGATGCCGTCTACGTGTTCGGGGACAACCTTAACGGAGCCGCCAATGCCGCCACGGCCCTGGCCACAGACTTGCCTGTGCTGGTGGAGAAACCGATGGCCAGTTCCGTCGCCCTGGCGGACGTGATGCTGCAAGCCAGCCGCGAATCGGATCGGGCCCTGATGATCAACTGGCCCTTCGCCTGGTGGCCGTCGATGCAGCAGGCCCTCGCCATGGCGGAGGCCGGCGACATCGGGCGGGTATTCAGTACGCGGTATCGATCGGCCCACAACGGCCCTCAGGCCCTGGGATGTTCGGAGTACTTCTGCGAGTGGCTGTACGACTCCGAACTCAACGGAGCCGGCGCGCTCATGGACTATTGCTGCTACGGCGCAGCCCTGGCCGCCGCGGTCCTGGGCCGCCCCTCCACCGTCACGGGCGTGTCCAACAGGCTGGTTCACGACTTTTCGCCACAGGAAGACAACGCCATCCTGATCCTCAACTACCCCGATGCCATGTCGGTGACCGAAGCCTCCTGGTCGCAGATCGGCCACGTGACCTCCTACGTCGGGGTCCTGTACGGCACCGCAGGCACATTGCAGATCACCAGCGACCGGCTGCTGCTGGCCACCGAGGAGCACGACATGGGCGTCGAAGTCGATCCGTCCCCCGTGCCGGAGCACTGGTCGTCCGCCACGGCCTGCTTCCTCAACCATCTGGTCAACGGCACCGACATCATCCCGTTGTGCACGGACACCGTGGGGCGCAATGCCCAGGAGATTCTGCAGGCGGGCCTGGAGAGCTGCCACACGGGCAAGGCGGTATCCCTGCCGTTGCCGTTCATGAACCCGTACGTGTAGGTACCCGGAATCACCGCCAAGCAAGTTTCAAGGGGGATCGATGATTCGACTCGGCATCGTGGGATGCGGACGCATCCTCAACGCCCATCTGCAGGGGTTGTTGCGCCTGATCGAGAAGGGAGTGGACGACTTTCGGGTTACAGCGCTGGTTGCACGCAACCGTGACGATGCCCTCATGTTTGCCCGGCGCGGCGAAGGCCCTCCACCGCGTCCGCCGGTCCTGGATCCCTCGACCGGCGATCCCCTGGCAGCACCACACACCTATGTCACCGACCTCCACAGCAACGCGGACGTGGACATCTTCACCGACTTTCGGGAGATGGTGGGGTCGGGAACGGTGGATGCCGTCATCGACCTGACAGCCTTGGATATCCACCACCAGGTGGCCGACAGCGCGCTCGACGCCGGTCTGCACGTCCACACCCAGAAACCCTTGGCCATCTCGGTGCGCGCCGGCCAGCAGATGATCCGCCAAGCACAATACAACAGCTGTGTTCTCGGCGTCTTCGAGAATGTGCGGCAGAGCCTGTCCGGCCGGGCGGCGGCCTGGGCAGTCGCGACAGGCCGCATCGGATCGCCGCAATTGGCAATCTCCGGCTCGCTGGGAGGCCTCTGGTCGCCGACCAAGGTCGTGGCGGAAACCCCGTGGCGACACCAAAAGGTACGCGGAGGCGGCGGAGGCACCATCGACATCGGAGTTCATCAGTTCCACGGTTTGCGCCATGTGTTCGGCGAAGTGGCCTGGGTGTCCGCCCATACCCCGACCCTTGAACCCAACCGCTACATGCCCGGGGACACGAACCGCGACAACCCGGTTGCCGTGGACGTGGACGACACCCACCTGGCCTGCTTCGGCTTCGAGAACGGAGCCATCGGCCAACTGCTGTGGTCGTGGGGCCTGCACGGCCCGCCAGTGGAGGTGTTGGGCGCACCGGCCTTCTACGGTACAGAAGGGGCGATCGTGGGTGGCCGGTTGCATTCCGCCTCGGGAACATCGGCCAACCTGGTCGAGCTCTACCAGCAGGAAGTTACAGCAGCGGAGAGGGACCGGCACTTCCCGCTCGGTCTGACGGACGGGTTTGCCATCCAGGGCCTGGACTTCCTGACTGCGATCAAGGAAAAGGGTCAGATCGAAACTTCGGGCCATGAAGGGCTTATGGACCTCGCCTGCAGCTTCGCCATGATCGAATCCTCGCACCTGAAGCGGCAGGTGACCCTAGACGAAGTCCTAGACAATTCCGCCGACGACTATCAGCGCGAGATTGACAAATACCACAAGTTGATTTGACCGAATTCACCAGGGCGGTACCCCCGCCGGAAGGGCACAACGAATGCGCAAAAACAGGGTTCTCGAACTATTCCGCCAGGGCGACCTGGTAGTCAACGGCTGGTGTGCCTTGGGGCACTCCTATGCCGCAGAAGTCATGTCGCATGCAGGTTGGGACAGCCTGACCATCGACATGCAGCACGGTCCGGTGGACTACACCCAGGCCGTGCCGATGCTAACCGCCATTTCGACCACCGACACCGTGCCCCTAGCCCGGGTGCCGTGGAACGAGGAAGGCATCATCATGAAGCTGCTGGATGCCGGCTGCTACGGGATCATCTGTCCAATGATCAACACGCGGGAGCAGTGCGAGAAGTTTGTCGGATCCTGCCTGTACCCGCCCATTGGCTACCGCAGCCACGGCCCCAACCGTGCCCGGCTCTACGGTGGCGCGGACTATCCGTCGGAGGCCAACAACGAGATCGTGGTCATGGCCATGATTGAGACGAAGCAGGCCGTGGACAACATCGACGCGATTTTGTCGGTTGAGGGCCTAAACTCCATCTATGTTGGCCCGGCCGACCTCGCCCAAAGCTACGGACTGCCGCCCACCTCGGATCACCGCGAGGGCACCGCGTTTGACGCAGTGGTGAAGATCGCGGAGCGTTGCCAGCACCACGGCGTCTATGCCGGCATCCATGTCGGTTCGGCCGAGTATGCCCTGTACGCCCAAGAACTGGGCTATCAGTTCACGACGCTGCTTTCCGATGCCGCCCTGTTGGGTGGATCAGCCCGGGACATTGTCACGGAGGTTAAGGATGGCAAGGCGGCACCCGGAGGTAAGCGAGATCTGTATTGACAGGACGTTGGGCCCAGACTCGATGGGCACGTAGCAATTCCTGCCCGGCCTCGATTTCCCGATCCGCACCAAGTCCAACGGAAACTCTCCCAGAGTGGATGACAACCGCGCCAGAACAGACCCACTTGACCCGGAATGCATTGGTCGCAGGCCGAGCAATGGTGTTCGCGCACCAGACCTGGAAAACGCGCTCCACCACTTCCTTGATGACCTTGAGGCGCGCAACCTCGCCCGAGCCACCCTAAGAACCTACAGTGCCACACTGGGTTCCTTCTCGAACTTCGTTGCGGGACAGGGTCTTCAGGCCGTGACCGAGGTCACCCCGGATGTTTTGAGGGATTGGCGCAACAGCCTGACCCGGACCTACCAACCCTCGACCCAGACTCGCATGTTGACGCAGATCAAGGCATTCGCGCGGTATCTGGTCGAGCGGAACTGGTTGCTCACCAGTCCCGCCTCCGCCTTGCGTCCGCCAAGATACGACCGCAAGCCCACACTCCCATTTGACGTTGAAGAGATGCGAGAAATTCTGCGGGTCTGCGAAAGCACACCCGACTCCCGGGCCTTGGTCTTGTTGATGCGATATTCCGGCCTGGCTATCAGTGACGCTTGTACCTTGCGCAAGGATGCCCTCAGTGACGGGATCCTCTTCCTGCATCGAGCCAAGACAGGAGAACCGGTCACCGTCCCGGTGCCGGACTGTGTGATCCAAGCCCTGTCCTCGTTTCCCAACGTTTCCGAAGAACACTTCTTCTGGACTGGTAAGTGTCTGAAGGAGACAGTAACCAAGAGATGGGGAGCCCGTCTCAAACTCAAATTCCGCACAGCGGGTATAACGGGCGGCAGACCCCATCGGTTTCGAGACACATTCGCCGTGGAGTTGCTGAAAGCCGGAACCTCAATGGAGGATGTCAGCGTACTCTTGGGCCACAGCAGCATCCGCGTGACGGAACAGTACTACGCGCCTTGGTGCCCCAGGCGCAGGGAGCGACTGAACAGCATTGTCATGCGCGCCTGGAGCCATGATCCGCTGCTGGTGGAGCTTCACACCCAGACATGACTGGGTGTCCCGCAGCCGGTGCCTCCAAGGCCTGACCATCAGGGTCAGTTTCAACTCAAGGAATTGCCGTGTCCCGCAGAAAACTGATCGAATCCGCCATGCCGCTTGATGCCATCAACAAGGCATCAGCACGTGAAAAGTCGATCCGACACGGCCATCCATCCACTCTGCATTTGTGGTGGTCCCGGAAACCTTTGGCCACCTGCAGAGCAGTACTCTTCGCCCAAGCGGTTGACGATCCAGCGGAGTGGCCCGATCTGTTTCCATCCGAGGAAGCACAGCAACAGGAACGCGAGCGTTTGTTCCACATCATGCGTGACTTGGTCATATGGGAAAACTCCAACAACGAAGAAGTGTTGGGCCGTGCCCGGCGGGAAATCGTACATTCCATCGCCAGGGATAGAGGTGAGGAGCCGCCCATGTCGACTAGCGGAGCTTTGGACTATCTTCAACTGCACGGTCCGACCATCCGCGACCCTTTTTGCGGTGGCGGCTCCATTGTTCTTGAGGCCCAGCGACTGGGATTCCGTGCGGTCGGTTCCGATCTGAATCCCGTAGCCGCTCTGATCTCCAAGGCCACATGCGAAATACCAGGATGGTTTGCCAACCGTCCTCCAGTTCATCCGGAGGCACGGAAGAGACTGGACGGAACCGCGCCATCGGTGAGGGCCACAGGGTTGGCGGAAGACATCCTGCTATACGCCGAGTGGATGCGCGAACGGGCTTGGGATCGGATAGGGCACCTCTACCCGCGAGTCCGCATCGAAAATCACATGACCGTTGGACGAGACGACCTGCAAGGACTGGAGGGACAGGAGCTTACCGTCATTGCCTTCCTCTGGGTTCGCACGGTAGCCAGTCCCGATCCGTCAAGACAGGGAGCACATGTTCCCCTTACCAGTTCGTTCATGCTGAGTACCAAAGCCAATCAACGAGCTTGGGTCCAGCCGACATTCCACGAGGACGGCAAAACGATTACATACGAAGTTCGTTTGGGGAGCGGCACACCACCCACCAAGACCGTGGATCGTTCGGGAGGACGATGCCTGCTTTCGGGCGTAGCCATGCCCTTTCCCTACATCCGCGCCGAGGGGCAGGCGGGACGGATCGGCAGTCGGCTCATGGCCGTCGTCGCGGAAGGCAACCGGCGGCGGGTGTTTCTGCCCCCAACACCGGCAATGGAG
>JAAXGZ010000077.1:19578-20170 GCA_012271135.1 Caldilineales bacterium | reverse complement strand
AGCCCCCGCGTCAGGCGGGCCCGGGGTTTGAAGCGGCCAAACCAGCCCTCGAGCCGGTTGGTGGAGGCGGGCACCCTGGGGTTCCCCTGGCTGCGCACCCGTTCGTGCCCGCGTTCCACAAGGTGCCACAGCAGTTTCCGCACCTCCGGCCGCAGGCGCACGCGCCCCTGCATCACCGCTTCCCAGAGGGCCAGCAGGACGGGTCCCGCCTCCGGCGGTCGCTCCCGGGCCAGGCGTCGCAGGATCGGCAACAGGACCCGGTCCAGGTGGGTCAGGTCGTCCTCGTCGAGGCCCCGGATGTGCCGTCCCACGGTGCGCTGCATGTGTACGGCGCACGGTTGCCGGTCCAGGCCCGCCGCCTCCAGGGCCGGCCCGTAGACCGGATCGTCGTCGGTTGTCACGCCCTGCACCTTGCGCGCGGCCAGGCCCGTGAACCAGTCGGCCCAGTCGAAGCCGGGGCCGCTCAGGCGCAGGTCCAGCCGTTCGCCCTTGGGCCCCAGGACGACGGCCACGGGACGCTTGACGCCCCCGATGGACAGCCAGGTTTCGTCCACCGCGACCCACGGCGGCAGCTTCGCCTGCGGGTCGGGCG
>JAAXGZ010000077.1:0-19530 GCA_012271135.1 Caldilineales bacterium | reverse complement strand
GCCTGCACGTCCCGCCACAGGGTGGCGGCCCCCACCCCGCAGCCCAGCCGGGCCAGGAGGCGGGACAGGCCCCGCAAACTGACACCGTGCACGTACAGGTCGGCCACCCGCTCGCGGAAGGTCTGCGGACGCTGGCGGGCGGTCACGTCGGGCGGCAGGGGCGAGGCGCTGCCCCGGCAGGCCTTGCACTGCCAGCGTTGCACCCGCAGCCGGCCGAGCACGACCAGATGGCGGGGATAGGTGCCGTTGCGGCGCCCGGCGCAGGCCCCGCAACGGGGGCAGGCCGCAGGCGAATCGGGCAGGGCCCGTTGGCGTTCGGGGTCGGCAGGCGCTAGCATGAAGTCCACGACGAGGGGCCCTCTTTGGTTGGTATGACAACACCATTGTAGGGACCCCTCGTCGTCTATGCGACCGCAACCAATATCAACGAGATTGAAACAGTGCCGAGACAGCGCCACGTATCCGGCTGTCCGGTGGTTTCCCTCGATTTCAAGGGTTGAGCGCGAACCATGGGACGAGTTGTTCATATTGGAACTGCCCAACAACGATCCCCGGCGCGCTACCGCATGCACATCCGTCTCGTGTACCGGAAACAGGCGATGGGATGCTTTGAGGTTCAGTCAGATGCGTGTGTCCAGACCCGGCACCCTCGCGCACTGCAGCGCAGTCTCCGGTTCCAAGGGCGCCTTGCCACTGACGATGTCGCTGAACATTTTGGCCGCCCGCCCGCTGCGCCTGGCGAAATCGGCTTGGTTCATCCCAGGGAACGCCATGTGTTCGAACACGATTTCGCCGGGAACTATGGTGTAGGTTGGTTGGGATAGGGAGCCTGGCTGTTCCTGTGGAGATCATCACTTGTGAACATTCAAATTGCCGATGATGGTCACTTTCGTGACGCGCGCTCCGGGAGTGGCAACATCGACAGTATTGGTTGAAACTGGAAGCAGGTACCGCCCCTTCGCGCGCGACCGCGGCACGCCTAGGAGCCGGTCGATGATGTCAACAGGCGGGAACACGCCTGCCATGCAACCGTGGGTTGATCCCGGATTCTTCAACCCCCTTCCCACGCAGGGGACGTACGCAGTTGGGTGACAGGCCACCTTTCCTCGCCGTGTTTCGGACCTTGAGGCCCGGATGCTTGGACAGCGTGCAGCCGGATCTGTGAGCGTCTTTTAATAATCTATCGAAACCTTGCGCGCGTTTGGTTCCAGCCAGCCGACATACTCCCAAGGCCACCCACTTCTCCTTGGAGAGAATCCCAATGCGCAAACTGTTGGTTGTTATCTTGTTGCTGCTGATGGCGATGCTGGCCGCCTGCGCTACCGTGCCGGCCACCCCCGCGCCGGAACCTGCCGAAGAGCCGGCCGCCGAGGCCGAGGCAATGGAAATGGGGCCCGCAGGTCTGCCGATGGTTGATCCGATGGCTGTTACGGGGGAAATCATCATTGCCGGTAGTTCCACGGTATACCCGCTCGCCGAACGCATGGCGGAACGGTTCGTGGACGAGGGCTATGACGGCAGCATCTCGATCTCCAGCATCGGCAGCGGCGCCGGCTTCGAACGCTTCTGTGTGGCCGGCGAGGCCGACGTTTCCAACGCTTCGCGTCCCATCAAGGACAGCGAAGTGGAGAGTTGCAACGCCATCGAACGCGCTCCGATCGAACTGCGCGTGGGCACCGACGCCTTGGCGATTGTTGTTAGCCAGGAAAACGATTTCTTGACGGATGTGTCGATGGAAGAACTGGCCCAGATCTTCTCTACGGCGACCAACTGGTCGGACGTGAACGCGGATTGGCCGAGCGAGCCGATTCAGCGCTTCAGCCCGGGCACCGACAGTGGCACCTTTGACTACTTCGTGGAAGAGGTGTTCGACAAGGATTTGGAGCCGATTCTGGCCTCCGCCGAACTGCAGTTGAGTGAGGATGACAACGTCCTAGTGCAGGGCGTGCTGGGCAGTTCCTATGCCGTCGGCTACTTCGGGTATGCCTATTACCAGGAAAACGCCGACACCCTGAAGGTTCTGTCCATCAACGGCGTGGAAGCCACCGCCGACAACGTGGACAATACCTCCTACCCGTTGGCCAGGCCGCTGTACATGTATTCGACTGCTGGCATTCTTCATGAGAAGCCTCAGGTCGCCGACTTCCTCAACTTCGTGCTCACCTACGTGAACGAGGAAATCGTGGACGTGGGCTATTTCCCGGCCTCCGCAGCCGATATGCAGGCCGCGATTGACAGCTGGAAGATGGCGATGGAGCAGTAGCCAGGCTGTCCGAAGCGGTTTGGCCCGCACTCGAACGTGTGCTTGGGACGGCCGTCCCTCCCTTTGTTACGATTTATGACGATTGATCCTGGGACTGGGCGCAAGCCGCCATGAGCGTAAAACCTGGAGCCGAATTCCTGACCGGCGGCCTCGGCATTGAAATGGACTCCCGACGCGGTCTAGGCAGACGCCGTCGACCGTTCGAGCAGTTCATGCACGGCGCGCTCTGGCTGTGCGGTGCCATCTCCATTCTTACGACCATCGGCATCGTGTACATGCTGGGTCAGGAAGCGCTCCTCTTCTTCCGACGGGAGGAAGTCCGTCTGCTGGACTTCCTGACCGGTTGGACATGGCAGCCCCAGACCCTCCAGTTCGGCATTTGGCCACTGGTCAACGCCACCATGGGGGCCAGCTTGATCGCCATGGCCCTGGCCCTGCCCCTGGGACTGCTCATTGCCATCTACCTTAGCGAGTACGCCAGCTTCAAGGCGCGCCGCATTCTGAAGCCCATTCTGGAAGTACTGGCCGGAATTCCCACCGTGGTCTACGGCTACTTCGCGCTGACCTTCGTCACCCCCATCCTACGCAACATGTTCGGGGTCGAGGTGGTCGAAATTTTCAACATTGCCTCGGCGGGTTTGGTCATCGGGGTCCTTGTGCTGCCTACCGTGACCTCCATGAGCGAGGATGCCTTGCGGGCGGTGCCCGTGGCCCTGCGGGAGGCGGCAGTCGGCTTGGGCGCCACCAAGCTGGAGACCTCCGTGCGCGTGGTGGTGCCGGCCGCCTTGTCCGGCATTTCCGCAGCCTTCATTGTGGCCATGTCCCGTGCCGTGGGCGAAACCATGATTGTTGCCGTGGCGGCAGGGGCGGGACCGCGCAACTTCGCTGATTGGAGCGAAGCGCTGGGCGGCCTGCGGGCACTCAACCCCTTCCAGTCCGCCGAAACCATGACGGGGCACATCGTCCGCATTTCGGGCGGTGACATCAGTTACGACTCGCTGGACTACGATAGCCTGTTTGCCATCGGCCTTCTGCTGTTCCTGATGACCTTGGGCCTCAACATCTTCAGCCGTGCCATTGCGAGTCGCTTCCGCGAGAGGTACGACTGATGGGGGTGTTCACCGAAAAGGCCGCGGTCGGCGCGGGCGACTGGCCGCAGGGGGCCGAGGAAACATCCCAAACGCGCCGACGCCGGGTCAGGGGCCGGGTTTGGCGCGGTCTGATCCGGGTTTCCACAGTCTTCGGCCTGTTGGTGCTGACCACCTTGCTGTACAACGTGGTCAACAGCACCTGGGGCTATGTGGTGGTGCGCGATCAGTTGAGCGAACAACTCATTGTCCTGCTTGAACGTTCCCACATCACCCACGCGGAACGACGCGTGGACGCTCTCAAGATGGTGGATGGCAATCCCCATGCGGTGGTCGTGATGTCGTCCCAACTGGTGCCGGCCGTACCGGACGGATTCCGGGGAGTGCCGATCGGGGATCAACATGCCGCGTTGGCTTTGATCGCTCTGGTGCCCGAAGAAAATCGGTTCCTGCTGGGACTCGACGAAACCTTGTTGCGACAACTCCTGCGCGAAGGTAGCCGGTGGTCCGATCTGGCTCCCAATTGGCCCACCGAAAGCATTTCGCTGATGTTCGTCGTTGACGAAGACGGTGTATTGAGTCGATGGGCCGCGCGCCAGGACCTGCCGAACTTGGACAATCTCGGTACCAATGCGATGTTGGCGGTCCTGGAAACCCATCTCTCTGCCGGCCTGCTCCGTCGCTATGACCGCGAAGAACCAATGGCGGACCGCAGCCGTGCCAACCTCCTCGCGTTGGTGCAGGAACGCGTCAAGGAGCCGGAAGTGCTGGCGACCTTCACGTTGCGGGATTCCCTGGTGCGTCAGGGCGAAATCCAAGCCTTTGCAGAGTCCGAGGGTGCCATTGCCGAATTCCGCAGCTGGCTGACGCCCGGTTTCTTGGTTCGACCCCAGTCCGCCAATGCGGCCCGGTCCGGCATTCGCACGGCCTTGCTGGGGTCGCTGTGGGTCATTGCCATCACCATCATCTTCTCCGTGCCCTTGGGGATCGGGGCCGCGATCTACCTGGAGGAGTTTTCCTCCCGCAATTGGTTCGGGAGGGTCATCGAGACCAACATCAACAACCTGGCCGGTGTGCCGTCGATCATCTACGGCATGTTAGGGCTGGTGATTTTCGTGCGCGCCCTCACCCAAATCACCAGCGGTTCGCTGTTCGGTACGGTGTCGGCGGATGAGGCCAGTGGTCGCACGATTCTGTCGGCCGGCCTGACCCTGGGCCTGCTGATTTTGCCGGTCATCATCATCAACGGACAGGAAGCCATCCGGGCGGTGCCGGATTCCCTGCGCGAGGCCGCCTACGGCGTCGGCAGCACCCGTTGGCAGTGTGTGCGCTGGCACGTGTTGCCGATGGCTGTCCCCGGCATCCTGACCGGTGCCATCCTGGCCGTGTCGCGGGCCCTCGGCGAAACCGCACCGCTGGTGGTGATCGGTGCGGCCACCTTCATCTCGGTCGATCCGACCAACCTGTTCGCGAAATTCACCGTGCTGCCGATCCAAATTTATCAGTGGACGTCGCGTCCGCAGGCGGAGTTCCGCAATATCGCCGCCGCCGCCATCCTGGTGTTGCTGGTGCTGTTGCTGTTCATAAACGCCACCGCGGTGCTTTTGCGCAACCGTGCCGAATCTCAACGGATGTAGGAACCATGGCTGTTTCAAACGTTGACGGGACCACCGAGGGCGGCGGCTACGCGCTGACGGCCTCGAACCTGCAGGTCTGGTATGGCGGCTTCCATGCGGTATCGGATGTCAGCATGGAGGTTCCGACCCACCGCATCACCGCCATGATTGGTCCCTCCGGTTGTGGCAAGAGCACCCTCCTGCGCACCTTCAACCGCATGAATGATCTGGTCGATGTGGCCCGCGTTGAAGGATCGGTGCACTACCGCGGCGTGGACATCTACGGTCCGGATGTCGACCCGGTGGAGGTGCGCCGCCGCATTGGCATGGTGTTCCAAAAACCCAATCCCTTCCCCAAGAGCATCTTTGAGAATGTGGCCTGGGGGGCCCGCATCCACGGGTTCAAGGGCGACATGGAACAGTTGGTGGAGGATTGCCTACGCCGGGTCGTGCTGTGGGATGAGGTCAAGGACAAGCTGAACCAAAGCGGCCTGTCGTTGTCCGGCGGCCAACAGCAGCGTCTCTGCATCGCCCGGGCGATTGCCGTCCAACCCGACATCGTGCTGATGGACGAGCCCTGTTCGGCCCTCGACCCGATAGCCACCCTGCACATCGAGGAATTGATGCGGGATCTGGCCGCGCAGTACACCATCGTTGTGGTGACCCACAACATGCAGCAGGCGGCCCGCGTGTCGGACTATACCGCCTTCTTCTCGGTGATCCCCGAAACCCGCACCGGCGAACTGGTCGAGGTCGGTCCCACGGACATGATCTTCGACAGCCCGGACAATCCCCGCACCAACGACTACATCACGGGACGCTTCGGTTAGCCAGCGGTGATGTCATGGCGGACTCCATCCGACGCACCTTCGACAATCAGCTTTCCGACCTGCGCAGTCGGTTGTACATTATGTCGGCAGTCGTGCGGGAGGAATTCGACTTGGGGTTTCGGGCCCTGACCCATCGCGACCCGGACTCCGTCGAAGCGGTGTACGCCATCGACGAGGAGATGCGCAGCAAGCGTGCGGAGATTGAGCGGGGCTGCTTCACCCTGTTGTCGCGGCAGCAGCCGGTGGCCCACGATCTCCGCCGCATCATCGTCTACTACAACGTGGCGCTGGACCTGGAACGCATGGGACAGCAGGCCAAGGGCCTGGCTCGGTCGTCGCGTCGGGTGATGGACAAGCCGCCGTGTTCCCTGCCGCACGGCTTGGCCCTGATGCACGATAAGGCCAGGCACATGCACGATGTCACCTTCGCGGCCTGGGAGCAGGGTGACCTGAATGCGATCGACCGGGTCATTTCCGACGACGATGAGGTGGACGAACTGGACCGGACTGTCAAAGAGGAGTTGTTCCGGCGCATGGCCGAGACCAGTGACGAATCCCTGATTGCCACGCTGTACGAATACATCAGGGCCACGCGCGAAGTCGAGCGTTTCGCCGATCTGGTTTGCATGGTGGCCCGGGATGTCCAGGAATACACCCAGATGATCAGCTTCTCTCAGTAGCCGGCGTTTCCCGATCCCGCATACCCGGAGTCTGCGCGTGAAGACCGTTCTGTTTATCTGCACCGGCAATTCGGCGCGCAGCCAGTTGGCGGAAGCCTTGACCAACCATGTTCGCCCCGGGGAGTGGCGGGCCGTGTCCGCGGGGGTGGCGCCATCTCCGGCCGGGGTGCACCCGCAGGCCCGGGCGGTCCTGCAGGAAAGCAGTGTGCCGACCAGTGCACTCCGTTCCAAGCACCTGGACGAATTCAGGGATGCCGGACCCGATTTGGTGGTGACCGTCTGCGACAGTGCCGCACGGGAGTGTCCGGTGTGGCTGGGGGAAGGCGCGGTGGTGCACTATCCCCTGCCCGATCCGTCCCATGCAATCGGATCCGGTGATGCCAAGCGCAACGCCTTCCGCCGGATCCGGGACCGGATCCGGCGCGAACTGGTGGATCGGCTGGACGAGTTGTGGGCGCAGGCCCAACCCTGATCCCGTCGCATTCCCATCGGCGGAACGATGGCGGCCGGTCCCTGCTCAGGTAAAATGACGCACGGCCCGCCGCAGAAACCCAAAACGCGCCGGGTGGCCATCGTGTCGCTTGGCCCAAGGCGTGCCTGGTTCTGCTGACGCGGGGCCGGCGCCGAGGAGTTCCGCTCTGGATATCGGGTGACAGTGCTTGCGCGGGACCTGAGCCGACCTGATGTATACGCTGCTTCAAAATCTGTTGCGAGGCCGTTTGTTCAACGACGGTCCCGTGCAGATTGGGATTGTGGGCGCTGGCAAGTTCGGTACTGGCTTGGCGGTCCAGCTGGCCGCCATCGACGGCATCAACGTGGGCGGTGTAGCCGACTTGGAACCCCGCCACGCCCGGCATGCCTGGACCGCCACCGGGGTACCGGATGACGCCGTTTGGGAAGTGGAGAGCGCCTCCGCCGTCGACGACTGCATCAGCAACGGACAGCCTTGTGTCCTGGCTGACGGCGCGGAACTGGCCAGGAGTGAACTCATTGAACTGGTGGTGGACGCCACCGGCTCCCCCTTGGCCGGTGCCCTGATCGCCTCCACGGCCATTGAGCACGGCAAGCACGTGGTGATGGTCAATGTAGAGGCGGATACCACCATCGGATCCATATTGCGCCGGCGCGCCGATTCCAAAGGTCTGGTGTACACACTGGTCGACGGCGACCAGCCGGGCGCCATCATGAACTTGGTCAATTGGGCGCGGCTGCTGGGATTCGAAGTCGTGGCCGCCGGGCGCGGGACCATCATGCACGCCGACGACCGGGCGGGCACCCCGGACACGGTCCAGGAGCGGTTTGGGTTTACCGACGAGCAAATGGCGCGGCGGACCATCAACACGCGCATGTACAACTCATTCAGGGATGGTACCAAGGCCCAGGTCGAGATGACCGCGCTGGCCAACATGACGGGACTGGTGCCCGATGTGCGCGGCATGCATGAACGGTCCGTCAGCCGGGAACAGATCCCCGCCGTGTACTGCGGACGCGCCGCAGGCGGAATCCTGGGCCGCGAGGGGGTCGTGGAACTGGCCAACTCCGTGGATCCGGAAACGGGCGAACCGTTGCCCAACGGCCTGGGCATGGGCGTGTTTGTCGTCTTCCGCGCGGAGCACGGCTATGTTCAGGAGGACTTGCTGGACTACATGGGATTCTGCGGAGGGAACGGCGATACCTTTCTACTGTGGCGGCCGTATCACCTCGTGGCTGTGACCGCACCCCTGACCATCATGCGCGCTGTGTTGATGGGCGAAGCGACAGGCAAGCCGGCCCCGCTGCCTGTGGCCGACGTGATCACTGTGGCCAAGACCGATCTCAAGGCAGGGACCGAACTGGACGGCGGCGGCGGATACACCGTGGTGGGCCTCAGCGAAAGAGCCGATGTGGCCGCTGCCCAGGGGCTCTTGCCCCTGGGCCTGTGCCCCGGGGCCCGGCTGCGGCGGCCGGTGGCCCGGGGCGCGGCCATTGCCAGACAGGACGTCGACATGCCGCCGCCCACGCTGTTGCACCGCCTGCGTGCCGAACAGGACCGGCGATCCGGTCTCCAGGGGAATTTGTCATGAAATACAACAGGCTTGGGGCTTCCGGGCTCAAGGTGTCGGAACTTTGTTTGGGCACCATGACCTTCGGTCAGTCTACGGATCACACGGAGGCAACATCCATCCTGGACGCCGCGCTCGCGTACGGTGTCAACTTCCTGGACACGGCCAACAGCTATGCCGATTCCCGCTCCGAATCGATGCTGGGGGAGCTCTTGGGTAGGCGCCGGCAGGACTTGGTGGTCGCCACCAAGCTCTTCAACCCCATGGGGCCCGGCGTTAACGATTCCGGCATGTCGCGCCGGCATATCCTGCAAAGTGTGGAGGCCAGCCTCGGCCGACTGCGGACCGATTGGATCGATCTGCTCTACATCCACCATGTGGACGAAGAGACACCGCTTGAGGAAATGCTGTCGGCCCTGGACGATCTGGTTTGGCAGGGCAAGGTGCGCTACATCGCCTGCAGCAACTACGAAGCCTGGCGCATGACTGCCGCCTTGGGCCTGAGTGCGCGCTACGGGTGGCAGCGGTTCCAGGCCAACCAGCTGCAATACAGCCTGGTGGTCCGCGACATCGAGGAGGAACTGGTCCCTGCCTGTCTGGCCCAGGACGTGGGCGTCGTGACCTGGGCGCCATTGGCGGGGGGATTTCTCACGGGCAAGTACCGGGCGGGCCAGCGCTCGCTTGAAGGGACCCGATCCGCGGACGGATGGGCCTTTCCGTCCGTCTACTTCGCGGCGCAGGCCGATCAGGTCCTGGAAGCGCTGTGCGACGTGGCCGTGTCGATCGGCGCAACACCGGCCAGGATTGCCTTGAGGTGGGTCATGTCGCAGCCGGCTGTGGCCAGTTGCGTGGTGGGATGTCGCACCTTGGGTCAGTTTGAGGACTCGGCGGGATCTGTGGACCTTGATCTTGATGCCGAGAGCCGAGCGCGATTGGATGAGATTTCCCGGCTACGGCCCCGCTATCCCAAGTCCATGGAGGCCGGCATGCGCGAACGTCGGGCCGCCGCGGTGGGCCATGGCTCCTAATTCGAGACCGTCGGCGGCCGCTGTGACGCCGCCGACCGTCGCTCCGGACAGCCACACTTGGCAGGACACGCTGGCCTGGGCGGTGTCCTATGCCCTGAACCCATTGATTTTGATGTCCCTGGTGTTCTTCCTGCCGTGGTCCCTGGCGCGGGACGGCCCCAGTCTCGTGTTCGCCGGGATGCACCTGGCGGCGCTGGCGGCCTTGTTCTCCGCCTATTGGGCTGTTCTGCGGATTGGGGGCAAGGACCTCGACCTTGAACTGAACCGCAGGGCGGACCGGGTGTTGCCGCTGGGCATGACCATTGCGGGTGTTGCCGTGGTCGGCCTCGTCATGTGGTGGTGGAAGGGCATCGGGTCCCATGTCTATACCGATGTCGCCGCCGGTGCCTGCTTTGCCGTGTTCTGGGCCATCACCACCCGGTGGAAGGTCAGCCTCCATTCGCTGGCGGTGTCGTTGGTTCTCTCGGTCCTTTTTTTCCTGCTGGATGTTGGCCCCGCCTACCTGCCGCTGTTGCTCTTGCTGCCGTTGGTGGTGTGGGCGCGCCTGCACCTGCGCTTCCACGATCTGGGTCAAACCCTGGTGGGGATCCTGATCGGGGTGTCGATGGTGTTTCTGTTCATGTGGCT
The DNA here is from genome assembly GCA_012271135.1 of Caldilineales bacterium. Lineage (GTDB taxonomy): Bacteria > Chloroflexota > Anaerolineae > Caldilineales > Caldilineaceae > Bin34. Next base: position 9,356 of record JAAXGZ010000077.1, on the reverse strand, counting down.
GATGTCCGCCAACCCGCTCAATTTGACTGTGTAGCCGCGCCGTCCGTATTCGGCAGGGGCAGCGCAATGGTGAAGGTGATGCCGGGTCCGGGCTGGTTGTTCCGCCCCCATATCAGACCGCCGTGGGAGCGCATCGTGTGCCAGGCGAGCGACAAGCCCAGACCCGTGCCGGTGGGCTCCTGGCTGTCCTCAAGCTGATTGAGTCGTTCGAACACCCGGGCGATCGACGAGAGGGGAATGCCGGGCCCGGAGTCCCGAACCCGGATCATGACCACCGGAACCGGAGCCAGCCGGGCCCGTTCGGGTCCCGACAGGCCGGACGGCAGGCCCATCTGGAAGATGGGATCCGCATGTGGCAGCGGTCCGGTTTCGGCCGCAATGCCGATGGTGCCACCCGCCGGCGTGAACTTAATCGCGTTGTGCACCAGGTTGGTGAGGACCCGTGAAATCTTTGGCTGATCGATCGGCAGGCTCAGGTCCGCCACCCGTTCCAGCCGCAGCACAAGGTCGCTGGCCAGGATTTCCGCTTCGGCACTGTCGCAGAAGTCGGCGAGGAACGTAGGCAGGTGCGTGGGGCTGGGCGACACCGGGTTGAGGCCCGTCTCGAGCAGGTACAGGTCCATCAGACCCTCCTGTAGCGCGTGCATCTCGCCGATGGTGGCCAACAACCTGTGTTCGGGCGATGTGCGTCCGCCTGCGATCCCCGGTGGTTCGGCTCCGTGCTGCGTCGTCTCCATCATCTCAACATTGGCCCGCATCTTGGCCAGCGCGTTGCGCATCTCGTGGGACAGGTTGCCGATAAAGTCCCTGCGAATCAGGCGGCTGCGCGTCAGTTCGCTCGTGTCGAGGCAGGCCGTGTACCAGAGCTGTTCGCCATCCTGTTCGACGACCGGTTGGTGGGCTACCAGAAGCGATTCCTTGCTGTCGTCGAACTCGCAGTTGGTCGCCAAGGGCATCCGGGACCCCACGGCTTCCCGCCAGGAGTCGTACACTGCCGGCCGCCGGTGAAACACGGCATCGACATGCAGAAGCTGCTGCCTCCAGGTCTCCGCCACATTCCAGAACCGAGCGGCTTCCGGACTGATGGCGTGGACCAATCCACTGGGCGATGCCGTGACCAGACCGTTCGCCAGGGTGTCCAGCATGTGCGCCAGAGCCCGGTTCTGGTCCCGGCGCATCGTCTCGCCGGCCGCCGCGGCGGCCAGAACCTCCTCAATCTGCCGTTGCAGCCAGTGCGGCCGCAGCGGGTCCGTCAGTGGCCGCTCCTTCGTGCCCATCTCCCCGGAACGTTCCGCCAGTCGCTTGCCGGCCTGGAACCAGAGTTCCCGCTGGTAGGTCCGGACGGTTAGCCACGCGGCCGCGGTGGGCACCAGTGCCAGGGCCAGGGAGGCAAAGAAACCCGGCGACGGAACGGCCGGTCTGGCAAGCAGGAACCAGACCGTCCAAAGAACGGCCGCGGCCGCGGCACCGTATCGCAGCAGGCGCGAAGGGAAGGAGTAGCCCACCTGGCCGGCCGTTTGCAGTCAGCCGCGGAAGCAGTAGCCAACACCGCGGATGCTGACGATTAGCGGGTTGGCAGCGCGGGTATCGTGCAGCTTGCGTCGAATTCCGGAAACCTGGATCCGGATGTTGTTGCGGATGGAGGCCATGTCCGCGGAGGAATCCCCCCAGCAGTGGCGCCAGATGGCGACAAAGGTCATGTTTCGGCGCCGGTTCAGCATCAGGCACAGCAGCACCTTGAATTCCTGGGGCGAAAGGTCGATTTGCCGATCGCCGCGGGTCACGATTTGCCGATCCCGGTCCAGCCTCAGGTTGCCCGCGGCCAGGATGCTGTGGTCGTGTTCCGCGGCTTGCGGTTCGGCGTCGTGCCGGTTGGCGCTGTGTTTGGCCAACTGGTATTCCACGCGGGCGATGAGTTCCTGCACGCCGAAGTTGCCCTTGATCAGGTAGTCGTCGGCACCCAGGCGAAATCCCAGGACCCGGTCCAGCTGGTCCGTGAAGTTGCCTGTGGCAATCAGAACGGGAACGTTGGAGACGGTTCTCAGTTCCCGCAGAATGTCCATGCCGCGCACTGGTTCGTTCTCCTGGTTGTGCACGAGGTGCAGATCCAGAATAATGAGGTCGGGGTTGACGTCACGCGCCATGTCGTTGGCAGTGGCCCCGTCCATGACGGCCGTGACCCTGTGGCCGCCCTGTTCCAGGTAGTAGGCCCAGGTGTGCAGCAGGTCGGGTTCGTCTTCGACAATCAGAATGTGAGCCATGCGGCGAACGGGCCTCGTGTGTTGTTGAAATGGGACATGGCGCAACCGACCCGTCCGGTTCAGGCCGGAGGGGTCTCGCGGGCGGGCCGGAGCAGGGCGAGCAGTACCGGCAGGCATCCGTAGTACCAGGCAAGCCACAGGGCCAACCACAACCCCAATGGGCCGTCCCTCCAACCCTCCAGTTGAACAAACCTCCATTGGAACGTGTGCCAGCCCTGGCTGAGAATGCGCAGCAACGGCGAGCCGGGAACCGGTTCCGCGTCCAAGGCGGCCAGTCGGACGTAGACCCGCTGCCGACTGTGGAATTCCTGCCAGCTGGCGTAGTTGTAGTGGAGCAGGGGTTCGGCCAGCGACACCACCCGTCCGTCCACGCGAGCCTCCTCGTGAACCTTGGCTGCATCTTTGTAGGAGACCCGACCCCTGCGCAGCAGTCGGAGTTGGAAGTCGGGATGGAAACCACCAGCCTGCATGGTATGCTCCATGATGATGTTGGAGCGTGGTATCCGCGCCGCGGCAAGGTCATCCTCGTCGCCGCCGACTCGAACGACGGCCAGGATCTCCTCGCCCAGTGCGTGCGGGATCCGTTCATCGGCGTCCACAAACAGCACCCATTCCGCGGCGACCATGTCCAGGGCGGCTTGGCGCTGGCTCGCATAGTCGTCGAAGGGACGTGCACAAACGCTGGCCCCCATGGCGCCGGCAATCGCCATCGTGCCATCTCGACTGCCGGAGTCGAGTACCAGAATCCGAGGACACCACGCTGCGAGCGAACGGATGCAGGCCGCAATCTCGGACGCCTCGTCCAATGTCAGGACGACGGCCACCAGGTCGGGGGGCGGCAACTTTTTGGGGCGGGTCACGAGGCAGGTGTCGAGCGGCTGGGCAAAAGGTCCGGACTTGCTGCCGTCAGTTCAGATCGCGGTGCATGTACAGTTCGCCCTGGCGGAATCCCCGTGCCGCGTAGTACCCGCGGGTGCCGGTGGCCGCAATCACGCTCTGCCGTTCGAAACCGCAATCCGCGCTGAGACGCGCGGCCTCGTTCAGGAGGCGGTGGCCGACACCGGCGTGCTGAGCGGCTCCTGCCCGACCCCGGCCGAGCCCCTGGGCCATTCCGTAGACGTGCACCTCCCTGATCATGGCGGCGCCACCAAGTTCGTCCAGAAACGCATGGCTGCCCGTGCCGGGTTCCAGGATGTGGCTGAGCCGCAGGAAACCGACCAGCCTGGCGCTTCGTCCCGGTTCCGGATCCGGCATGGTGCAAGCAATGAAGAACTCTTCCGTGAGCGTTGTCCGGTACCGTACGGTCTCGATGGACAGCCGATCCGGATCCACTTCCGCCTGGCTGATCTCGCGGCAGCGTATGCAGCCGCACGGGGTGCCGCGCCGAGCCAGTTCGCGCTGCACTACCTCGCGCAGGTTGCTGGTTCGGACTCCCGCTTGGATGTGGTGTGCCGGAATGTCCCTGAACAGCCGGTTGATGCGCGTGTAGGGCGGGATGGTTGGCTTGACATCCGCCAGCAGGTCCACCAGTTCCGTTTCGGTGTAGGGACGGTACAGCCCCTGCTGCCACAGTCGGTGGAGTTCCGTGCCTGCGATCAGCGAGCACGGATAGATTTTCATCTCGTCCGGGCGTATGGACCGGTCGCTGAAGAAGCGGCGGAAGTCGCGCCGATCGGATTCCGGCGTGGCTCCGTGCAGGTTGGGCATCCAGTGCAGGTGCAGCTTGAATCCGGCCGTCCGCAACAGGTCCAGGGCCCTGCGCACTTCCGCCACTGTGTGACCCCGGTTGTTGAGTTCGAGAATGCGGTCGTCGAGGCTCTGGACCCCAATCTGGACCTTGGTGACTCCCAGGGAGCGCAGATGGCGAATTTCGTCCGGGGTGATCCAGTCCGGCCGGGTCTCGACGACCAGCCCGACGTTGCGGTGCCGCGCGGAGACATTGCGTTCGAGTGCCACTTCCAGCGATGGGCTTTGGGCATGGTGTGCTCCGTCGCCACAGTTCATGGCGTCCAGGCACCGCTGAACGTACCAGTTGCGGTATTCGCGCGAATAGGCGCTCCAGGTACCGCCCAGGATCAGCAGTTCAACCTTGTCGGCCGTGTGACCAATGCTTTCAAACCCCTGGATGCGGCCCAGCGTTTGACGAAAGGGATCAAAGCCATCCTGTTCGGCCCGTTGGCAGCCCGGCTCGTCGTGGATGTAGCTCTTGGGCATCCGCACGTCGTCGGGACAGAAGATGCAGGCGGAGGGACAGCCGGCGGGAGCCGTCAGCACGGTTACGGGTGCCACTCCGCTGGCCGTGCGCATTGGCTTCATGCGAATCCGCCGCAGGATGTCGGGATCCTCGTCCAGATCCCCCTGCGCGACCAGCCAGCGGTAGCCGGCCACCAGATTTGACTTGGAATAGAATCCGGAACCGTCCTTGGGCACTTGGCTCAAGACAAACCGCAGCGAGGACTGGTCGTCCCAGTCGTCTTCCTTGACCTGCCCAATCGCGCTGAAGATGTAGACGAGGGCGGACGCGTGTTCAGCCGGATCGAAATCCAACCGCTGCCGGCGCCATTCCTCGGTTCGGTCGCGTACTTGGACCGGGATTTCTTCGGTGGGCAGAATGCGCCGGACTGGCATGGGAAAACGGACAGGGGTTGCCGGTCGGACGACACGATCGAGGCTGCTGCCTGGTGCACCAAGGCGCGGGATTATAGCACCGCATCCGGGGAGGGAATCGGTGTTGCCTGACGTTCGGGACCGACTGCTGGACCTGAATCAGCAGTTTTACATAAGTGCGGCGCAGGACTTTGACCAGACCCGTCGGCAGGTGTGGCCCGGGTTGCTGTCATGCAGCGACCTTCTGGCACGTCATGCCCGCCATCCGATAGCCGTCCTCGACGCGGGATGCGGCAACGGGCGCATTCTGGTGTGGCTGCATGGCTTGCTGTCCCTGGCACGGTATACCGGACTGGACTCCAATCGGGCAATGCTGCATTTTGCCGAAGGCCGGGCCGGCCGGTTGGCGGTTCCCGTTCCGACCCTGGACTTCGTGGAGGCCGATCTGGCGTTGGACGCATGGCCTGACCGGTTGCCTGCCACCGTTCAATATGATCTTGTCCTGTGCCTTGCCACCCTCCACCATCTGCCCGGACTGGAACTCCGGCGTCGCACGGTGGCCGGTCTTGGTTCATGCCTCCGGCCCGGCGGGTTGCTGGTGTTCAGCAACTGGCAGCCGTCGCGGTCCCCGCGGGAACGCGCCAAGTTCTTGGACTGGGCCATCGCCGGATTGACGGAGGCTGATGTGGAGGAAGGCGATCGTCTGGTTGCCTGGCGGCGGGGGCGGCGCGCCATGCGCTACATACACGAAACGACCGCTGCGGAATTGGATGGGTTGGGTGAACACGCGGGGTGCCGCAACCTGTTCCATCGCCGAGCGGATGGTGTGGATGGTCATCTGAACCTGTACTCTGTCTACACGCGTTCCTGACCAAACCCTGCCGACCATGCCTGCCGCAACGCTGCCACCCTCCGCCCGACAAGCCCTGTCCGTGTTTCCCGAGGTCTTCGGCGGGCGCACGCCGGAACTCCTGGCCATGGCCCCTGGCCGAGTCAACGTGATTGGCGATCACGTTGACTACAACGATGGTTTCGTCCTGCCGGCGGCCATCGGGTTCAATGCCTGCGTGGCCGCGGCGCCTCGAGTGGATGGCTGCGTCCGCGTGCGTGCCGAGTCCTTCCATGAAACCGGGGAGTTCAGCCTGGCCGACTTGCGGCCGGCTGCCAGACTGAGGCCGGCATGGCTGAACTATCCGGCCGGGATGGCCTGGTCCCTCCGGGAGGATGGATTTGCTCTGACCGGTGCGGACATGGTGCTCGCCAGCGATGTTCCCATCGGCAATGCCCTGAGCAGTTCCGCGGCCGTGGAGGTGGCCGTCGGTACGGCTCTGCGTCGGCTGGCGGGTTTGGAACTGACGGGGACGCGGCTGGCACAACTGGCGCAACGGGCGGAAAACGACTTTGTCGGCATGAACTGCGGAATCATGGACCAGTTCATCTCCGTCCTGGCCGAACCCGGACACCTCATGCTGCTTGACTGCCTGAGCTTGGCATACGACCTGATCGCGGTGCCGGCGGACGCGGTGCTCGTCATCGGCAACACCAAGGCCAGCCGTTCCCTGGTCGACAGCGCCTACAACGAGCGCCGGGCACAGTGCGACGAAGGTCTGGCCAGCCTTCGCACCGGCCATCCGCACGTGTCCGGATGGCGCGATCTGGAGTTGGCCGACCTGGAACCGTTGCGGATCGGCGGCCGGGACGTCCTGTACCGGCGGGCCCGGCATGTCGTGACCGAAATCCAGAGGACCAAGGATACCGCGGCCTGTCTGGAAGATGGTCGCCTGGACGAGGCCGGCACCCACATGTTCGCCAGTCACGAGAGTCTGAGGGACGACTATGAAGTCAGCAGTCCGGCCCTGGATCGCATGGTGGCACTGATGATGTCGGCACCGGGCTGTTTCGGCGCCCGGCTGACCGGGGCCGGCTTTGCCGGATGTGCTGTAGCCCTGGTGGCCAAGGGCGCGGAGCAGGACATGGCGGACCTGCTGGTGCGGGAGTTTCCCGACGTCCACCATCCGGTACCCGATGTATACGTGAGCGAAGCTTCGGCCGGCGCCCGAGCCCTTGGCCGGGGCGACTGGTAGCCGGTTACAAAAGGGACAGGTAGATGTCGACGGTCCGGTGGGCCGCTTCGGCCCAGGTGAAGGTTGCCGCCCGCTTGCGGCCGCCACGAATCATTTCGGAACGAAGCCGCGGCTGGTCGAGGACCTGTTCCACGGCATTGGCAATGGTGGCCGGCTCCGTCGGATCGACCAGCAGGGCGCAGTCGCCGGCCAGTTCCGGTAGGCTGCTGCGGTTGGACGACACCACCGGCGTGGCGCACGCCATGGCTTCCAGGATCGGAAATCCGAAGCCTTCGTACAGGCTGGGCTGGAGCAGCACGCGGGCGTTGGTGTAGTAGGCCGGCAGTTCCGCGTCCGGCACCCGGCCCGCGAAGTGGACCCGGGTGCCCAGGTTCAGCTCTTCGACCAGCTTGTGAAAGGGGCTGAACTTCCATCCCGAGCCGCCGACCACCACCAGATTAAGACTGCGTCCGCGTTGGTTCAGGATGGCCAGGGCGCGCGCGGCGACGGCATGGTTCTTGCGCGGTTCCAAGGTGCCGACCATCAACAGGTAGTCGCCATGGCGCTGCTGCAGCGTCCGGCTGAGGTCGCAGCCTGTGCAGGCAGGTTGGAACAGGTCCTGATCAATGCCTTCGGGAATGACTTCGACCTTGGCCGCGGGCACGCCGTAGGCCGTGACGACATCCCGCTTGGTTTGTTCGCTGACGGCAATGATCGCGTCGGCGCGCCGGGCGAATATTGGCATGGCCGTGGCCAGAAAGGCCCGGTTCCTCAAGGTGTGGGTTTCCGGCAGATGCCTGAAGATCAGATCGTGGACCGTCAACACCGTGCGCCGCGCCATGCGGGGGAGCAGATGTTCAGTTGCATGGTAGATGTCGCCGGGCGGCAGGTGACGCTGCAGGTTCGGCCGGCGCACAACCTGAGACGCCAACGCCGAAAGCCGCCAACGGTACTGGCCCATGGGCAGCCGCGAGGACGGTACATCCTCCAGTGCAGCGGGAAGCCGATGTCCGCTGTGGTCGTTGTAGAACAGGGCCAGATCGGTCCGGTTCGATTCGCCGCGCCAAAGTGCGGTGGCCAGCTCCGTCGCGTATCTGCCGAGGCCGGCTGCCTGATGCACGGCAGGACCGGCGTCTAGGATGACTTTGGGACGCATCGCGGACACAACTTCCTTTGGGGACTTACCAAGACCACTTGACATGCAGGTTGTCCCCACCTCGTTCACGGGTCGTCGGGGTCCCCCACGGGATCGCCCCTCGCCGTACAGCCGCCCCTGTCCCACGGGCCGAAACGGGCACGGACGGAAGCCCCGCCCGCACCAGAATGTTGACCGTCGCATGGTGGTTGGCATGGGCTCGGAACCCGCAGGCCCCACACGCAAACACCGCCTGCGACGGCCGGTTGTCGCTGTGCACAGGGCCGCACCGGCTGCACGTCTGCGACGTGTAGGCCGGCGCCACCTTCAGCCGTGCCCCCGCCTTGGAGGCCAGCTTGCGCTCCAAGCTGCCCCAGCCGCTCGCCAGGAGGGCCCGGTTGATCCCCGACTTCGGCTTGACCTGTCTGCCGGGTTCCTCCACCGTACCCTTGGCCGTCAGGCTCTTCCTGTTCAGAGCCTCCACCACCACGGTATGTGCCGTGTCCGCCAGCTTGCGGCTGAGTTCCCGCTGCTTGCGGGCGATCCGCGCATCCAGCTGGTCCGTGTCGGGCATGGTGTACACCGTGCCCTCGCTGTCCGTGGCCTGGACCGCAACGCGGGGCAGGCCGAGCGCACCGTCCGCGACGGGTTGCCTCGCTTGCTCCGCAGGCACTTCGTAGGCCACGTGGGCATACCACTGCGGGTCCCGTTCCGTGCCTTCCATACGCACGCGCACGGTCAGGGGCCGGCAGCCCGCGTACGGGTCGCTGCCCGCCAGCCGCCGCCAACCGACCTTGGGCACGCGCAGGCGGTCCCCGTCCCTCCTGACGGCCTCGGGGATGGTGAACTCCGACACGGTGCAGTGCCGGGCCTTGAACCGGGGCTTGCCCGCGTGCGCCGGGTCCGCCTTGTACCGCGCGCAGGCGTCGGCCAGGTACTTCAGGTTGTAGCGCACCACCATGTACGGGTCCGCCTTCAGCCAGGCGGGGTCCGGGTCGTTGCGCCGTTCCCTGAACCGCTGGCCTAGGGTGAAGAAGCTCGTTGACGGCGTGGGGCCCATACGCTTGCGGACGGCCTTGGCCCACGCCGTCTTGCCTGCCCGGACCTCCGGCCGGTTGACGGCGGGTGCGTGCATCTCCTTCCGGCGCGCATACCGCCACTCGCCGTCGGCCAGCATGTGGTTCCAGACATGGCGGCAGGCGCCGGCGAGGGCCGTCAATAGGGTGCCGGTGGCGGCATCGCCCGGAAACAGGCACAGCCGCACCGGGCACTGTTTCAATCTCGTTGATA
>JAAXGZ010000042.1 GCA_012271135.1 Caldilineales bacterium | reverse complement strand
AATCCCCTTTTGAAAAGGGGCATGGGATCGTCAAAGGAGGGTTGGGAGTAGGATTCCCCTGTCTCACGAGCGGATGTACCCCCGCTCCTCTTGCCCTACCCCAGCGATCTGACCCGCGGCCAAGGGCGCCGCCTGAAGCCCTGGCGGCCGGCTGGCGGCCGTGTTTGTCAGTCTCCACCAAATCCGAACAGTGTTCATGCCTGTGTCCGTGTAACACGCACAGCGCAGTTGCGGACATCGGGCATTATCTCGAGTGCAGTGTCAATGACGAGCGCGGTGGCCCATCCCACCGCGCTTGCCTGCCACTCCGGCAGTATGACGGACAAGCCGTGATTTGCAGGGGTCAGGTTACTGAAGTCATGCGGCATCGCGGAGGGCACCCGGATCTGGTGTGGTTCCTGCACGGGGATCAACGGCCCGAATGAGACTACGTCAAGGTTCCACTGCTGAAGGTTGGCAGCCAGCAAGTTGGCATGGTCTCCCAGTAACCCATGGTCCAAGGCGATGAGTGCCGTGGTGCGCGTCGCCGGGGTCAGGCGGAACCAATTAAGTCCCGAAAGAAGATCAGAGTGTACGCGTGCGGAGTTGTCCATATCTAGAATCGTTACCTGCATGCCTGCCAATGTGACATGACCAAAGCGGCGCAAGGCATCATCGAAGCACTGACTGGCTGCCGGCAGCACTCCCGTAGGCGCGATGGTGGAGCGGCGACGGTATGGCAACGGGGCAAAGCCAGAGTGCTCCGGGGGCCACTCCCGGCGTGCCTCAATGCCATCTTCGCTCATACCTATCTGCACAAATCCAATCCGGGCATTGGTGCTGCTTTCAGTCAACTCGGCCTCTTCCAACCCCCAGAGCCGCGTGGGGTGAGGATCCGTACTGGACCATCCCATCACTTCTGCCCGTGCGCGGAACACGCTATAAAGGTCTTCTTCCTCGGCTCTGATCGCTGCCGTTTCTGGCACCAGCTGGCCGAAAGCTTCCAGAAAAAGTGTTGGGGCCATAATCACGCCACCGCCCCCACTAGCACTGACTGGTGGGGGCGGAGCTCTCAAACGCGATACGCTATGCTCCCGATCTCAAATGCCGGGATAGCATCTGACGTCACTTTTCCTAGTGACCCAGTTAGGCAGATCAGGCGCATTCACCAAGTCGACATCCACCTTGATCCGATATCCAACTACTTCACTCGAAGCACAGTCATACCGTACGGTTGTACGCTTGTTGCTGCCACCACCCTCCCGGACACGTTTCTCTTGGTTGTCGAGTAAGACCCACCGGCAACCCGTTAAGATGTCACACCACACAACATGCAGCCATGCCTCCACATCGGCGAATTCTGGACATTGCCCTTTTGGCCTACTCTTTTCTTCCCACCAGCCGTGTGCAGACACCGCAAACCCAGTGCTGGAGCGGTGAGGATTGTCGGCTCCGGTCTTGAACTTGCACCCGCTGGATTGCAAAGATGTGCCGGTAGATTCCACTGCGCTGTCAGGGTCGGTGACTACCGCGGAGGCTGGCGCGAAGTACCCTGTGCCCTCAGCCAACATTGCGCGTATCTCTTCCCAATTCGGTTCTGCCGCGTAGGCGACATTTGTGAAAGCGACGCCTAACCACAAAGTTGTGCCGAGGATAACGGTCAATATCCTCTTACTTGCGTAATTTCTAGTCGCGTCCATGAGGGCTTCCTAGTTCAACAAGCTTGGCAATACGTCACGTCTCTTACCCTTGGATAGGCAGAAGAAGCCGGGGACGAAGCAGGACGCACGCGCAATAGTTCGATCTCATTTTCCATAATTGCTCACACCAAGGCGCGGCCCCATTTCCGAATGGAAACCGGGGATTTGGCACAGCCCATTTCGGCTGTGAGTTCCAGTATGCACAGGAGATGTGCACTGCTGACGAGGGTATTGGAACGGGTATCTCTGGACAGGGTTTTGGTACTGTCGGTCATTGGTGCATCCATGTATCCTTGATCTGCTCAGATACAACTTCGTAGGTTGTAGGACTTCAATTCGGCCACTGTGTAAGGAATGTTACAATCTTGAGCCTTGGTTCTTATCTCAGTTCGGTTTTCATGTTCTAATTGTTGGGATAGGTTTTGAGTCGTTTTCGTTTTCCTATTCCGGTTTTTGTAGTGATTCCAGCATTACAGAAGATGAATTGGGGAGAACTCTAGGACAACTGTGTTTTGTTTTGATAGATATTTCCAGTTTCAGCTGGTCTGTTCGAGGTTCTACGGTGCACTCCTCTTCACAGCCCCTCTGCCATGGTCCGTCACGCACTGCGCATCCACGAATTCAAGGTCCTGCTCCGTCTGCTGCAACAGGACCCGGTGGTGCGCGTGGGTTCGCACACGGATCTCCGCCGCTGCCTGCACGGGATCCACTACTTCCTACGCACGGGGATCCCGTGGTGAGGCCTGCAGCGCCGCTTCGGACACTGGAACAGCCTCTTTCGCCGCGACCGGCGCTGGTGCCAAGCCAGGGTCTGGGAACGGCTGGTGGCGGCCTGTGCCGAAGAACGGGGACAACCGTGTTGCGTGCACCTGGACACCATCCCGATGCGCGCCCACCCGGTCTCCGCCGGCGTCCGGCGTGACTAGGGCGGCTGCTGGCCTGACCCCGGGGCAGGCCTATGACCGCAAGCAACAGTAGTGCACTGACCGGGATGACCACAACGCTCGTGACCAGCTTGGACTTGAGTTCGGAATCGGAGGCACGAAACGAGGTATCAAAGGGAGCCGTGTAATTCATGGGCTGAGTCTCCTTTTTCTGGCTTACGGGTTGTCAGGCCGCAGCCATGTACGTGACATGGCTGCGGGACGGGTCGACAGCCTAGCGGAAAATCCCGCTGCCAAGACGAACGCGAGGGCTGGAGGCGGTAAGTCGTTTCCAAGGGCGCAGCTCCAGCAAACCGTGTGCAGTGGTCCCGAAAACAGTCCTGTTGGAACAGCTGGGAAGAGTGGCGCGCGTAGCCCCATGATTTCGGATAACGACCTCCAGAAACAGATATCTTCCTCCCTCGAGGCATTTCGGGCCAGGGCAACACCTTCCAGATGCTAGTTTCGCAACACAATTGCACAGCCGGTTCGCTGAGTTTATACTGGACCCGGTGTACTCTGCACCGATAGCAAGACCTAATCAGGAGGTCGAAGAAACAATGAGCGATGAGAACAGGACATGGCGGAACATCACAGCATTGGAATGGATCCTGAAACAGGGTACACCGGAACTACACTCCGCCCTGACCAACCTTAGCAGACAGATTTTCGAACAGATACAAAAAATGGAAGAAGTTTGGTTATCTCTGATCCGAAGCATTTCTCCCAAAGTGATTCAAGCCATCATAGACATCGTCGAGTGGTTTCAAAATGACGCAAAGTTGAGAAACATCACGGAACAGACAGGATGGCTTCCTTATCCAGGCGCGGAAGTCTATCTGTCCGATGTAGGGAACGATATGGACTTGGCAGCCTCGCGCTATGAAAAATTCGTGGAAGAGAAATGGACTAGTATCCGACTAGATATGGAGGCAAGACTGGCAAAAAGTGATACAGATAAAGAGACGCAGGCCACTTTTCGGGAAGCGTTGCAAGCTCATGAATACGGACTGTACCGCTGTGTATGCCGCTGTTTGTTACCCGAGATGGAACGGGCCTTGCGCCTGAGAGTGAATAATTTAGATCCCGGTTTCAAGTTCAATATGAATTTGGAAGATGTCGTAAACCAAGGAGAACTCCACCACCTGTTTGGAGGCAATCCTTATGGATTGTCACTATTCTCCCATGTCCAAGACCACCTGTTTGCTTCTGTCAGAACTGTACAGGAACGAGCAGACATGGAACCACATCTGAACCGTCATGTTGCGGTACACGGCCTTAGTCCCTACAACACGAAAAAGCGTAGTTTCAACACTCTCGTTTTGGCACTGTATCTATTTCTTGTCCTCTCACGTGATAAGCAACCTGCTGTTACTGCACAGTAGTTGGAAAAGGCCAAGATGTCAATGACGGATCCGGGCCAATATCAACGAAATTGAAACAGTACACGCGGGGTCTGCCACTGGCAAAGCCAACACCATCAACAGTATGCCCTACAACTGTAACCTCAAATAGCCCTGTCCGATTCGGCTTCGTCCCCGGCGGCCGGGTCATTTGTGATATAAGTTGCCCCTTCCATCTCGTCCCGGTCCCGCAGCAGGACGTAGTCGGGGTCCGGTTCGACCGCCGACCAGCCACCCGCCTCCCATTCACGCCGGATGGCGTTCAGCTCCTTCAGCACCATGTGGCGCGTCTCCGGCATATCGTAGGTGTTGGCATTGGAGAGGAACTTGATGATTGCCTTGAGGTTCCTGATACTGATGCGGACCGCCTGCTTCTGAAGGCGCGCGGTCTGGTCCGAGGACGGGTTCCGCGCGAGACCCTCCATCTGTCGCGTCAGCCATAAGGCTGGTGCCCGGCGCGTGTTCATGATGAGTTCCGCCAGTTCCAGGCGGTGTCCGTAGTGGTCCAGCACCCGCTTGAAAATGCGGGGCACGGTCACCTTGATCAGGAAGAGGATCACCCCCAGCCCGACCGAGGTGATTAGAAGCAGTATCAGGATGGGTGTGCCGCTGTCCATAACGGGGCCGGATGTGTGTTGCCGAGGGAAGGAGGGACGAAGTCAGAACTCCGCGACGGCCGTCCTGCTGCCGGTGCGTTCAACCTCTCGTATGGCCGCTCGGCGGTCCAGGAAGCGGATGATCAGTATATACAGGAGAAGTACCGTCAGGGCGGACATGCCCCATTGCACTACATAGCCCAAGTGCATCGACGGCTGGGTCCGCAGGCGGTACATCGTCGGGACGGGCCCGTCCCCTGCACTTGGAATCTCCCCGGCGGGTTCCAGGTGCAGGTAATACGGCCGGAGGTTCCAGGGTATCTGTTCCTGCATGGCTTCCAGGTCCATGCTGGACCAGAAGAGCACCGGACGTGCCTGAGTCTCCAAGACCTCGGGGTCGGGCACCGCGCGGCCGGGCACCAGCAGACCCTGCAGCGAGGCCGCGGCGGGCAACGGCAGGGCACGCCAAGTGGCGGGGGTGTCGTGGACCGCGCTGATCCAGCCGCGATCGACCAGGATGGCATCGTTGTCGCCAAGCAGCAAGGGGGTGACCAGGTGGGGACCGAATTCCATGCGGTCCATGGGCCCCACCCATACCAACTGGTGCTCAAGGTCCCACGTACCTGTCGCCCTGACCCTGCGGAAGTGCAGGTCTCGGTCTGCGGACGGCAGTTCGGAGGCCGCGGTCAAATCGATCACGTCCTGCCGCAGGGCGGTGGTCAACTGGGCCTGTTCGGACAGCCGGAGTTGGTATCGCTCCCACTGCCAGTGGCCGAGTGACAGCTGAAAGCCAGCCAGTGCCAGGACAACTAAGGTCCAGAGCCAGCGGCGGCCCGTTACATAGGAGCGCAGGGTCACGGTACGGTACCGGGAGCGGAGCCAAAGGCGAACACGGCCGGGATTCGGAATCCCTGTGCTATATTCGTGCGCCTGCGCGGGCCCCTAGCTCAATTTGGCAGAGCAACGGACTTTTAATCCGTGGGTTCTGGGTTCGAGTCCCAGGGGGCTCACTGAAGGCGCAGCGGCGGCCCTACAGGTCGGGGCATGGCAGCCGGCGCCGATCCTCAATCCCTCACCCTCAACATAACCTTGCCAATGTTGCGATTGGCCGCCATGTGGGCCTGAGCGTCCTCCGCCCGCTCCACCGGATAGACCGAATCGATGATCGGTTTCAGGCTGCCGTCCAGCAGGTTGCCCAGGAATCGGCGCTTGAAGCTCTTCATGATGGCCACCTTCTCGTCAACCGAGCGCGGGCGCAGGACGGACCCGATCAGCCGCAGCCGGGGCCGCATCAGGTGTCCCAGATGGATGGAGGCCTCGGCACCGCCGAGCGTGGAGATGATTACCAGCCGGCCGTACGGACGCAACAGTCCCATGTTCCGTTCCAGGTAAGGACCTCCCACCATGTCCATGACGACGTCCACCTCGGCACCGCCCAGGTGGCTCCGGATCCGTTCGGCAAAGTCTTCCTCCTTGTAGTTGACGGCCAGTTCCGCGCCAAGTTCGCGACATGCCGCCAGTTTGGCCTCGCTGCCGGCCGTGACCAGTACCCGGCATCCCGCCAGACGCGCCATTTGAATGCCGTAGGTGCCGACACCGCTGGCGCCGCCGTGGATGAGAACCGTCTCGCCGGACTGCAGACCCGCCTCTATGAACAGGTTCAGGTAGGCCGTAAGCACAGCCTCCGGCAGGGCGGCTCCCCAGATGAAGTCCTTGTCGTCCGGCATCGCGAGCAGCATGCGGGCCGGCAGCACCACCCGTTCCGCATAGCCGCCCCCGGTCAGCAGGGCCCGGACGCGGTTGCCCTTCTGCCAGCCCAGCACACGGCTGCCCCAGCCGGCGACCGTACCGGCCATCTCCAGCCCCAGGATTTGCGAGGCGCCGGGTGGCACCGGATAGCCGCCCGCCCGCTGCATCAGATCGGCCCGGTTGAGGGCCGTGGCGTGCACGTCGACCAGGACATCGTCCGGCCCGCAGACCGGATCCGGCACCTCCTCCCACACCAAGGGCCGACCCGGCAGTTCTTCCTTGACAATGATCGCCTTCATGGCAGGGGTTCCGTTGCGGGGTGGACGGGGCTGATCCGGGGTCGCCGCTTCCGGAACGAAGGGCGGTTTGCCACTCTCGGTCGTCCCGGGTCCGCGGTCGATTCTACAACCAGCCGGTTGATCCGTGTGGGTGGCGGCCGTTCCCGGTCAAAGGATTGCACGATTGAGAGCCAAATGCGACTACACTCGCGGCCATGATGGCCTTTCTGACGGGTGCCTTGCGCGGTCAAGGCCTGGACCTGCATGTAATCCGGACGCGCAGCCGGGTGCGTTCCTTCTGGCGGTTTGTCCAAGGATACCGGTCGCTGTACCTGACGGCGCTCCTCCTTCTGGCGGTGGCCGCCTTGGCACGGTCCTCGTTTGCCTGGGTGATCAGGACCTTCACCGACGATGTCCTGTTGCCGGGAAATTACGACCGCATTCCCCTGATGGGGTTGTACTTTCTCGGCTTGGCGGCTGCGGCCGGTTTGCTGACGTTCCTGGGGGGCCGGCTGGCCGCGCAGACGGCGGAAGGCGTTACCCGCCGTCTGCGGGTGTTCCTCTACGACCACCTGCAGCACCTGCCGTTTGCCTATCACGACTGGATGCAGACCGGAGACCTGATTCAGAGGTCCAGTTCCGACGTGGAGGAGATCAGGCGGCTGTTCGCCGAGCATCTGGTGGGGCTGAGCCGGATTGTCTCGATATCCGGCATGGCCTTCGTCGCCATGTGGCAACTGTCGCCCCGGCTGGCCCTGGTGTCCGCGATCGTGATTCCCATCTCGGTGGGCGTGTCCTTCGGCTTCTGGTCCTATCTGGCCCGCATCTACGACCTGTTCCAGGATCAGGAGGCGCGACTCTCCTCCCTCCTGCAGGAGAACATCTACGGGGCCAGGGTGGTACGGGCCTTTGCCCGCGAACAGTACGAAATTGCCAAGTTTGAGCGGGAGAATGCCATTCTCCTGAACCGGGGGCGCAACGTAGTCCGGTTCCACAATGTCTTCTGGCCCAGCATGGATCTCATCCTGGCCAGCCAGATGGTCGGTTCCACACTGTTCGGTGCCTGGATGGCGATCGACGGCCAGATTTCGACGGGAACCTATGTGGCGTTCACCGGGCTGCTGGGGCTGATGGTGGGTCCGGTGCGGCATCTGGGACGCATCTTCGCTTTCATCACCCAGTCCCTGGTCTCCTACGATCGGGTGCTGGCCATCATCAACGAGGACCGGGAACCCCTGGATGCCGGCCTCCTTGACATGCCGCAGAAACTGACCGGGGATATCCGTTTCGAAGACGTCTCCTTTGTTTATCCGGAAGGCACGCAGGATCGGCCGGGGGAATCCACGCTGCCCGGGGTCCTGCACGGCATCTCCTTCCACGCCGAGCCGGGCCAAGTGATCGCGATCCTGGGACCCACTGGTTCCGGCAAGACCTCCATGATGAACCTGCTGCCCCGCTTCTACGCCTATACCGGCGGCCGCATTCTGCTGGACGGGCGGGAACTGACGGAATACCCGCGGCGGCGGTTGCGGCGGCACATCGGGGTGGTCCAGCAGGAACCCTTCCTGTTCAGCCGCTCAATTCGGGAGAACATCACCTACGGCACGTTCCGCAAGGTGTCCGAGGCGGAGATCGTGGCCGCGGCCGAAGCTGCCAACATTCACGAATCTGTTCTCGACATGCCGAGGGGCTACGACACCGTGGTGGGTGAGCAGGGGGTCACCCTGTCCGGCGGCCAGCGCCAACGGGTGGCGATTGCCCGCACCATCCTCAAGGATCCGCGCATCCTGATTCTGGACGATGCCACCAGTGCCGTCGACACCTCCACGGAGAAGGCAATCCGCGAGGCTCTGCGGAACCTGATGCGCAACCGCACGACCTTCGTGATAGCGCACCGCATCTCATCGATTGCATCCGCCGACAGGATTCTTGTCCTCGATCAGGGACGCATCGTGCAGACCGGCACCCATGAGGAACTGGTGGCACAGGCCGGCACCTACCGCGATGTGTTCCGGCTGCAGACCAGCATCGAGGCGGAACTGCAGGCGGACATTCAGTCCACTCTCGAGGCGCAGCCCGCCTGAAACGGACGGTTCGGAACAGCATCATGGCACCCGACAGCCACCAGTACGAGGAAGAGGAGTACAGCGCCGCCCTCAGCGGAGCGGCGCTGCTGCGTCTGCTTCGGCTTACGCTCAACTACCGCGGATACCTGGCCGGATACCTGACAGGCGTGATCGGGATGGTGCTGGCCGAGGGTGCGCACATCTACCTCGGCAAGCGCATTCTGGACGAGGGAGTCCTGGCCGGCGACCTGGGAGAGGTGAAGTACCTGCTGTGGCTGTGGGCGGGGGTGGCCGTGGCGCTCGCTGGCTGTGTGGCGTTGTTCATATTCTGCGCCGGGTCCGTGGGGCAGGCCATGAACTACGACCTGCGCAAGACCATGTTCGGCCGCCTGCAGGAATTGTCCCTCGCCTACTACGACCGCACGCCGGTCGGCTGGATCATGGCCCGCGCCACGTCCGACTCGCGGCGGGTGTCCGAACTGGTGTCCTTCGGGTTCCTGGACATGTTCTGGGGGACGATGTCCATTCTGGTCTTTCTGGGCTTCATGGCCGCCATCAGCTGGCGTCTGGCCTTGGTCATGCTGGCCGTCGTTCCGGTCATGGTGGGCTCCGCCTTGCTGTTCCAGAAGCACATTCTCGGCAACTGGCGCGATGTGCGGCGGCTGAACTCCCGCATCACGGGCCACTATGCGGAGAGCATCCACGGTGTCCGCGTCACGAAGTCGCTGGGGCGCGAGGACTCCAACCTGGCGGAGTTCGCCGAACTGACCACGGGCATGTACCGCTCCAGTTTCCGGGCGGCCTGGATGTCGGCCGCCTTTCTGCCGGTGGTGCAGGTGCTGGCGGCGGTGGCCGTGGCGCTGATCATCCAGGTGGGCGGTCTCCAGTTCCAGACCGGGCTGATCACGCTGGGCGGCATTCAGGCCTTCATCCAGTACATCTTCTGGATGCTGTTTCCCATTCAGGAAATGGCCCGCGTCTATGCCCAGCTGCAGCAGGCGGTAGCCTCGGCGGAGCGGATCTTCTCCCTGATCGACTCCCTGCCGGAGGTCCAGGATCAGCCGGGAGCCAAGGCGGAACACTCCCTGCGGGGGGCCATCGAGTTCGATGCCGTGGACTTCGCCTACGAGTCGGACCATCCGATTTTGCAGGGGTTCAACCTGAGTGTGGAAGAAGGCGAGACCATCGCCCTGGTGGGACCGACCGGCGCCGGCAAGTCCACGGTGGTAAACCTGCTGTGCCGGTTCTACGAACCCCAACGCGGAGCCATCCGCATCAATGGCCAGGAACTGCGCGGCATGACCCTGCACGCGCTCCATTCCCGCATTGGCATGGTGTTGCAGTCTCCCTACCTGTTCTCGGGTTCGGTGATGGACAACCTGCGGTACGGACGGCTGGACGCGACCGACGCAGAGGTGTGGTACGCGGCGGAACTGGCCGGTGCCGCCGACTTCATAGACGCCTTCGAGGACGGCTATGACACCGATGTGGGGGAGGGAGGTTCTCTGCTGTCAGTGGGACAGAAGCAGTTGATATCCCTGGCCCGGGCCATTCTGGCGCGCCCCGACATCTTCATCATGGACGAGGCCACCAGTTCGGTGGACACCATGACCGAGGCCCGTATCCAGCAGGGGATGGAACAGCTGCTGAAGACCACCACCAGCTTTGTGATTGCCCACCGCCTGTCCACGATTCGCAATGCGGATCGGATCCTGGTGATCAAGGATGGGGGCATCGCCGAAATGGGCAGCCACCAGGAACTGATTTGGGCTGGTGGCTACTACCACGACCTTTACCGCCGCCAGTTCCGCGATGAAAAGAGTCGTACGGCGGACCCGTTCTTCGGCTCCCGGCTTGTTCATGCCTGAAACAGTGTCTCAAAAGGAGAAACAGGACACCCGCGCAACGTCGCACGCAGGGCGAGCAGGTCCGGGAAATACGGGACTCGCTATATATGGCTGGTATTCCACGTGCTCGATGGCCGAAGTGGCCCGGCGCATGAACGCGGCCGGCAAACGCACGACCCGCGGTCGCCGCTGGACCGCATCCCACCTGCGCGCCTTTGCCCGTCGGCACAGTTTCTCGCGCGACACGTTGGAAAACCTGGAGCCGGTGGTGGTCGTCATTGACAAATCCGGTTTGTTTGAGATGGCACGCCCCGATGTTGCCGGCCTGCGGGAATGCGCCATGTCCGCGTGATATTTCCCGCTACATCGAGAAAGGCAACGCGGCCAACCGGGCCCGCCTCTGGCAGGCCATGGAGGATGATCCGGAGGTGCGCGCCGAAGTGCTGCGCTTTGCGCCCCATCCGCGGGCGTCCGCGGACTACCAAGCGTTTTTGGATCATGCCTGTGACGTTGACTCCCGCGGAATTTGACCATTGGCATCGGGTACTGGCGGCCGCCGCCAAACTGCAGGAGGCGGTGTCTGGGGCAAGCGTACGCGTCTCCCCTGTAGTTCCGGAAACGGGTGCCCGCACACCGGAACAGGAATGCATCTGCTTCGGTGTCGTCCCTGAATGCAGGTGCCTGAGGTTACAGGAGAGGTCGGTGTCGTGTCGCGGTGCGCGCGAACGGCGTCAGCCGGTTCAAGTCCTATGGTCTGCGGGTGGCAGTAGGGTTGACCAGTCCCGCTCACCGTTCGTTACTCGCAGGGCGGCGGCGAAGTCGGGCACCCACTGGGCCTCCTGCCAGGTCGCGGCCAGCATATCCGGTATGTCATGTGCCAAGGCTCCCTGTTCCGCGTGCTGTCTGAGCAGGAGCAGGAGGTCCTCCATTCGGGTCCGGGCAGCGGTTCGCAGCACTGCCTCCTGAACCGCCCCCCGCTTGGCCTCGTCGGCAACCAGGTTCCTGGCCCGCACCGGATCCAACCAGACGCGGCGTGTCGCGTCCCAGGTCTGGAGGGTGTGGACATCCCCACCCTCGGGCAACATGCGGAACTCGCCCAGCACATCGCTGTGGTAGACGGACTGCCCGTCCGCCATGCGGACCGGTTCAATGTCCACATAGTCGTCGTCGGCCGACAGGTGCAGGCCCCACAGCCGGGGTTCGTCCTCCTTGCGATGCAGCCGCTCCGGGTCGTAGCGCCAGAACTCGCGTACACCCATCGCCCGGTAGATCTCGACCTTGGGCCCGAGGTCGTGCTGGAAGGTGGACTCGGACAGCACCTCCAGCACGAACAGGATGGGGTTGTCGGGGTCGTAGGCAACCTCATGCCGGTTGTCGCCGGGACGGGGGTGTTCCTGGATGAAGACATCCGGGATGACCTGGCCGCTGCGCGCGTAGCGGTTGGTCTTGGGCACGCCAAGGTCGGGCAGTCTCAGGGTCTTTTCGCGGAACACACGGTCGACGCCCAGCCGGCGCCTGGCCTCGCCGGCACCGGAATCGATGCTGAACTCATGGGCGCGGCCGGCCATGAAGTGCACCCCGTCCTTGCCGTAGGCGTCGTCATCGGTGAAGTCGGGGCCGTAGACGTGGCGGGGATCATAGGGGTAGGCGGGGTCGTAGTGGGGCAGGTCTTGGATGCGGGTCCACCAGGTGCTTGAAGGGGTACCCCCGTTGGGTTCCGCCGCGGGGGATAACGGACGTGTGGAACCGGTTTCAGGGCTGGTGGCGACCCCGGTGTCCCGCGCGGGCGCGGATACCGGGGGGGCCGGGTTGAAGGCCGCGTCCATGCCGGTGCCGGGTTTCGCGATGTGGTCCATGTCCACCATTGTAGGCCACCTCCGCGGACGCGCCGGGCCATACCCGCGACGCGCTCCCTGCACGCATACCTGCACATCAAAGGATGGGGGGGCAATTGCCGATGGCCCCGCCCCCAAGATCACCGGCCAGGCAGGGATCGGTCCCTCCAAAATCCGAACAGGCAGGCTGTGCACCAAGGCCAGGATGGTTAGCCAGTGTCATGGCCATGGTGTGAACTCGGACAATAGTCGTTGCGTGACCGGGTATTCCGGGTTGTGGGCAGACAAGAGTCTGACCGGGTCAATTGACATGTCCAAGCCGGATGAGCCGAGGTGCCAAGTTCAGCCTCCTATAACCATGGACAAAAGGATTTTCCATTGCACATTTTCCCTACCCCACCTTCAATCCTGCCAGGAGCAGGTTATAGCCTTCGGGTCAGTTTGAAAAATCAAAATGGAAGAGACTGTGCTTTCCCATTATCTGTGGAACACACGATGGCAAGGGACTGTAACCTTGCCATCCACTTGTGGAGGAGCTTACCCGTTACCTGTTGTATCGTCATCCAAACCCGGTACGAGATAGGGTAGGGAGACTTTAGTTGAGCATCTCCTTCATCAGGATTGGATCATCTTCCATGATTTTCCACATTGGGACCAGTAGGGCTTCGTCCGCCACAATGCCCGTCAAATTACTGGAAAGAGCGTTGATGGACAGAATCGTGCGCACCGTTCAGCCACTACCGGGCAAGACCCTGATGTCAAGACGGTGACACAGGCGTCTGTTGGTCAGTGAGGAGTTGATGATCGGGGACAGGATGTGATTTGCTTCCCGCTGCATCCGGGTTGCTTCTTCCATATCAAAACAGACAGGACCAGGAGCCCTCTATACTGCCCGCTTCTCCGGTTGTGCCACCGCTGCCGCCGGTGTTGGTCCTTGCAACTACTGTTCGTCGTGTGTCTGGGCTAAGCATCACGACAGAGACCAGCGCTCAGGCCGTGCAGACCTGCAGGGCGCGGAGAAGTTCCTGGCACATCCCAATCCCAACCTCGCCTTTGTACAAAGGCGAGGTTGGTGAAGAGTGGACGAAAGCTGGCACCTGTCTCGAAACTCCGAGACAGAGTGGCTTCGGTTATTGTCGCCAGCGCTACTCCAACTCCTGCGAAGGTTGGCAAGGAGGCAGGCCCGCGGCCTCAAAGTCATTCTTGGCCACGTCCTGCAGGCTTGCCGGTATGCAGCCAGTCAACTTATTGCCGCTCACATACAACTTCTCCAGCTTGGTCAGCTGGCCCAACTGCGTCGGTATGCTGCCTGACAACTGGTTGTTTTCGAGGTGCAGCGCCCGCAGCTTGGTCAGGTTCTTCAACTGTGTCGGTATATTGCCCGACAACCGGTTGCCGTCGAGGCGCAGTGTCTGCAGCTTGGTCAGGTTCTTCAGTTGCGTCGGTATATTGCCCGACAACCGGTTGCCGTCGAGGCGCAGTGTCTGCAGCTTGGTCAAGTTCTTCAGCTGTGTCGGTATGTTGCCCGACAACCGGTTGTTTTCGAGGCGCAGCGTCTGCAACTTGGTCAGGTTCTTCAGCTGTGTCGGTATGTTGCCTGACAACCGGTTGTTTTCGAGGCGCAGCGCCTGTAGCTTGGTCAGGTTCTTCAGCTGTGTCGGTATGCTGCCCGACAACCGGTTGCTGTCGAGGCGCAATTTCTGCAGGTTGGTCAAGTTCTTCAACTGCGTCGGTATGTTGCCCGACAACTGGTTGTTGGCAAGATGCAGCGTCTGCAGGTTGGTCAGGTTCTTCAACTGCGTCGGTATGCTGCCCGACAACCGATTGTTGTTGAGATGCAGTGTATGCAGGTTGGTCAGGTTCTTCAGCTGCGGCGGTATGTTGCCTGACAACCGGTTTTGGCCAAGATGCATTGTTTGCAGGTTGGTCAGGTTCTTCAACTGTGTCGGTATATTGCCCGACAACCGGTTGTCGCTGAGGTTCAATCCTTGTAGCTGGGTTAGGTTCTTCAGTTGCGTCGGTATGCTGCCCGACAACCGGTTTTTGGTCAGGCCGAGGTGGACGAGCTTGGGGAGGGAACCCAACTGCGTCGGTATGTTGCCGTCCAAACGCAGGTTTCTGAGTCTCAACTCGATCACGCGTCCCGGACTGCCGTCAACCGTGACCCCCTGCCAGTCCGTGATCGCCAGATGGTAGCCCCAATTGAGGTTTGCGGTGCCGCGCAGCTGGTCCTTCGCTGCCATCAGCGTGTCGCAGTCCCTGACCAGTCCCGCATTCTTTTCGGGGGCTGGCACCACAATCCCATTGTCACAGGACGGCGTGTCGGCCAAGACGGCCGCCGCGCTCCCGGCTGCTGCGGGGGACGCAGCCAGCACCAAGGCCACCAGGACCACGAGCCCCCATGCTGTGATGATTCCCGGCAGGCTCAGCCCTTTGCGGTCCCGGCCGTTCCCCTTTCTGGCCACGGTCGGACAATCGGGACGAGCACTCCTGGAACGTATGACGAGATGCCGCATGTGCTGCTCCTCACTGTCAAGTTTCTGTGTTTGTTCAAGCGTTATATCAAAAAAATTGAGGGGGGGGGCAAGTAACAGAAATCGGCCACGGTACGGATTTGGGGCAACAGTCCCGGGATCAGGGCCGCCTTGGACGATGCTGGGGTCAGGAAACACGGTAGCCAGCTTTCCGTGCGTTTGAGGACAGGCTGTACCGGAAGATACCTTGGGACATTGCACGCTGCCTTCCCAGCCCAAAGTCAGGCAAGCAAGGCAAGATCAGGTTCCACTCCGAAGCCGGGCCGGTTACCGATGAGAAGGTGTCCGTCCACCAACTCGGGAACGCCTTGCCACGCGCGGCCCGTCGGAGGCTGCTTCTCCGGGCCCACAAGTTCCGCCAGATCAAGGCAGTTGGAGGCGGAAATCAGATGCAGGCCCCATGGCTCTCCCCCGCGATGCAGACACACGGGGATGGCCTCCCCTTCCGCCAGCTTCAGGATGGCCAAGGCTCCGGTCAGGCCGCCGCACCAGGTCACGTCCGGCTGCCAGATGTCCAGGGAGCCGGCGGCGGCCAGTGCCCTGTATCCGTCCAGAGTGAATTCGTGCTCGCCGCCGGCGGCGAGCACGGGATCCAGCTTCGGCCTGAGTTCCGCCAGTTCGCGTTTGTGGTCGGGTGTAAGGACATCCTCGAACCAGTACACGTTGTAGGGGGCCAGCCGCCTCCGCATCTCCATGGCGATCTCCGCGTCCCAGCTCATGTAGCAGTCCAGCATGACCAGGACCTCGGGCCCCATTACCTGCCTGGCTCTGGTGATCAGGGTCTCGGTCCGGTCGTAGTCGGCCGGTTCCCGCCAGTGATGGAAGACCTTGACTGCGTCGAAGCCCATGTCCCGATAGGTTTCGAAGGCCAGGCCGGACGCATAGGCGCGCACGCTGGGCTTGCGGCGGCCGCCCAACAGTTCGCAGACGGGTTGATTCCGGGCGCGGCCCAACAGATCCCACAGGGCCAGATCGACGCCACTCAAGGCCATCATGGCGATGCCGCCTCGACCATACGGCAGCGAAGCGCGATACAATGCCTGCCACGCTGCCCGGATGTCGCTTGTCCCTTCAAGCGTGCGCCCCGCCAGGAAGTGGCTCAGGTGCCTGTTGACGACTTGCACGGCGGGTTCGCCTCCGCCTCCGTAGCCGTACCCCGTGTGTCCACACTCCGTGGTGACCACTACCACGATCTGCCAGAAGTGCGACTGCCAGGCATCCGACAGCGGCCTGTTCCAGCGTGGATAGATGGCTTTGACCGTCCTGATTCGCATGTGGCACACCCTATCCCTGCCGCCTCTGTCACATCCTAATCCACCGGTGCCTCCCGGCTTGCTTCCACCCGCCGGCGGTCCGCAGGACTGCCCTTGTTTCTTTCCCCCATGACCATTCCCAGACCCGAGCATCCCCGTCCCGACTTCCGGCGCAAAGCCTGGCTGAACCTCAACGGCACCTGGCACTTCAGCTTTGATGCCATGGCCCATGGCGAGCAGTTTCGCTGGCACGAGACGGGTGCCGTCTCACGGTCGGGAGCGACGATCACGGTTCCCTTTCCATGGGAAAGCCGTCTGTCCGGCCAAGGCCGCACGGATTACAAGGGTGCCGGCTGGTACGAGCGGGAGGTCACCATTCCGGCCGAGTGGACCGGCCTCGAGCCCGTGCTTCGCTTCGGGGCCGTGGACTGGAGCGCGCGGGTCTGGGTCAACGGCCGCCTGGTAGCGGAAAACAACAACGGTTTCCTGCCCTTCGAGGCCAACCTGGCGGGATTGGCCGCGCCGGGAGAGACGGTGCGCGTAACGGTCCGGGCCTACGACATCGCGGATGCAGCCACGCTGGTGGGCAAGCAGGTGCCGCGGTGGTACACGCACAGCAGCGGCATCTGGCAGACCGTCTGGCTCGAGGGTCGGCCGGCAGCCCATGTTCAGTCGGTGCGGTTCAGCCCGGACATTCGCAACGGGCAGGCGCGGGCCGAGATCCGGATCGCGGCACCCGAAGAGACCGAGCTTGAGTTGGGGTTGTCCTCGCCGCAGGGGCTGTTCGAGGCGCTGTCGCTACCGGTGACCGGTGAGGGCAATGTCTCCAGCCACGATCTGGTGCTCGACATCCCCGAGGCCCGGCTGTGGTCGCCGGACGATCCCTTCCTCCATGACGTTGATGTCGCCCTGACATCCGCGGACGGCGCCGTCGACGTGGTCCACGCCTATTTCGGCATGCGCGAGATCGGCCGCGGAAAGCACGGGGACAACGAGTACGAATACATCTACCTCAATGGCGATCCGATCTACCTGGCGGGGGCCCTGGATCAGGCGTTCCATCCCGATGGCCTCTACACCTATCCGTCCGACGATGTCATACGCGGCGACATGGAACTGGCGCGCGCCATGGGCCTGAACATGCTGCGCTGTCACATCAAGATCAACGATCCCCGGTACTACTACTGGGCCGATCGGCTGGGTGTCATCATCCATTACGACATGCCCGGTCCGGATCTGGATTCCCCCGCCATGCGGCGGGTCTGCGAGGAAACCGTGGCCGGCATGATCGAGCGGGACTTCAACCACCCCTCCATCATGCTCTGGGTCATCTTCAACGAGACGTGGGGCCTGTCCAAACTGGACACCAAGGACGGGCAGGAGTGGGTGCGCAGCATCGTGAACGAGGCGCGCGCCCTGGACCCGACCCGGCTGGTGGAGGACAACTCGCCCTGCAACTACGACCATGTCGAGACCGACGTCAATTCCTGGCACTTCTACATCAACGACTGGGCCGCGGCCCGCGCCCATGTGCAAAACGTGGTTGACCGCACGCATCCGGGCTCCGGCTTCAACTACATCGGCGAGGGCAATGTGCAGGACACCCAGCCGCTGATGAACAGCGAGTACGGCGGCATCTCCGCCGCCATGGGCGACATGGACATCTCCTGGTGCTTCAAGTACCTGACCACCGACCTGCGTCGGCACGACAAGATCTGCGGCTACGTCTATACCGAGCTGACCGACATCGAATGGGAGCACAACGGTTTTGCCAAGTACGATCGGAGCGGCAAGGTCTTTGGCTACGATGCCCTCGTGTCCGACATGTCGGTCGCGGATCTGAACGCGCCGCTGTTTGCCGGACTGGACTGTCCGCCTTGTCAGACGGTCAGGCCGCGCGGCAACTTTGCGGCCTGGGGGTTTGTCTCGAACTGGGGTCCCGACCTGGAGCAGGCCGCGTTGGAGTGGGAAGCCGTCTTCACCGACAGCCTGGGCTACACGCGCACCTGGGCTTCCGGCACCATGTCGGTGGAACCGCGCCGCTTCGGAGTGGTGTCCAGTCCGGAACCCGTCTCGTTCTCCGCGCCGGATACCACCGGCCTGCTGACCGTGGTCCTGCGACTGTGCGACCCGGACGGCAATGTTCTGCACCGGAACTATGTCAATGCCGAGGTGTGGGACGAGGACGGTGGCGCGGAACCAAGGACCCTGGACGAACGTGTGCGCGTGACCTGGGATCCGCTGGACTATGTGCAGGCCAGCTGGCCCATTGCCAACCGGGGCGACGCCGGCGGCAAGCTGGCCGGAAACGGTCCCGGTTCGGTCTCCTATCGGATCCGGCTCCCGACCACGCTGAGCGCCGTTAACGGCCTGGAGTTCCTGTGCGAGGTGGGTTCCCGCGCCTCCGGCATGGAGAAGCTTTCCTGGCCGCCGCGCAACTGGCGGTCGCATACGCCGCAAACCATGAAGGACCGGCAGTTCCCCACAACGGTGGACGTGTACCTGCAGGATGTGAAGGTTGATACCTGGGAACTGCCCGACGATCCCGCCGATGCACGCGGTGTGCTGAGCCACCATCGGGGGATGGAGCCCGGCTCCCATGGCTACCTGCAGCGAGTGTCCGTTCGCGGCGAGCGTCTGGCGGCTCTCAACTTTGAGCCCGGCACAAGCGACCTGGACCTCCGGCTTGACTCGACGGGTACCGGCTCCCCCCGCGGATTCTCGGTCTACGGCGCTCGGGCAGGCGCCTGGCCACTGGGTCCGACCATTCTGATCGACTGACATTTCCGCTTCGCCGCATCAACCCGGTGTGTCCAACACCGGCAAGTGGGCCCTCTGGGCCCTGATGATCGGAACCGCCGGCCTGGCCACGGCGGCCCCGCGCATGGCTCTGGCGGTCATGCTGCCGGAGATCAGGGAACAACTGGAACTCAGTCTTTTCCAGACCGGCCTGATTTGGGGTGCCGATGTCCTGACCGGTGTGGTGTCCTCGGTACTGGGCGGCACACTGAGCGACCGCTACGGCGCGCGGACCTCGTTGGTGGTGGCCTGCATAGGCACCGGATTTTTCGGCATGGCGCGAGGTTTGGTCCCGGAGTTCGGCTGGCTGCTGGCCTGTTCCTTTTTGACAGGGCCGTTCATCAACCTGATTCCCCTGAACCTGCACAAGGCCGGAGCCCAGTTCTTTCCCCGGCGGCAGCTGAGCATCTCCAATGCCGGCGTGTCCGTCGGCATGGCATCCGGGTTCATGTTGGGTGCCATCACGGCGGCAACCTACCTCTCCCCCTGGCTCGGAAGTTGGCGATTGGTCCTGGCGTTGTTCGGCAGCCTGGGTATTTTGTTCGGGTGTATCTGGTTTTTCATTCCCAAGCGTACCGGTGTGGACCGGGTGGCGGAGCATGCTGCCGGCCACAATTTCACGGCGGGGCTGCAGCATGTCGCCAAGCTGTGGGACATTCGCCTGATGACCTTGGCCAACTTCGGCTACGGCGCATGTGTCAACAGCATGCTGGGCTATGTGCCGCTGTTCCTGCGCAATGTGGGCTGGGCGGGCCCGCGGGCCGATTTGGCTGTCTCGCTGTTCCATGTGGCCAGTTTGGTGGCCACCCTCCCCTTCTCGGTGTGGTCTGATCGCAGCGGCCATCGGCGGTCCTTCATGCTGGCCGGCTCCATTTCGATGTCCCTGGCCACGTTTGCCATACCGCTGGTGACCAATCAGTCCGTGTTTGCCGTGATGGTGGTGGCCGGCCTCATGCGCGATGCCTTCATGAGCATCATGATCACCCGCCTGATGGAGAGCGAGGGCGTGGGACCGGCCTACGCCGGCAGCGCCATGGGACTGTCCATGGTAGGCATGCAATTGGGCGGGGCAGTGGCGCCGGCAGCCGGCAACGCACTGGCCGCACTGGGTCCAGGCCGGCCGTTTCAGTTCTGGTCCCTGCTGGCACTGTCTGCGGCGGCCCTGTTCTGGTTGGTTGGAGACAGGGGCGATCCGGGGCGATCCGATTCCTGACCGAACGGATTTCAACGCTGCAGAAAGGCACATCGGAGGGATTGCTCAGGCCAAGGCAGATGTCGACAAACGCGGCGGATCCCGAGTTAGGGAGTGTGGACATTAGCCAACGGATTGCGCGGCCATTGGCGAGTCGCGGCGAACAGGACAAAGCCCAGATAGCTGGCCGCGGTCTCCTCATAGCGCGTGGCAATACGGCGGCCCTGCTTGAGCCAGCCGATGGACCGCTCCACGATGTTGCGCTCCCGGTACAGCACCCCGCCGTAGTCGATCGGCTCCCGCCGGATGCGTCGCTCCCGGAATCACCGGTTCGGCCCCCTGGGCCACGATGTACCGTCGCAGCTCGTCGTCGTAGTAGCTCCGGTCCGAAGCGACGGGGCAGGTCTCACCCCGGGATCCCCGTGCACAAGGGGCATTGGAATCCATGCAGGAAGCGTCGGAGATCCGTGTGCGAACCCATGTGCTCCGCCGGGTCCTGGCAGAGGGGTTGTGAAGAGACAAGTCTTGGATGTTCAGTAGAAGCATGTAGGTTGAATCAGAGCCAGAGCTAGTCGGCGACAGCTGTCCAGCCCTAACCGTTGACAACAACTAGCTAACATTCCTGCTCTGGCAGAGGCACCTGAGGAATTACTTTCGGATTAAGCAAAGAACTCACGTGGAGGCCAGATTTCTACAACCAGATTGGCTAATTTGCAACTTCTTAAACTTATAGTATCTTCATTCCAGTCTTCAGAGAATTCAGCGAGAAGTTCCTTGTTCAGAAATAGCCTGCTGAACTGACCCAATACTTGCCGTTTATCAAGCCAAGCCCTATTTTGGACACTTGAATTTAGTTTTTGAGTTACCAAAGTTAGATTACCAATGAATTGTGTAGTTCTCTTACGGATCGCATCGGCAGGTGATTCGAGTTGGGAAATCGTGTGAAACAGTGAACACGATCAACGCCTGCAGTTTCGCGGTTAGAGTCCATGGGTTCAATGTACCGAGGCTGGAGAATCGTGCTCATCACTCTAGATTCTGAAGATGTGATGGTCTTTTGACTATATCGCACAGTTGGTTCTTGAGCCAAAATTGAGGACAAGCATGGGGGATGTGGAAGGGAACTTGACTCGCTGGGGTCCCTTGGTCTCGATTACTCCTCCTCCTGACAGCCCTATTCCCCCGGCTAAGGGCTGGTGAGCTAGAGTACGATGCTGAGGCCTGCGCTACTTCATGATTGCTCAATGGGGTTTGTCCAGGGCGTTTGCAGAGTCGCGTCGGGGAAGGATTTCAACATGGGCAATGGTCGCTTGGTCACTGCCTGAGCACTGAGTCGTGGTAGAACATTCATGCGAGATGAATTCCAAAACAGGCTGAAAATAGCCCAAACTGCTGGTTTGGGTCCACAAATCCGTTTCCGCGACAAAGGGGGATTATGAAGCAGGTTGACAACGGGCGCTTGTAGTGGGTTGGTGAGGCCGCAGCCTACACCTGACGGCCGGCAAACCAACGAGAGGCTTGCTGCACCGCACCGCCTGACGGGCCGACAACCAATCCAGCCGTTGCACGGAGGCCCGGAACTGGCGGACTTGTCCTGATCCACGTGCTGCTGTGGATTTTCGTAGCACACGCAACCTGCCCCACGGCTCAATGGTCAAGAGCGCTACATGAACAGCAACCCGCCACGCCCTGACGTCGCAGAGACGGGGCGGTAGGACAGGGCGAACCGATGGAACTTCGCCATATTTACCATGTTCCGGGAGACAGTGTCCGGGGTTCCCCGACGCGGGGCAAGTCGTCCAACTCTGCCTGTGGCGCAGGCAAGTTGTAGGCGGCCTGCACACATCTCTCCAACCGGCTCAGGAGTGGGGCGGGCAGGTCGCGGAAGGCTTCCAGCTTGCGCTTCCGCCTGGACAGAGTCCCGTTGTTCTGCACACACAGCCGGATGAACATGGCCAGTGTGGGGTAGGGCCACTCCACCAGGTCCTCGAGGCCCTGCCGGGCAACGTCGAAATCCCTGATGAACTTGATGTTGGGTTCCAATTCCTCAAGCACCGCAGCTTTCACAAAGCGGCACAGGGACAGGGCCTCCGAGGTGAGGTCCGGGAATTGAAACCCTACCTTGATGTCGTTCAGCACCTTCATGCTCCCGTCCGGCAGGTTGGCTAGGGACGCCATGCCCAGGATGCCTTGGCAGGTGGCGGTCATGCTGCCGATGTAGTCGCGATGGTGGTTGAGCAGCCACGCCGACAAGGGAAACAGGGTGCCGGGCGGGGTGTACTCCCGTAGTGCCAGGACATTGTGGAACAGGAAGCGGTGTGCCCGCCCGTTGCCGTCCATAAACGGGTGGATGTACACCATCGGGAACCCAATGCAGGCCGCATGCAGGACGGGATGCAGTGCGCCCTCCGCCGACAGACGTTGGTGGCAGGCCATCAGGCCGTCCATCAGGTCCGGCAGATCGGCTGGGGGCGCGCCCAACAAATTCACGATCGGGTTCCATTGCCGGTCGACATGCCCCACCCAGACCTGCTCCGTGCGCCACGGGCAGGCTTCCTCTCGGTCCTTTTCCAAAATGCAGGCATGCAGTTCGGCAAGCCCGGCCTGCGTCAGGAAATCCTTGTGCTGCGCCCTGTGCAACAACCCCACAAAGGCC
Organism: Caldilineales bacterium; assembly: GCA_012271135.1. Lineage (GTDB taxonomy): Bacteria > Chloroflexota > Anaerolineae > Caldilineales > Caldilineaceae > Bin34. Next base: position 5,873 of record JAAXGZ010000042.1, on the reverse strand, counting down.
TGCAACCGCCGGGCCGAAAGGGTTTCGGCCTCGATTTTCCAGGAAGCGCGGGTTTCCTGATGGTATAGGTACCGTTCCACCCGCTCCTGGATGTCGGGAGGGCACCCCTGCCAGGAATCGCGTCCCCATACGGGGTCGTGCTCGACGGCGCGTTGCAACGCTGGATGCCTGAACACCTGCGGGCAGAACAGGGGCGTCCCCAGGAGGTTGTTGCGGACGCGGTACCGCGGGTTCCGATCGCCACTGGCCATGGTGAACTGCAAACGGGGGTTGGCCACGTCCGCGTACCTTTGGTCCTCCACGGGGGGCAACGGCACGTCCTCCCCCGTCACGAACGTGTGCAGGAAGGCCAGGCGGCGATGGAAGGGCTGCACGCCCCCTTTGGCATCGTCCACCAGGAGGCGGGGCATGTCCACCTTGCCCGCCAGGGCCTGCATTACGCCGGGCTGAATCCCCTCGTGCCGCAGGGCGACGCGCAGGTGATCCAGGATGCTGTCTCCCGGCCACAGAGCCTGTGGGTACAGGACCCGTGTGCGGTACGCCTCGGACTCGCCTTCCACGGAACGCACGGTGCCCGTCTGTCCTGGACGGGCTAGGGGCGGCAGCAGCAAGTCGTAGGTCTCCACGATGTACTGGTAGCCGATGGGCAGGCTGGACATGGGTGGCCGCGGACCTCCAGGCGGAAACAGGTGCATTGGGGAGGCATGCTAACAGATTCAGGTGCAACAACACGGATATAAGCGTGAATCTGATGTTTGGTGCAGATTCATATGCAGACAGTGCGTCCAGGCCCAGCGGCATTGTCTGCACCGCAAACGGAGACCGCAATTTCCATGCTTATTGCCGGATTTTTCAGTCTGGAGGGTTGCTGGCCCATGCTTCGGCAGCGAGCCGCAGTCGCCACAGCCAGGTCAGACCATCGACCAGCCGCGGTCAAGCCGGAGCCTTGAGACACAGGCGGTCCCTGTTGGATTTCAACAGCGCGTGCCTCCGCTAGGTCAGGCGCACGATGTATTGGTGGGGAACCTGCGGACCTCTCTCTATCGGTCGGGAGTGGTGCCGCTCACCGGCCGGCATGGTGTGGAAAGGATCGGCCTCGATCAATCCTTTCTTGTCCGGTAACTTCATGTGCACTTCCGCGCGTGCCGGCAGGCGACGGTCCTCCTCAGGGTCGTGCGCAACCTGCAGGATGTCCCTGTCCAGCATTGCGTCCCGCCTCTCCAGCATCGGCTGGGCCCCCTGGAGCTTCGTCATGGCGAAGCCGACTGCCGTTGGCCATAGAGCAGTCAACGTGCACAGAACCCACAGGAGGCCGGATCCGGCAGGTTTCATCTCCGACAGTCAGCACCTTCAGGCTGTTGGCGATACTGGAGTCGAGGCTGCGTTTGCTGTGTCTGGGGTTTCTTGTGGCAACAACGCTTGCGATCGCCACTGAAATAAAATAGGTGCTATCAGTCCCGCCGCGAATGGAAACTAGGAGTTTCACCTTGCAAGATCTTCCCTTTGGCTTGTCCGGCAACTGGTACCGAGGCAATTTGCATACCCATTCCACAAGATCCGACGGCCGTACGAGTCCTGCGGACGTGTGCGCCCACTACCGGGCACATGGCTATGACTTCATCAGTCTCACGGATCATTTTCGGGAGCGGTATCAATTCCCCATCACGGACACGACCCCGTACCGCACCGACGACTTCACCACCATCCTCGGAGCCGAGCTGCACGCGCCGGCAACCAGCTTGGGAGACGAGTGGCATATTCTGGCGGTCGGGCTCCCACCCGACTTCGCGCCCACGGGAGCCGATGAAACCGGTCCGCAACTGGCGGAACGGGCCGCCGCGGCCGGGGCTTACGTGGCGGCCGCCCATCCAGCCTGGTACGACCTGACCGATCAGGACATCCTCTCTGTGCCATCCGCCCAAGCCATAGAGATCTTCAACACCGCCTGCACAGTCGGTAACGGCAAGGGGGACAGCACCGGCTACATCGACCGCCTCCTCAGCCAGGAACGCTACTACCAGATCATCGCCACTGATGATGCCCACTTCAACTCGGTCCGTCCCGACTCTTGCCGCAATTGGGTAATGGTGCGCAGTTCCACACCGGAACCTGCGGACCTGCTCGCGGCGTTGCACGCCGGGCATTTCTATTCCAGCCAGGGACCGGAATTCCTGGAAGTCACCTCCAAGCCGGGCAGCGGTATGCTGGCCGTGCGGACATCGCCAGTCCGCGACATTTACTTGACCGGCCGAGGGGCCGCCAGCTCCAGCATTGTCCAGGACGCCGATTTCACCTCGGTGGAGTTGGATCTGAAGGCGATCAAAGGACCCTACGCCCGGCTCACGGCCATCGATCACCAAGGACGGCGCGCCTGGACCAATCCCTTCCGCGTTTGACGGAAACTGGTCGGGTAGGCCTGCGCAAAGCTGAAGGCGAGTGCGGGTTCCCACTCGCACACACCAGCCGCGCCGTGTCCCGGGCCGGTCTGCTGTCGCGAACAGCTTCTGATGCCCGGCAGGGCTTCCGGGTAGTTCTGATTCTTTGGCACAACTATCCGACAGGCCAGCGAAGCGTTCCATCGGCAGACTGCCGCGGTTCCGCTGCGAAACTCCTTACCTGTCTATGGACTCCAGGTAGATGGTGTGAATGTCTTCCGGCCTCAAGCCTTCGACAATCACTCCATAAATTTAAATCCCTGCTGTTCCGAAACCTGTAGCAACGTAGGTCCGGGATTGTCCGACATGGGGGCAGGTGCGGGCAGACGATACAGCCGCCGTGCCGTTTCGCTCATCACGTTTCGACGCAGGTGTTCGGGAATGAGGCGGGCCGTGAAGTCGGGCATGTCGTTGTCCCAGTGGGGGAAGTCGGTGGCGAACATGAGCATGTGTTCGGCCGGGAACATGGCCAGCATTTGATGGAGGAAGCCGATGGGTTCCGGCTCCTCGATGGGCTGGGTGGTCAGCAGGACATGTTCGTAAACATATTCACTGGGTGGACGTTCCAGCCAGGGGGCAGTCTGGCGCAGGGCTTTCCAGTTCTTGTCCAAACGCCAGAGAATGGGCGGCAGCCAAGATACTCCGCCTTCAATCAGAACGAATTTCAGGTCCGGGTACTTGACGAATACCCCTTCCGTCACCATGCTGACCAGATGCCCGATGTAGCTGCCCACCAGATCCGTGTGCCATTCCAGATAGTTGGTGGGATAGCCCACAGCGGTAGGGGGCCCTGAGATCCCCACGCCCTCGGAGCCCGGATGAATGGCGATGGGTTTGCCCACCTCCGCACAGGCTTCGTAGATGGGATGGAACCAGGCTTGGCCCATGGGCATGCGGGCACCGGACACCATCAGGACCTGGGGCATGCGTTCCTCATGGCCCAAACGGCGAATCTCCGCGGCCGCAGCCTCGGGGTTGTTGGGTGTGACGGTGATTGACCCGTAGAAGCGATTGTCCACCGGTAGCCACTCTTCCACGACGGCATCGTTGGCGGCCGTGGCCACGGCCGCCGCGTACATGGGATCCGGGGACAGGCCCAGATTCAGGGCCGGACCCGTAAAGTTGAGGATGCCGAATTCCAGGTTATGGACATCGAAGAAGTGCCGCGCCAACAAGTGGGGATCACCCTCCACCCGGCGGCCATCCGGCGCCACTGCATCGCGCCGCATCACACCGTTGGGGTTCCAATAGCCCAGGGAACCGGGGCCGCGATCACCCATTGAGAACCGAAGTTTCCAGGGCTGGGGCAGGCGCGGTTCGATGCTGGACGCAGGCACCACGGCATGAATGTCCGTGTCAATGGTGCGCAGGGCCATGAGGCTCTTCTCTCTGTCAGTCTGTCGATCCTGAGGCCGGAACCGGCAACGAGGCCCCATTGTATGGGGCCAAGACAGTTCCGAACCCGGGGCCGATGCCCGGTCCGTGGCAACTCTATGGCCCTTGGCTCACAGGCATCAGGACTCCGCCACCTGGGCCAGCACCTCGTCCCACGTCATGTCGCGCAGGATCTCACCGTCCCGAAACACGGGTTCCAGCAGGTTGTGATCCGCATCCTGAAGCTGCTCGGCGCGCACTGTATGCAATGCGCCGGTGGAGGAGTCCCGGACGAGGGCCAAGCGGCCGCTTCGGCTGTGCTTTTGGGGATCTGTGACCGGCTGCTTGTATACGTCCCGTCCCTCTCCGTTCACAACTGCATGGCAGCACTTCATGGCGATGCGAAGGGTATCCCGGGTGCATTCCTGCAACAGGCCGCCGCCGGACCCGAACACCACGTTGTCGGTACTCCAGCCAGCCTTCAGCAAGGCCTCCACGATGTGAGGCAGGCTCTCACGCGTGATGCCGTCTCCCTGAATCAGTCGGATGTGGTCCGGCAGCACGCGATAGCCCTTGGCGTTGCAAGGAGCGCCGAAAGCCTCGCCCAGCAAACGCAGGCATTCGATCACCGTCGGGGCGGGATCGCCGCTGTCCGGGCGCACGACCACGGTGCCGGCTCGTTCCTGGACCTGTTCCCGTAATGCAGAACCCCACAGTTCCCGACATGCATGCAGGATGTCCCAGGAATCGCTGACGACACTTACGATGCCGGAAGGAAAGGCTTCCAGGATGTGGGCAAAGGCGTCTGCCTCAGCCTCGGGGCCCCAGGCCGTGATGGTGGAATGTTCCGCGGCGGGTACGGAAAACCCGGGCATGCCGGCTCCGTAGTATTCCTGCAGCAGGCGACACCCCGCCAAGGTATCGGTGCCCCGGAAGTGAAGCAGATGGGCAGCGGCACCCAGCGCGGCGGATTCCTCCGATGTGGAGCCGCGATACCCGAAGTCGTGCAATTGGAAGGGCACGCCGGCCGGATCGCCGGACTGCTCGGCCGCCTTATGCAGGATGTCGTACTGAATGCGATCCAGCGAGGCGATGGTCGTCGGGTACCAGACCTGCACCAGCATGGTTTCCAAGTGGTTGGTAAGCCAGTAGCAGGCGGGATCCGTATTGCGGATGGTTAGCAGGACTTGGCCGGTTGGTACGCGCAGGCCCTCGCGCACGGCGCAGATCTCCACGGGCAGGCGACCGTCATGGTGGTCCAGGATGTGCTGCCAGCCGGCACGGGGCCACACATCCTGTCCGAAATGGGCCTGGCAGAACTCTTCGCCCTGTTGAATTTGCTCCGCCGTGACCCGGATGCCAGCAAGGTAGCGTTTGAGTAGGTACTGGAGGCCAAAGAATACGACGTGGCGGTAGTCCCCTCCCCGCCGTGCTTCCATATAGGATTCTATCTCGGTGGTGCCGGGCGGATACATCCGCCAGTGCGTCTGTTTGTAGCTGTCGGTTTGCAGCAGGATGTTGTCTCGCATCGGACGGATGCTGAGGTTTGGCCTTGGCCTTGGATCTGCCTTGGGCAGTCAAGCTGGGCATACGGCGCATATATTATGACTGGCTTTGGCGGTCCGGGGCTGATGCTCGGGCCCGGAATGTGCTGCAAGTTGCACAGACCCGCGTTCCCCGTCGCCGACCTGCCCTGTTGCGGGCGCGGATCCCGAGATGCCCGTCCCGACCCCCTCCGATCCGTCCCGCTGTCTGGCCGCGCTGGAAGCTGACAACGCCACCCTGCGGGAAGATAGTGCCTCGCAGGATGGACCCGCGGCGAATGGTGGCACAGGTCGCCCGGCTCCTCGCAGAAGGCCCGTTCGTTGTAAACCGAGAAGAGGGAGATCAGGAAGGAGGCCTGGGGCAGCGGTTTGGGGGGCACGGAGGGACACCCGACCTTTGGAGTGCATGGCGTTGAACTCCGGGGAAAGCCGGTCCAGGGCCTAAGCTGGACTTTGTACAAAGTCCAGCTTAGATCGTGCACAGGGATGGATTTGGCACTGTTTCAATCTCGTTGCTATG
>JAAXGZ010000003.1 GCA_012271135.1 Caldilineales bacterium | reverse complement strand
CCGCCGCTACCAGGGCTTCACCCAGTGCGCCCGCGAATTCGCGCTGGATCCCAGCGACATTCCGCGCAAGACCGATCCGGACTACAACAAGGTCGCGGTCTGGATCGTGGACCACATGCAGGAGCAGCGTTCCGACACGGAAATCCAGGAACTTCTGTTCGTCGGCGACACGCGCGGTTCCGATCTGGTTGCATTTGAAAAAATGATCACCTATGCCGACTGGAAAGGCTCCTGTTTCATTGGCGATGAGGCGCTGCACGAAGAGCCCGAGCTCAGGTGGGAAATCCATCCCCTGCTGGTGTCCGCCAACCGCTGGTCGCTGATCGCGGAGTGGATCGAGGGCTTGGCCGAGGCGAGGATGGCCATGGACAGCCGCACTGCCGTCATTGTGGACATCGACAAGACGGCCATTGGGGCCCAGGGCCGCAACCATCAGGTCATCAACGATGCCCGCGTGATGAGTCTGCGCAAGTCCCTGGAAGTCCACATGTCGGCCAATTTCGACTTTCAGAACTTCCGCCGGGTCTACGACCAGATCAGCCGTCCCGAGTTCCAGGGCCTGACGGTGGACAACGAGGACTACATCATCTACATCTGTTTGATGATCATGGGCGGCGTCACCAACATCAAGGAGATTGGCGACCTGGTGGCCCAACGGATGTCGTTCCTGCACCTGGTGCGCTGGATCTCGACCAAGACGGACAAGCCCCTGGTCATGCAGTTGCGACAGCTTCACGACCAGTATCAGATGTGCACGCGGACCGGCGACCGTACACCGTTCAAGCAGTTTCGGCGACAGGAGTTCCTGGAAACTACCGGCCGCATGGGCATTCACAGCAGCCCCATGGCGGCCGCCAAGCGGCTCGAATCGGAAATCTGCATCACGCAGGAAGTCCGCGAGCTGTGCGACTGGCTCAACGAGCGCGGCTGTCTCCTGTTGGCCATGAGCGACAAACCCAAGGAGGCCTCCATGCCGCACCAGCGCTGGCACAAGGGCATGCTGCCGGTACACCGTACGCCCACCCATGCGGTGGGCACCAGCATCAGGGAGCGGCTGGACGCCTTGAACTGACGGACCGACGCGCATCTCGTCCCGGGGAATTGCCATGGAAACGACAGAACGCGATCCGGTTGAAACCGACCCGCGGAAAGAGTCCCTTGCGAGGTCGCGGGGTCCAGTGGAGGACGTCCATAGTCCCTGTCGTCCGGGTACGGTCTCGATTGCGCGGGCACGCTGCGCGGGGTTCGGCCGGCCCCTTGAAACTTTATGCGGTTGGCAATACGATCACGCGCCGTTCCGGCACCGTGCCTTATGCTGAACCATCCAGTGCCTTGATCCCCGCCATTTCATGACCAACAACCCGGAAGGCGGCTCCGGCCCCCGCAACCGTCCCCCTCAAAAATGGTCCGATCTCCTGTCCCAGGGATGGGTCTGGATCCTGCTTGTCATCGTGGGGGTGGTGGCCGTGCGGCTCCTGGTCTTCAACACGTCCCGCACCGACACGGTTGGCCTCAACCGCGTGGCGGAACTGGCGAGTACGGGCAGGCTGGCCGGCATTGATGTAGAGGGCGACGCCATCGCGGTGCGCCTCAACAACGACAACGTGTTGCGCTCCCGCAAGGAGATGGAGGCCAGCATCTACGACAGTCTGGCCAACCTCGGGGTGAATCCCGAGATCCTCAACTCCCTGAATATCACTTTCCGCAATCCGCCCCGGTTCGCGGCCATTCTGAGCGGGTTCCTCATCATCCTGCCCATGCTGATCATCCTGGGCTTCTTCCTGTTCATCATGCGCCAAAGCGGTGCCGGCCCCAACCGTGCGCTGCAATTCGGCCGAAGCCGCGCCAAGAAGGTCGAACCAGAGCACCACACCAACATCACCTTCGACGACGCGGCCGGCCTGGTCGAGGCCAAGCAGGAGTTGCAGGAAGTGGTGGAGTTCCTGAACGAACCGGCCAAGTTCGAGGAACTGGGGGCCCGCATCCCCAAGGGCGTCCTGATGGTGGGATCGCCCGGCACCGGCAAGACCTTGCTGGCCAAGGCGGTGGCCGGCGAGGCCGGCGTGCCGTTCTTCTCCAGTTCCGGCTCCGAGTTTGTGGAGATGTTCGTGGGCGTCGGCGCCAGCCGGGTCCGGGACCTTTTCAAGCAGGCCAAGGAACAGGCTCCCTGCATTGTCTTCATCGACGAGATTGACGCCGTCGGCCGACACCGGGGTGCCGGCATGGGAGGCGGCAACGACGAACGGGAACAGACCCTCAACCAAATCCTGGTGGAGATGGACGGCTTCGAAAGCGGCACCAACGTAATCGTCATTGCCGCCACCAATCGACCCGACATCCTGGACCCGGCCCTGCTGCGACCCGGCCGTTTCGACCGCAAGGTGGTGGTCGACCTGCCCGAGCGGCATGAACGGCACGCCATTCTTGATGTCCACGCGCGCGGCAAGCCGCTCTCGGAGGACACGGACCTGGAGGCCATTGCGGCCCAAACCCCGGGCCTGGCGGGAGCGGACCTGGAAAATCTGATGAACGAGGCCGCCATCCTGGCCGCGCGCAAGGATCAGAACTCCATCACCATGCAGAACCTGGTGGAAGCCATTGAACGGGTCATGGCTGGCCCCGCCCGCAAAAGTCGGGTCATAACGGAGAAGGAGCGCCGCTACGTGGCCTACCACGAGGCCGGCCACGCGATCGTGATGGCCCTGCTGGACCTTGCCGACAATGTCAGCAAGGTTTCTGTCATCAGCCGCGGACAGGCGCTGGGCTACGTCATGCCGCTTCCCAACGAGGAGAAGAACCTGCTCAGCGTCTCGGACTTCGAGGCACAGCTGTCGGCTCTGCTGGGCGGGCGCGCCGCCGAGGAGCTTGTGTTCGAGGACATCACGACCGGCGCGGAGAATGACCTGGAACGGGTAACCCAGATTGCCCAGAGCATGATCACTCGCTACGGCATGAACGAATCCCTGGGGCCCATGCAGCTGAACCAGGGCGAACACAACCCCTTCATGGGCATGGAGATCGGAGAGCAGCGACAATACAGCGAAGCGGTGGCCCGGAAAATCGACAAGGAGGTGCGCGCCCTGGTCGATCGCGCCTACGCACGCACCATCGAACTGCTGAAGGACAACATGGCGAACTTGAAGCTTGTGGCCGAAACCCTGCTGGAACGAGAGGTTCTCGAGCGAGAAGACTTCGAGGAACTGCTGGGGTTGACTCCCGCCTCCGCCTGATCCCCGGTGTGGGTAGGGTTAGCCAGTTTGGGCTTTTGTCCCTCCGTTTTCCGACGCATAACGCAGCGCGGTCCGCACGCGTCGTAGGCTCGGGGCCGGTGTCAACTTGCTGCCGGTGCCAAAAGGATGCCGGCCTTCATCCGTCATCGTCTTGATGGTCCTTGCCACGACCACGGTTGGGCCAAGCCAATACCAATCCTGTCTGAAATCTGTCACATCCGGATTTTCCATGACCCGCACCGCAACCTTTACGATCGGACTCACGTTTGTGTCGGTCCTACTACGAACACTTGCCGCGGTTCTACTGTTGCTGCTGTTGGCGAGCTGCGCTGAAATGACCGTGCCAGCCGTGCCCGAAACCACTGTCGAGGACGACACACAGGAGCCGGAAAAAACCCAGGCTGAGGATAGCCCGGCCGAAGCGCCGGCCCAGGAAGAACCGGACGAACCCGTTATGGTGGTTGAACCTGCCGATTTCGTGCTTGACGCCACTGCCACCGAAGTCCGGTTCCTGATCGAGGAGACCCTGGCAGGCAATCACAAACTGGTGGTGGGTGCGACCTCGACCGTATCGGGGGCGCTCCGAGTCACGCTGTCCGACCTGATGGCCACAACCTTCGAGCCGGTGGCGATCGATGCCGCGACCTTTGTCACGGACAGCGACCGACGGAACGGCGCCATCAACAGGTTCATCCTGAAGACAAGCGCCTACCCGGAAATCGTCTTCACGCCCACAGGCTTCGCAGAGGTTCCTGCCATGGTGGATGTGGGTCAGGAATTTGAGGGCCAGTTGGAAGGAACACTCAGTGTGTTGGGGAAGGAGATTCCCCTGTCCTTTGCGCTTTCCGCACGGTTTGTGTCCGAGCACGAGTTCACCGGAAGCGGCACGACCACCATTTCGCGAGAGGAGTGGGGCATTTCCGTCCCGATGCCGCCGCTCGTGACATGGGTGGCGGATCCCCTAGTCCTTGAAATGGACTTCTCGGCCACGGTGGAACCAACCGGCCAGTAAATTGGCCGGCAGAGATGGCGAAACGCCCCGCTTGGCTGCCGCTGGATTCGACCGGGGAGCAGGCCGGCCGTCGGTTCGCTCCCGCACCGGAACGGGCGCCGCGTCGCGGCACCCTCCGTTTCAACGGTTGGGCTGCTGCACGTAGCCCTGCGGCGTCGGAAGTTCCATGGAGGACTGGAAGGTTCGGTCCCCCGCCGCGGCCACCTGTTCCTGCAGGCGCCAGGTGATGCGGCTTACGTTGTACATTGTGCTGTTGCTCACGTCCCAGTCGAGCCATCCGGGCTTGTACAGGAAGAGACTGAGCACGTAGGGTCCGGTCGGCCCCCATACCAACGCCACGTTGGCGTGCTGTTCTTCGGTGAACCCGTGCTTGTGCCACACGGTCTGCGTTTCCTTCTCCGGCAGACCGCCCCACAGCATTTCGAGGAAGCGGTTGCCGGACAGATAGAACAGGGCGTCCCGGCATTCCTCCGGGGTGATGGTGTCCGGATACGTGTCAACAAAGAAGCCGCGTCCCTGCGTGCACTCGTACATCCCCGCCAGAATCCGGCCCATGTCGCCCGCCGTGGACTGGAGATGGGTGTCGGGACGGGTGTCCCAACCGGACTGATTCGCCGGAGTCGCCAGCGGCACGACCTGAGCTGGGTCATCGTAACCGGTCAGGTAATAGGAGTTCTCCAAGCCCAGACTGCGTGCGAACTTGGTCACGGCCGCGGCGCCGGCGACCACGCTGCCGTCGCCCAGGTACTGCATCAGCAGGTTGGCCGCCGAGTTGTTGCTGTCCACCAGCGCCAGATCGATCCACTGGCCCAGGTCGGTCGCAGAGCCTATCCCGTCGATGGCTTCCATGACGGCCATCACCACCAGCAGCTTCAGTGTGGACATGCCCGAAAACGCCACTTGGCTGTCAACTTCCACCACTTCCCCGGTGGTCAGGTCCTGCATCCAGAACGAGGCGAAGCCATGAAAACTGGCGGTGAAATCGTCCAGGACTTTGGCCAGCGAGCCAAGTTCGGGAGCCAAGGGCGGCTCTTCCACCGTAGCGAGCGTCCACACCCGGTCGCCGGGACCCCAAAATGCCTCGGCCAACGTCGTCAACGATGTTTCCACATCAACCTGCATGCCGCGTGGCCCCTCCTGCCAAGTCCAATCGGGATAGGCATAGGGCATGAACGCCAGATCGGCGGACGGCGACGAGCCGTCCCCGTCCCCTTGTCCGGCCAGCCAGTCGCGGCCCACGGGCAGAAGCCGGTAGGGCTGCGATTCGGTCCGGTACTGCTCATTGATGGCATACAGCCAGGTCCGGGCCTGTTCGAAATCGATCGCGTAATACACCGGCACATGGTGGATTTCCGGCGGCAGTCCCAGCACCTGTCTCAAAACCAACCGTACGAAGACATCGCCCTCCAGATACTGGGCGGCTTCCTGCAGAATTCGCTGCATATCAATCTGCAGGCCGATCTCCTCCGCCTCCAGAATCAGGCGCTCGCCGTTGAACAGGACCAGAATCCGTTCCCCGACGCGGGCCCTGATCAAGTCGGCCACTTCCGCTTCGGACTCCGCGTCGCTGTAGTCTTCGTAGCCGATCAGGACCCCCGGTGGGATCGGCGCGGTCTCCGCCTTGTACCAACTGTACAGACGAACCAGAGCCAAACAAACAACCAGCGGGGCCAGCACCCTGAGCCAACTTCCCATGGCAGTGCGGTGCCGTGTCCACTCCTACTCGCAAACTTCAAGGCAGGCGCCGGGCAACCGCCTGACGCCAAGGTTCACCTTATGATAGGGTCATTGTCGGCGCACCTGCCCCTATCCACACAATCGCCGCGATCCATTCTGTTGCCTGCGCGGGCCTGAGAACGCGTGTCGTGCAGCGGAAATTGCCGCTCCCCACCATGTAGAAGGCTGCGCCGGGATCCAGAAAAATAATTCTCGGCATGGCCAACTCGGCATCCCCTGCACGGCTGCACGAGGGGTTTGATGCGGCTTTTCCTGAACCAGATCCACACGCACCGCAGACAACACCGGCAGTTCGATGGCAAGTGCAACTCGGCCTCGATTGCTTGCGGATGTCACTCCCACTCAATCGTGGCCGGCGGCTTGGTGCTCACGTCAAACACCACCCGGTTGACCCCCGGCACCTCGTTGACGATGCGAGTACTCACTTGCGCCACCAAATCCCACGGAAGCCGCGTCCACTCTGCCGTCATGAAGTCGCTCGTACTGACAGCCCTGAGCGCAACCACATTCTGCAGCGTCCGGCCATCCCCCATCACGCCGACGCTTTGCACGGGCAGCAGCACCGCGAATGCCTGATCGGTCGCGGTGTACAGGCCTGCCCGACGCAGTTCCTCAAGGAAGATGGCGTCGGCCCGGCGCAGTGTCTCCAACCGTTCCCACGTAACTTCGCCCGGGATGCGTACGGCCAGGCCGGGACCCGGAAAGGGGTGTCGTTCGAGTAGCGAGACAGGAAGGCCGAGCCCGGCGCCCAGCCGCCGCACCTCGTCCTTGAACAACATGCGCAGCGGCTCGATCAATTCGAAGTCCAAGTCGGGCGGCAGGCCACCGACGTTGTGGTGGGTCTTGATGGTTTGGGCATGCGCCTCTCCGCTGCCCGAAGCGGACTCGATCACGTCCGGGTAGATGGTGCCCTGTACCAGGAATCGGGACGCGTCGGCACCCCACGCCCCTGCCAGCCGCGCAGCCTCTCGCTCGAATATGCGGATGAAGCGATAACCGATGCGGGTTCGTTTGAGTTCCGGGTCCGTGACCTCCGCCAAGTCCTCCAGGAATTCCTCCACAGCGTCGACGGGCTCGATGCGGAGGCGTGGATTCCACTCCCGCAGATCCCTCAGCACCTGGTCCGCCTCTCCCATCCGCAAGAGACCATTGTTGACGAAGATGCAGGTCAGGCGATCGCCCACGGCCTGGTGGACCAGTGCCGCCGCGACGCTGCTGTCAACGCCTCCGCTGAGCGCCAGCAGAACGTGCCCGTCCGCGGGCACGCGCGCCCGGATGTCCCTGATGCATGCGCCCGCCAGTTCTTCGGTGGTCCAGGTTGCGTCACAACCGCAAATTCCGTGCACAAAGTTACCCAGGATATCCATCCCGCGGACGGTGTGGCTGACCTCCGGGTGGAACTGCAGGCCGAAGATCCGGCCGTCCTCCGCGGCCACGGCCGCATGTGGGCTGCCCTGACTGGCGGCGATGGATCGGCAGCCGTCGGGCAGGGCCTCCACCCGGTCACCGTGGCTCATCCAGACACTTGATGCGGCCTCGATGTTCTGGAACAGCGCCGACTCCCCGGTGTGGCGGACCGAGGCTTGCCCGAATTCCCTGGTCGTGGCCGGCTCCACCCGTCCGCCCAGAGCCTGCATCAGCAGCTGCATGCCGTAGCAGATGCCAAGCACCGGCACTCCCCGGGCCAGCACGGAGGCAGGCAGCGACGGCGCCCCGTCCACATAGACGCTTGCGGGGCCGCCCGAAAGGACCACCCCCCGAACCTCCCTGGTGCCGAGGAAGGTGTCCGTCTTTGGCCAGGGGACCAGCTCCGCCGGAACCTGCAGTTCGCGGATGCGGCGGCAAATCAGCTGGGAGTACTGGCTCCCGAAGTCGACAACTGCGATCACGGGCCGGAAGTGCGGGCTAGTAGGTGGCCAGGTATTGATTCAGTTCCCAGGTACTGACGTGTGTGCGGAACTCAATCCACTCCTGGGTCTTGGCTTCCACATAGGTGTCGTGCAGGTGGGGTCCCAGCGCGTCTGCCAGAACATGATTGTCCCGGAGAAATTCGATCGCGGCACCCAGGCTGTCCGGTAGGGATTCGTATCCGTGGCGGCGGTCCGTTACCTGGAACAGATCCTCTTCCAGAGGATTGGGCGGCTGCATCTCCTTCTCGATTCCGTCCAGGCCCGCCGCCAGCATGACGGCGAAGGCAAGGTAGGGGTTGGCACTTGGATCGGGACTGCGCAGTTCACAGCGGGTGCTGATGCTCCGGTCGCGCGTGGTGCGAGGCACCCGGATCAGGGCACCCCGGTTGGTGCGACCCCAGCAGATCTTGACCGGAGCCTCGAAGCCAGACACCAGGCGCTTGTAGCTGTTGACCAGCGGAGCCACCACGCAGGCCATGGCCTTGGCATGTTCCAGTTGGCCAGCGATGAAATGCAGGGCCGTCTGGCTCAGCCGGTACGGGTGCCCGTCGTCGTACATCAGGTTCCTGCCGGTCACCGGATCCAGCAGGCTCTGGTGCACGTGCATGCCCGACCCGGACTTTCCAGTCATCGGCTTGGGCAGAAAAGAACAGAAGAGTCCATGCTGGTGGGCCACCGCCTTGGCCGCGATGCGGGCCGTCACCGTACTGTCGGCCAACTGCAAGCCCGGACCGTAGCGCATGTCCAGTTCGTTCTGGCCTTCCGCCACTTCATGGTGAAAGGCGTTGATGACCACATCCATCTCAGCCAGCGACTCGACAATCTTGCGCCGAATGCTGCGGCTGATGTCGATGGAGATGTCGAAGTAGCCGGCCTGGTCCAGTGGCTGCAGGGGCAGGACTTCCCCGTCCTCGTGCCGTCGAAACAGGAAAAACTCCAGTTCGGGTGCGATGTTGTACTCGTAGCCCATCCCGCGGGCCCGTTCCAACTGCCGCTTCAGGACATAGCGGGGATCGCCGGGGAAGGGATCCCCGTTGGGCAGGAGCACGTCACAGATGACCCGGGCCGTACGCGTTCCCGACTCCCACGGAATCAGCGCGAAGGTGGAGGGATCGGGCATCAGGTACATGTCGTTCTCGACCGTACGCGCAAACCCCTGGATGGAACTGCCGTCGAACCACTGGCCGTGATCCACCACCTCCGTCCACTGCCGCGCGGGGATCGTAATCTGCTTGATCTGACCTTCGATGTCGCTGAACTGGAGCCAGACGAAGTCAACCCCTTCGGACCGAAGGAGCTGTCCCAACTTCTTGTTGGTAGGTGCAGTGATCGCCTTGGCCATGGTCTTGTGTTCGAAACGAAAAGTGGTGCGCGACCCTATTAAATCATGCAGGAGCCCGGTCCGATCGGACCGGGCTCCCGGCATATCTGAATGGCGGAACGGGCTAAATCCCGTAGTACATCACAAACTCTTCGGGATGCGGGCGCAGGCGAACGGCATCCACTTCCTCATAGCGCTTGTATTCCACGTACGACTCGATGAGCTCCGGTGTGAAGACGCCGCCCTGCAGGAGGAACTCATGGTCGTTCTCCAGTTCGTCCAGGACCTCGCCCAGCGAACCCTTGACCAAATCCACCTGGGACATGGCGTCCTCTTCGTACAGGTCCATGTCGCCCGGCTCGCCCGGATCAATCTTGTTCTGAATGCCGTCCAGGCCCGCCATCAGCAGGGCCGCAAAGGCCAGATAGGGGTTGGCACCGGGATCCGGACAGCGGAATTCCACACGCTTGGCCTTGGGCGATCCGGAGTACATCGGAATGCGGCAGGCGGCAGAACGGTTGCGGGCGGAGTAGGCCACCACCACCGGAGCCTCGTAGCCGGGGACCAGGCGCCGGTACGAATTGGTCAGGGGCGCCACGAAGGCCAGCAGGGCGTTGATGTGCTTGAGCACGCCGCCGATGTAGTGCAGGCCCGTTTCGCTCAGCCCGGCGTAGCCGTCGCCGGCGAAGGTGTTGTCGCCGTCCTTCCAGATGCTCAGGTGGGTGTGCATGCCGGAACCGTTGTCCTCGAAGAGGGGCTTGGGCATGAAGGTCGCGGTCTTGCCGTTGGCCTTGGCGATGTTCTTGACGATGTACTTGTACAGCTGCATGTTGTCGGCCGAGCGCAGCAGCGTGTCGAACCGCAGATCGATCTCGGCCTGACCGGCCGTGCCCACCTCGTGGTGATGCACCTCGACCTCCAGCCCGGAGGCGACCATGGTCCGCACCATGTGGGACCGGACATCCTGCATCGAGTCCGTCGGGGGCACGGGGAAGTAGCCACCCTTCCAGCCGACCTTGTGGCCCCCACTGACCTCGCCGCCGGTCCAAGGGCCTTCCGAACTGTTGATCTCGTAGCCCTGGTAGTTGCGGCCCGTGGCGTAGGCGATGCTGTCGAAGATGAAGAACTCCGCCTCCGCGCCGATATAGGCAGTATCGCCGATACCGGTGGACTTCAGATAGGCTTCGGCCTTCTGCGCCACGTTGCGGGGGCCCTTGCCGTAGGGCTCATGGGTGATAGGGTCGTAGACATTGGCGATGAAGGCCAGCGTCGGGAACCGGTCGTCGGCAATCGGATCCAGGTGGGCGGTCGTCGGATCGCCCTTCAGAATCATGTCGCTGACATCGATGCTCTGGAAACCGCGGATGGAAGAGCCGTCGAATCCGAGACCCTCTTCGAATGCCTCTTCCGCATCAAAGGTCTCCGCCGGCAATGAGAAGTGGTGCCACTGGCCGAACAGGTCGGTAAACCGGACATCCACAATGTTGACGCCGTTGGCCTTGATGGCCTCGATGACGTCTGCGCCGGTCTTGCAATCTAGGGCCATGTCAGTAGTACTCCTGGTTTGGTACGCGGGCAAGGCTCCGCCCGTCGCGGTTGCAATTGCACAATCCTACAGCCGCCGGAACGAATTGGGTTTGGGCATATGTTACAAAACCAAGGCTCCGCGGACGTGCATTCTGTCCAGCCAGTGTGCATCCAGCAGCCTTTCAATGGTGCATCAACGTCATGGATATGGCAGATCGGCACAAGGCAGTTCAGCTTGCGCCGCGATGTTGTGAACGGTCGCCGCGGTCGGTGATCCCGCCCGGGGACCTGAGAAATCAGCGCCCGGGGACCTGCTCGGCAGACGCGGTCCGGGCATCGGGGGCGGAGGCTTGGTTCCAAGGTTCCACCCCGGCCTCTGCCTGCGGATACTGCTGTGCGGGCTGGACACCGCGCGCGGTTCCGCACTGGGCACAGACCGTCCACTCGGGACGGACCGCATGGCCGCAGGCCGGGCACGCCTGCAACAACTGAACCTGACAATGGGGGCAAAACACCCATGTGTCGCGCACCGGACGACTGCAGCCGGTACAGAAGAACGACACGTTCGCCTCGCGCAACAGCGCCTCCTCCTCGAGGGCCCGGTTGTAGGTATCCGCCAAGGTTTCGCGCGGCCTGACCAGGATGTAGACCACCAGGCCAGCAAATGGAACCAGAATTACCAGGACAGCTGCCAGGATCATGGCCAGTACGTCCCAGGACCTGGCCCGGATGTCGTTAATGGTCCAGACAACGGTCCCCGCCCACAGCGCGAACAGCATCGCACCCATGACGGTGACAGCCACTTCGAGCCAGACACCCAGCGTATTGATGAATTCGGGGGACATGCAGGGACTGGAACTTCGGCGGGAATATCGGCTGCGATTCGGCCGCCGGGCCGGTTCGAACGCGGCGCAACAGCAGTATATCCCGGAACCTTGGTGAAACGCGGGCTCGATGGTCGATTTCTGGATCCGGAAAGCTTCCCAATCTTCCGTCCGAAGCCGATAAGTTTGGAATTGGCCAATGCACAGGGCCGGGCCTGTGTACAGATGTTGGCGGCCACAGCCACAACATCTTCCATATCCGCATTGCCAGCCGCGGACGCCAGGGATCCGGTTCCGTCACACCGCATCCTCTCAGAAACCATCAAGTTTCAGCGAACAGTCAATGCCCCCTGCCTTGTATCCGCTGTGCCGCGAGTCCAGTGGCATCTGCCCTAGGTCCGGGACCGTCTGCGGCGGGGCCTGGCCCTGTTTCGGTGGCAACGGCCCGAGAGACATGCGGCGGTTTCGAGCCGGTGCGCTGGGAACTGTGGGAACTCCCCGCCAAAGGGGCGGGGCTCCTGCCCACTTGGTTGGCGGAGGCCATGAACCCGGCCGCGTCGGCACCCGAGGAATGGCAGTAGCCGGTGCAGCACTGCCCGGACCGGTGGAACCGGATGGCGGATCCACGGGCACGCTCAAGGAGTGTCGACCAGCGCCAAAGACCTGGAAAGACGCTTTGGCGGCCGAATCCCCGCGTGCGCGGTGCACAGGGCTTCCAGACGGAGGCCGACGCGCAACTTCCTTGCCTCCAGGCCATCAGCTCCGTATGCGCCTGACGGCTGTCGCCCAACCAAGGCGATGCCGCGTCGCCCACCCCTTGCGCGTTCCCGGAACCATTCCCGCGCTCATTGCAACAATCCTACACTGCAGGGCGATTACATCTAAATGGGTTTGGGCTTGAGGCCGATGAGCTGGCACAGGTAGTCCTTGTTCCAGGCGGCCGCCAGCCGCTTGTTGGCGATGCCCACCTTGAGGGATCGGTCCTGCCGCAGCAGCAACTGTGTTCCGTGTCAAGTATGGATCGTCGTTGACAAGGGTGCCGTTGTCCAAGGAACCTGGTCCCGCATCACGGCGTTGAGGACGGTGAGCAGTTTACGCATGGCGGCCTCGACCCAGACCAGGCTGGTCAGGTCGCACCACTCCCGGTCGGGATCGACATGGTGGAGGTAATCGGGGTCGCCCGTCGTCCAGCAGCGGCGGATCTCAATCCGGCCGTGGTTCTTCCCGACCGTGTCCGCATCGTCGTGGGGACAGCCGGCGAAATCCGCGGCCCGTTCCAGACGGAACGGGTCCTCCAGGCGGTCGTGGAGGCCCTGGTGGTTGGCCCGCACGCGCAGCACGTAGTCGGCCTCCTGCGCCCGGATTTGGCGCGCAATCGCCTTCTGACAACCCATGGCGTCAAGGGTCACAATGCAGCCCTTCAGGCACAGTATGCGCAGCCGCTCCGGGATGGCCGTAATCTCGTTGGACTGGTCGGCCACCGCCGTCTGGGCCAGCACCAGGCGATTGGCCTGCGCCCAGGCGCTCACCAGGTGCAGAGGCCCCAGGCCCCGACCCCGGTCGTGGGAGCCGCGCACGCGCTGGCCGTCAATCGGCACGACCTGGCCGTCGGTCAGGGCCAAGGCCGCCTGTACCCAGTCCCGAAAGCCCTCCTCGAAGCGGGCTGCATCCAGCCGCGCGAAGACCCGTCCCAGCGTATCGTGCGAGGGGATCCCGTGCGGCAGCGCCAGGAAAGAGCGCAGCCAGGCCTCGTTGAGCTGGCCGAAGAGCGCGATGGCCACGAAACTGTCGGCGCCACAGATGACGGCCAGCACGGCCAGCACCAGGATGTCCGTCAGGGGGTGCAGTTTGGTCCGATCCACCCGCGGATCCTCCAGGGTGTCCAGAGTCTCGACCAGAGACGAGGGCATCGGGCCGTCCATGAGGGGTTCTCCGCAGGCTCAATCCGGAACCGCCCATTGTAGGCCGATGTCCATCCGGTCCGTCGCCCCCTCCCATCTGGATGCAATCGCCCTGGCCTACACTGTTGTATAGTGACAAATCATTACTTCAGGAGGTACGTTTACCATGTTCCGAAAGTGGCTAATTCTGGCAGGACTCTTGATGGCAATCTCCTTGGTTGTCATCGGTTGTGAGACTGTCGACACATCAGCCCTGGAAAACGAGATAAGCGAACGTGACGCGAAAATCGCCGAGCTGGAAGCTATGGTGATGGACCTTGAGGCGACGGGCGATATGCCGGCCGAGATGGCCGGTTCCCGTCTCCAAACAGTCCAGGACCGAGGCAAGCTTATCTGTGCCAGCCGCAACGACGTGCCGGGCTACGGCTTCCTGGACGATGCCGGCAATAACGTCGGTTTCGATATCGACCTTTGCCGCGCGGTTGCCGCCGCCGTCCTGGGCGATGCAAATGCCTTTGAGATTCGACTGATCACCGCTGCCGAACGCGGACCCACCATCCAGTCCGGCGAAGTGGACCTGTTGGTTCGCACCGTCACTTGGACCACGTCCCGAGACGCCCAGTGGGGCAACTACACCCAGACCATGTTCTACGACGGCCAGGGATTCATGGTGCAGAAGGACCTGGGCATCTCCAGTTCCCTGGAGCTTAAGGACGCCACCGTCTGCGTGACCCAGGGAACGACCACCGAGTTGAACCTGCAGGACTTCTCAAACCAGAACGACCTGAACATCAATGCCCTCACCTTCGAGGACACCGACGCGGTGGTGGCCGCATATCAGAGCCAGCAGTGCGACGCCTTCACCAACGACCGCTCCCAGTTGGCCGCTATTAGCAGTGCCTTCGAGGACCGGGATGCACACGTAATCCTTCCCGAAACCATCTCGGAAGAGCCGCTCGGCCCGGTGGTCCCTCACGGTGACGAGCAGTGGTTCGACATCGTGAAGACCGTCATGGCCATCCTGATCTACTCCGAGGCGTACAGCGTGACTTCCGATGCGGTACCGACCGAGAGTACCGGAGACACCAAGGTTGACCGTCTCTTCGGACTGGAAGGCTCCTTCGGCCAGGAAACCCTGGGACTCAGCCAGACCGTGGCCCAGGACGTGATCGGGAGCGTGGGCAACTACGGTGAAATCTACGACCGCAACCTTGGCCCGGGTGGCATCAATCTCCCTCGTGAAGGCGGCCGGAATGCCCTGTGGGCCGACGCTGCTTGTTCGGACTGTCCCAAGGGCGGCCAGATTTACTCCGCTCCTCTGCGGTAACCCTCTCGCTCCTCTGCGGTAACCCTCTGCGCCATGATCATGATCGAGGCGCTGCGAGGACTTACTTACTACAAGGGCGTGCCACTCTGGCGGCACGCCCTTGTCATACAGTGGGCGTTGCAGATAATATCGGGCGTCATAGTGGTGGTCTTGGTCACCACTTTCTTCACCAACATCACCAACACCATCCAAGACCGGGAGATTCCCCACGGGTTCAGCTTCCTTTCCCGCGAGTATCAGACCCCCATCGGGCAGCACTTTCTCCCCTACGAATCCTCAGACTCCTTCCTCTACGCTTTTGGAGTTGCCGCTACCAACACCATCATCGTCTCTGTTGTGGGAGTCATCCTGGCCACGGCCTTGGGGATCGTGGTGGGCGTGGCCCGCATTTCGGGAAACTGGCTGGTGTCCAGGACCTCTCTGATCTACATCGAGATCTTCCGCAACATTCCCCTTTTGGTGCAACTGTTCTTCTGGTTCTACGTGGTACTGGCGTTGCCTCCGGTCCGCCAAGGATACGTCATCGCGGATAGGATATACATCAACAATGCGGGGTTGTCGTTGCCGTGGCCATCGCCGTCCAATTGGGACGCTGCCTGGGTATGGCTGGCTGTTGCCCTGGCCTCGATCATTGCCGCTATGGTGCTGTACCATGCATTGACCCGGCGCGAGACCCTCACTGGAAGGGCGTCCTATCCCCTGGTTACAGGCAGTGTCATAGCCGTTGCAATCGCGGTTGCCGGGTGGCTGTTCGTCAGCGCGGCGTTTGGAGACGCTCCCTTTGCCATCTCGGATCCGGCCCCACAGGGGACTTTCGGACGCATCGCCGGGGGCTTCACAATCTCCGGCGGCCTGATGGCGCTCTTGGCCGGGCTGGTGATTTACACATCCTCGTTCATTGCGGAGATTGTCCGGGCCGGCATCCAATCGGTAGGCCGGGGTCAGACGGAAGCAGCCCGGTCGCTGGGACTTGCGCCCATGGCGGCACTGCGCCATGTTACCTTCCCCCAGGCCCTGAGGGTTATCATCCCCCCGCTGATCAGCCAATGCCTTAACCTGACCAAGAACAGCAGCCTGGCCGGAGCCATAGGCTACTCGGATCTGGCCAACGTCGCCAAGACCATGACGCAGACGGCTCCGGCAGTGTCCATCTACGTCCTGCTGGCGGCGGCTTACCTGGCCATGAGCCTGACCTATTCCTTGATCGGCAACATTTATAACCGGAGCATTCGGTTGGTAGGAAATTAGGCGAATGGCATCTGCGACGGACACGCCGCCAGGCGTGGTACTCCCTCCTCCCATCACGGAACGCGGCGGCGTGGGCTGGGCCTATGCCAACCTGTTCAGCACCTGGTACAACACCGTCCTGACCTTCATATACGCCGCTTTACTGGGCGTGGCCTTGTGGTTTGGGCTGAGCTGGATAGTCCTGGAAGCTGACTGGAAGGTCATCGCAACCCTGGGCGGCCGGCTCATCATTGGTCAGTACAACACAGAATTCGCCTGCCCCGGTCAGAACTGCTTCTGGAGGCCGCAGGCCTCCCTGCTGCTGGTGTCGGTGCTGCTGGGCATGGCGTGGGCCGTGTCCGGGGACAAGGCTGCCAAACGCATCGCCATTGGCGTGGCGGCCATAACGGTCGCCTTCGCCTTTCTTCCCTATAGCATGGATCAGATGGGCCTGGACGTGCGTCTACTGCTGGTGGCGAACCTTCCCGCTGTGGCGGCGGGGTGGGTGCTGGCCCGGTACACGCCCCTAGGCACGGTCCGCTGGATAGTCATACTTGGAGTCCTCTTTTTCCTGGTCATCCTGGTCTTGGTGGGGGGGCTGCCGGGGGTTCCGGGTCTGCAACCCGTGTCGACCATATACTGGGGCGGCCTGATGCTAAACCTGCTGCTGGCGGTGACCGGCATCACCCTCAGTCTGCCCATCGGCATCGCCCTGGCCCTGGGGCGGCGCAGTAGCCTGCCGTTGGTCAAGCTGCTGTGCGTGGTGTTCATCGAGGTAATGCGGGGCATGCCGCTGATTACGCTCCTGTTCATGTCCCAAGTATTGGTGCCATTGGCCTTCCCGCAGGACTTCTCCACCAATTCCCTTTTCCGGGCCGGGGTGATACTTACCCTGTTCAGCTCGGCGTACATGGCGGAGAATATCCGGGGAGGCTTGCAGGCGCTTCACCCAGGCCAGGTGGAGGCGGCGCGGGCATTGGGGCTGGCCGGCTGGCAGACCACCTTGCTTATCTCCCTGCCCCAGGCCATCCGCAACGTCATTCCCGCCATCGTGGGGCAGTTCATCTCCCTGTTCAAGGACACCCTCCTGGTATACATTATTGGAATGTTGGACGTGGTTGAGTTTAGCCGGGCGTTTATACAAGGCAACGCGAAGTATTTGGCTAGCGCAAGGGAGCTGTTCCTGTTCCTAGCCTTGGTCTTCTGGATTTTTACCTACACCATGTCCTACGTCAGCAGGAGAGTCGAGGCACATCTCCGAGTCGGACATAGATAGGGCGCGTAGGCCCCACGTATTCGGTTTCGATGTCGTCACCCAGCCTGTATTTGATTCCCGCTTTTGCGGGAAAGGCGGGCAGAAGTGGGATATGGAGCGGGTGAAAGCAGGAAAAACGAGTGAACGCCACACCGATTTTGTAGACGCCTTCAAAAAAGTCTGGAACCAGTCGGAGCGTTAGGAACATGGCCGCGAGCGAATCAACAATCGATACTTCCGACATGATCGTGTGCAGGGATGTACACAAATGGTACGGCAACTTCCACGCCTTGCGGGGGGTGACCACCACGGTACGCAAGCGCGAGGTCGTAGTGGTCGTGGGGCCATCTGGGTCGGGCAAGTCCACCTTCATCCGTACCATCAACCGGCTGGAGGAGCACCAGCGCGGGGACATAATCGTCGACGGCATCGAGCTTTCCAACGACGTGCGCAACATCGACGCCATCCGACGCGACGTAGGCATGGTCTTCCAGTCGTTCAATCTCTTCCCCCACCTAACGGCTATGGACAACATCACCCTCGCGCCCATGAAAGTGCGCAAGCTGCCGGCTCGTCAGGCAGAGGAAATTGCCGAACAACTCCTGGAACGAGTGGGTATCGCCGAGCAGGCAAGCAAGTATCCAGGTCAGCTATCCGGTGGCCAGCAGCAACGGGTCGCCATTGCCCGCGCTCTGGCCATGCAGCCCAAAATCATGTTGTTCGACGAGCCGACCTCGGCCCTGGACCCGGAGATGATCAAGGAAGTCCTAGATGTGATGCGTGAGTTGGCCGAGTCGGGAATGACAATGGTCGTCGTCTCCCATGAAATCGGATTCACCCGAGAGGTGGCCGACCGGGTGCTCATGTTCGATCACGGACAAATCATCGAAGAAAGTGCCACGGAAGAGTTTTTCGACAATCCAAAGGAAGACCGGACAAAGCTGTTCCTCTCCCAAATCCTGGCGTAGGCGGGGTGGACGGTTTTCCGGTCCACTGTAGTCGCTTCCGGGCACGTCCCAGCACCGGGTTACGCCTGATTACCATGCCCGCAGGACGTTGACAAAGTCGCGTCAGGGCGAAGATCCACCTCCAAAGTAGCCGTTGGACCACAGCCTGAGCACCGCGTCATGGCAGAACATCCATACGAGGTGAATCCAGCAAGGAACTGCCCATGATCCAAACCGGTGGCTTGGGCTCGCAGATCGTCTGGGGCCACAAGGGTGGCTGACGCGGAGCCGTTAAGCAGCCGAGATCTGAGATTTCCGGACAGTTCCGACGGTATGCCGCACTACTGGCCACGGACGTGGCGTACGGCATACCTGCGAGGACTTCAATAACCGCTCACGCCCTGTCACAACGGATTGCCCAAAAAGACGTGCAAGCATCTGGGAATGCGCAGGTGAAGCCCGTCACCAGAAGGCGGACAGCCTGGCATTCCCGGTAGGTTCAGGTTCTGTAGTCGCCGTTGATGGTGACGTACTCATGGCTGAAGTCGCAGGTCCAGACAGTGGCCTCTCCCTGTCCCAATCCCAGGTCGATTCGAACCCCCACCTCGATCTCGGCAAAGATGGCGGCGGCATCCTCTTCGGCGTAGTTCAACGGGGTGCCCTGAGCCACCAGTTGCAACTCGGGACCGCCATTGGCGGCAATGAACAGATTGGTCTCCTCCGGGGCGATTTCGGCGTCCGAGTTTCCGGCCGCGCACAGAATGCGACCCCAGTTGGCATCGCCGCCGTAGAAAGCGGTCTTGACCAACGGGCTGATCGAAACCCGACGGGCCGCATTGTGGGCATCCTCGTCGGATTTGGCACCCACCACTTCGATCGAAACCACCTTGGTGGCCCCTTCCCCGTCGCGCACGATGGCCCGGGAAAGCTCAATGGAAGCTTCCGTCAACCCGGCCAGGAACGCGTCCCACAGCGGACCTTCGGTCTTGTCGATGACCGGCGCCGAACCTTGGCCGCTGGCCAGCAGGAGGACGGTGTCGTTGGTACTCGTGTCGCCGTCGACGCTAATGCAGTTGAAGCTCTTGTGCACTGCAGCCGACAGGGCAGCCTGGAGTACCGGCGCGGTGACCGCGGCGTTGGTTGTCATCACACTCAGCATGGTCGCCATGTCGGGATGAATCATGCCGGCGCCCTTGGAGATGCCGGAGATCCGAACCTCCTCGCCATCCAGCGCCACGCCACCCGTGTAGAGCTTGGGAAAGGTGTCCGTGGTCATGATGCCGCGGGCGGCATCATGCCAGCCTTCGGGCTTCAGTTTGTCCACGGCGGCGGGCACTCCGGCCCGAATGCGATCCATGGGCAGCTGCACGCCAATCACGCCGGTGCTCATGACCAGCGTGGTCGAGTCACCGCTGCCGATGGCCTTCTCCAAGGATTCGGCCATCATGCGGGCGTTGGCCATGCCCTCCGGGCCGGTGCAGGCGTTGGCACAGCCGCTGTTGACCACCACCCCGTGAATGCCAGAGGGATTGAAGTCCACCACCTGCCGATCATACAGAACCGGGGCGGCCGGGAACTTGCATTGCGTGAAAGTAGCCGCGGCCATGCAGGGAGTCGGGCTGGCAATCACCGACATGTCCAGATCCCCGGTCGGCTTGATGCCGGCCGCCACCCCGGCCGCATCGAATCCGGGAACGGCAGCCTGTGCCCCTGTGTATCCGATTTCTCCGCCTACGGCCATCGGGTTGCTCCTTGTCTTGGCAGGGGTGCCGGATTGGCCGGCTCCCTGAATTCAGTGGTTCAGTCGGAAGCGGCCCCGTCGGACCGCACCAAGGCCTGCACCTTGAGCGGCAGGCCGAACAGGCGAATGAAACCCTCCGCGTCTTCCTGATCGTAGACGTCGTCCTCCTCGAAGGTCACGTAGTCCTCGCGATACAGGCTGTGCGGGCTGCGCCGGCCGGCCAGGATGACATTCCCCTTGTACAGCTTCAGACGCACCTCGCCCGTGACCGTGGCCTGTGTGCTCTCCACATAGGCGGTGATGGCCTCCCGAAGGGGGGTGTACCACTGGCCGTTGTAGACCAGTTCCGCGAACTTCAGGCCCATCTGCTCCTTGTGGTGCAGGGTCTCACGGTCCAGGCACAATTGCTCCAGGGCCTGGTGCCCGCGATAGAGAATGGTACCGCCCGGGGTTTCGTACACACCCCGGCTCTTCATGCCGACCAAGCGGTTCTCGACCAGGTCGACCCGTCCCACTCCGTGAATCGCTCCCAAGGCATTGAGTTCCTTGAGCAGGGACACGGGATCCATGTTCTGTCCGTTCAGAAAGCACGGAACACCCTTGACATAGCCCAGCGTTAGTTCAACCGGCTTGTCTGGAGCATCCTCGGGGGCCGCCGTCCACTCGAACATGTCCTTGGGCGGCTCGTTCCAAGGATCCTCCAGCGGACCGCCCTCGTTGCTGAGGTGCCACAGGTTCGTGTCCTGGCTGTAGATGCGGTCGGCCGTGGCCTTGACCGGCACGTTCCACTCCTCCGCGTATTCCAGAGCGTCCACGCGTCCCCTGATGTTCCACTCGCGCCACGGTGCAATGATGCGCAGGGACGGTTCCAGGGCCATGACGGTCAGCTCGAAGCGAACCTGGTCGTTACCCTTGCCGGTGGCGCCGTGGGCAATGGCGTCGCAGCCTTCCGCGCGCGCCACGTCCACCAGGTGCCTGGCAATCAGGGGACGGGCCATCGAGGTTCCGAGCAGATAGTCCCGTTCGTAAATGGCGCCGGCCCGCAGGGTCGGAAAGGCGAAGTCGGTCAGGAATTCCTCCCTAACATCACGCACGATGCACTTGCTGGCCCCGGATGCCCTGGCCTTGTCCTCCAAGCCATCCAGTTCGTCCTCCTGGCCGAGATTGGCACAGAAGCACACCACCTCGCATCCGTAGTTGTTGCGCAGCCAGGGCACGGCCACGCTCGTATCCAACCCGCCCGAATAGGCGAGGGCGGTCTTCCGAACCTTCTTGTCGCTGCCAGTCATGCCCATGTGGTTCCCTTCGGTCCGGACTCCGGCCACCGCCGCTTCCGGTTGAATATCAGTCGATGAACGCGCTCAGCATGGGGCCAAGCGGCTTGCCGGCCAGCAGATGAAAGTGGGTGTGCATCACGATCTGGTTGGCGTCCGGACCCGTGTTGACCAGAGTGCGGTAGCCGCTTGCAGCCACGCCTTCCTGCTCCGCCACCTTGTTCAGCACCTCCACCACGCGCCCGAGGCTTTCGGCGTCCGCATCGCCCATCTCCGCCAAGCTCTCGGAGTGTTGGTTGGGTACCACCAGGATGTGGACCGGGGCCTGGGGATCGATGTCGTGGAAGGCAGTCACCAAATCGTCCTGATAGGCGATCTTCGCCGGCAGTTTGCCCTTGATGATGCGGCAGAACAGGCAGTCGTCCATGCGGGGGAACTCCGTTGCGGCAACGGCTAAGCGGGATGCAGGGCGGCTCAAACTACCAGATTGACAAGCTTGTCCGGGACCACGATGGCCTTGCGCAGTTCCCTGCCGTCCAGGTAGGGCTGCACGTTCGGCTGTTCCAGTGCCAGCGCCTCCAGGCCTTCCGGAGCCATGCCCTGCTCGACCTCCACGGTTGCGCGGACCTTGCCGTTGACCTGCACCACGATGGTGATCTCATTGGCCCGGGCCAGTTCCTCGTCGTGAACGGGCCAGTTCTGCAGGTGGACACTGTCCTTGTTACCCGTGAGATACCAGAGCTCCTCGGCGATGTGAGGGAAGAACGGCGCCATCATCAGGCACATCGAATCCACGGCCTGCGTCCAAAGCGCAGTGTCGGCAACCGCGGTCGTCCTAACCTTCATCATCTGGTTGTTGAGCTCCATCAGGGCCGAGATGGCCGTGTTGAAGCGGAAGTGATCCAGATCGGCGGTCACCTTGGCAATGGTGGCATGCAGCTTCTGTTCCAGCTGGCGCGCGGCGGATGCATCCTGCGAACTCGCCTCGACCGGCTCTGTCACCACGGTCCAAACCCGGTTGAGAAAACGGCGTACGCCCTCGATGCGCTGCGGGTCCCAGGGTCCGCCCTGATCCCAGGGTCCGATGAACATCAGGTAGCCGCGCACCGTGTCCGCGCCGTACCGCTGCACGACATCGTCCGGATCCACCACGTTGCCTCGGCTCTTGGACATCTTCTCGGAATCGGCACCCAGAATCATGCCTTGGTTGAAGAGCCGGTCCATTGGTTCATCGAAGTCCACCACGCCCAGATCGCGCAGGGCCTTGGTAAAGAACCGCGTGTAGAGCAGGTGCATGGTGGCGTGCTCGATGCCGCCGGTGTACTGATCCACGGGCAGCCAGTAGTCCCCAGCCTCGCGGCTCCAAGGGCGCGCGTCGCGTGTCAGGGGCTTGCCGTCGCCCCAGTAGGGGGCCACGTAGGCGTACTGGTACCACGACGAGCACATGAAGGTGTCCATCGTGTCTGTTTCGCGCTTGGCCTCCCGGCCGCATTGCGGGCATTCCGTGTTCAGGAACGACGGCGTATGCAGCAGGGCGTTCTCGCCGGAGGGCTGGAACTCGGTCTTCTCCGGCAGGCACACGGGAAGCTGGTCGTAGGGCACCGACACCGTCCCGCAATCGGCGCAATAGACAATCGGGATGGGCGTGCCCCACATGCGCTGGCGGGAGATGAGCCAGTCGTGCAGCCGGTAGTTGACCTGGGCGCGGCCCTTGCCGGTTTCCTCCAGCCAGGCAATGACCTTGTCCGCGGCTCCCACAACCGGGGTGCCATCGAACTCGCCGCTGTTCATCATCGCTCCATCTTCCTTGGAGGGCCAGGCCTCGGTCAGGGGTCCCGTGGCCCCGTCCGGGCCCGAAATCACCCGCACGATGTCCAGGCCAAACTGCTCGGCGAAGGCAAAGTCGCGTTCGTCGTGGCCGGGCACGGCCATGATGGCACCCGTACCGTAGCCCAGCATCACGTAGTCCGCGATCCAAATTGGAATGCGGGCTCCATTGACGGGGTTGACGGCATACGCTCCCGTGAACTCGCCGGTCTTCTCTCGACCGATGTCCGTGCGAACGGCTTCGTTGAGGCGCGCTGAGTTCTCCACATAATCCTCGATCGTGGCCCGTCGGTCGTCGGTCGTGATTTGGGAAACAAGTGGATGTTCGGGTGCCAGCACCATGAACGTGGCTCCCCACAGCGTATCCGGGCGCGTCGTGAAGATCTCAATGGGCTCGCCGTCCTCCGTATGGAAGGCCACTTGGGCACCCGTGCTGCGGCCGATCCAGTTGGTCTGCATGATCTTGACCGGATCGGGCCACTCGATATTCTCGAGATCGGCCAGTAGTTCGTCCGCGTAGTTGGTGATGCGGAACTTCCACTGTTCCAGTTCCTTCTGGATGACCGGCGTGCCGCACCGTTCACAGTGCTTGTCCTCGCCCCAAACCTGTTCGCGGGCCAGGGTGGTATTGCAGTTCGGACACCAGTCCACGGGCGCCTTCTCGCGGTAGGCGAGATCGGCCTCCAGCAGGCGCAGGAAAAACCACTGCGACCACTTGTAATACCCGGGCTCGCAGGTGACCGCCTCGCGGTCCCAGGCCCACATCGCACCCATCTGCCGCAGCTGGTGACGCATGTTGTCGATGTTGTCGTAGGTCCAAATCCGCGGATTGATACCGTGGGCGATGGCCGCGTTCTCTGCCGGCAGGCCGAAGGCGTCGAACCCAATCGGAAAGAAGACGTTGGCCCCCTGCATGCGCCGGTAACGGGCTGCCGTGTCGCTGGGTGTCATGGCGTACCAGTGCCCTACGTGCAGGTCCCCGGAAGGGTACGGGAGCATGGTCAGCGCGTACCACTTGGGCCGGTCGGGATCCTCCACGGTGCGATACAAGCCCAACCGTTCCCATTCCTGCTGCCACTTGGCCTCAATGGCCGCCGGGTTGTAGCGGGGAATTTCGGTAGACATGCTGTTCGTCCGTGAAAGGTCCTTGGGACAAGGTGGATACAGTCCGCCAAGTATAAAGAAAATTTGCCACACATCCCACAGTACCCTGTGTTCCGCGCAGGGGAATCGCATTCAACTTGGGGGGGGCAACCATGGGATGGGTGGTCTTCGTCCCACCCGGAAACCACCATCATGGCCGTTCCCACTGTCGTGTCCCTGTACCCGGTCAGCTTCTTACGCTGAGACGGTACCGGGTAGACGACAGATCCAACGGAATCATGGCTATCCCGGCGTGGTCGATGTTGCTACCGGGGGCTACATCGTGACAATCGATGCCATGGAGTACCGGATGCAGATAGCGCAGGCGCTCCGCGACCGCGGTGCGGACCATGTCCTGGCACTCAAGGGGGATCAGACGCAGTATCTATCGTTCGACGCGCGGTCGGTATCCGGCTCATGGTGATCCGACAACAGCAGGGAACGCCAATTGTCCGGTGCCTGTTGCGCGTCCTTGAGATTTTGCAGATAGTCCGGCGGCGGCCCTTCTGCGCGCCATGCGGCCTCGATCCGATCCAGGACGGCCGGGGTCAAGTCACTCCCCAGGAACACGCGCAGTGTCGCGACAGCCAAGTCGGTCCGTTCCGCTGCCCGGATTTCTTGGATGATCCGTTCTTCCACCTCCGCCTGCGAAAAATAGTCCAGAGGCAGCGATTCCCAACCGGCCAAGGGGCCATTCCCCAGCCACTCCGCGTAACCAACATCGTGTGGGGACTTGCCCAGCGACTCCAGCGCGTGCCCTGCCAGAATCCCGCTCAGTCGTTGTACGGTGCCAACGATCTCTTCAGCCGAATCTGCTGGCCAAGGCACGGTTTCTCCGCTGTAGGGGACCTGTAGTCGAAACTTCGTCCACTCATTCAGTTGGGCGGCAGACGGGAAGCCCTCCATTGACGCCAAGAGGGTGGCCGGCGCCTCTTCTCTCGCTTGCCTTACCAAATCCTGCAGATTGTGGGTAAATTCGAAATCTACCTTCGCCGCGCCCAGAGCCGCCTTGAGAACTGTTTCCAATGCTGAATGAGCATGGAACACTGCTTCGTCGGGATATTGTTCCAAGTTGCCCAAGGCTCTCTCCAAGTGGCGCCGGGTGGATTGCAGCAATGTCCGGACTCCGGGCCACGGGTTGTCTTGCGTCATGAGGGGAAGGTGCTCTCCTTCCGGTGTAAGTCCTCGGCTCTGTACCTGCCCTGCGATGTGGGGTAGGGAAGTGCGAAACTTCTCAAATTCGGAACGTGGAATAGGGAAAATCTGGATATCTGGCGGTCTGTCATATAGGTCTCCAGCCATGGCCTTGGCCGTGTTCCGCAAGGAAGATTCCGATTCCAGGTCTTCTTCCATGCCAATCACAGCCAAGTCGAGATCAGACCGCGGCCGCCATCGGCCCCCCGCCCGGCTGCCGAAGAGCATCACTTGGGTATCCGGCAACCGCTCCTGCAATTCCTGGGCCACCGCCAAGGCGCGGGGGTCCGGCCGCCCCTGTCCCCAATCCGGATCGGCCACAGCAGTCGGGATCGCTGCGGCCTGCGGTCGTATTCGCATATCAACCACCGCTATGTTTCGCCTCCCGTTCCATACCGGGAATCCATTCTACCCGGCCGCGCTGTGCCTTCCACAACCGACTGGCGCATCCCCGGTTTCCAAATCCTCAACAACATCCCGAATGTAGTCTCGCAGCCACGGCAGCGGCTCTTCATGCGTCTTCAGCACCTCGCGAATGGCTTCACCGTCCCAGGTTTTCCGAAGCCTGCACTGCAGCGTCTCGGCTCTCCCTTGGTCGTGTAACCGAGGCGGAGTTCGGATTGAGCCTGTGCCGGCCTGAACGGCGCACTACAATCCACTGGGCTTGACGCCAACTGGGCCCCTCCAACCGAACGCAGTGCATGATGACGGACGAACCGGACATCCATACCAATCCCGACGAGACGCAAGGGCAATCCCCGGCCGTTCCGAGACTGCGCCCCGGGATCTCCGACTATGCGCGCCTGCGGCGCGAGCGTCACGCCTACGTCGACAAGACCAGCGAGCTGGCTCAACTGCTGAATACCGGCGAGTTCCTGTTCCTGTCCCGGCCGCGCCGCTTCGGCAAGACCCTGATGCACTCGACCATCGAGTGCATGTTCCAAGGCGACTTGCCGAGAGTGAGACACCCTGCCCGATCAACGATTCGGGCGATGCCAAAGGTTCAGGACGAACAGCTTTTCGCCGGCACGGCATGGGAGCAGCCGTTCACAACCTCTGCGCGCCATCCCGTCATTCGGCTTGACCTAAGCAGGATTACCGGTTCCAGCGTCGGTCAAATGGAGCTGTCCCTCAAAAGGCATGTTGCCCAACAGGCCCTGCTCTGGTACTGCAGGGGATACGACCCCGGCATTTCCATGAAGCACCTGCGTGAACCAACAGGCTATCGGTTTGCAGCCCAGGACATGCTTGACGAACTGATCCAGTCGCTACAGGTGGAATGCAACGACCCGGTGGTGCTGGTGGACGAATACGATACGCCACTGCTGTCGCTCCTTGGCCGGAGGCCGTCGGAGGTTGACCCGTACTTCCGATTGTTCCGCGACTTTTTTCGGGTTCTCAAGCAATGTGACGGGATTCTCCACAAGGTCCTGATCACCGGCATCACACGCCGTGCCTACGGAGAGCTGTTTTCGGCACTCAACAACCTGCAGGACTGCACCTGGCGTGCGGATCTCGGCAGTGTGTGCGGATTCACCGAGGCCCAGCTGGACCAACCCCCTCTGTCAAACATCGTCCAGGCGGCGGCGCAGAGCCTGAGGCAATCCACCGACGAGCTGCGTGCGTCGCTTCAAACCTACTACAACGGATATCGATTCGATCGTGCCGGACAGGGGCCGGCGGTCTACAACCCGTGGTCGCTGTGCAACACTCTTTCCGACCTGGTGACCCCGGCCGTGCGGGACAGTATCAGGATGCATGGATTCCCGTCGCACTGGTCGGACTCGGGGGTATCCAAGACACTGGTGGATGCCCTGAGGCAGCAACCCAACTCGGTGAACTCGATTCCTTTCGCACATCCCGACGAGTTGGATGCCGACTTTTACAGCAACAAGGCAACGGGCCTCAAGTCGCTCATGCTGCAAAGCGGCTACCTGACACACCATCCTGCCCAGGATGGGCACCCGGCACGCCTGGGTTGGCCCAACCGCGAGGTCTCGCGGACCATGCTCAGGGATCTGGCCCTTGTCCATGTGGGTGAGCAGTTGCCGGGCGTCGAGCGCGTGCACAAGTGCCTGGTGTCAGGAAAGTATGAGGATCTTCCAACAGCCCTGTTGGACTGCCTGTATGCCTTTCCCTACCACATCATGGACGACGAGTTCTCCTACCATGCGGCACTGCATGGCCTGTTCCTAGGCATGGGTGTCATGCCGCGTTCGGAACAGGCCGAACTGGCAGGACGCTACGATCTGGCAACCCTATGCGGGGGCCGGATCGCCGTTATGGAACTGAAATACAACCGCAGCCTGCAGGAAGCACAAGACCAGGCTGCACTCAAGCAATACGGCCGGGGCCTGCTTGTGGAACTGGACAACAGGGCGGATGCGACCTGTATAGCCCTCCATATTGCAAAGACACAGGAAGGCAGGATTTCGATCGAGGGTGCAGTGAGCTCCGTGCACGGTATCGACAACGATTGGACTCACCTCCGGTCGCACCAGCGCTGATGCTGCAGCACCCTTCCCCGCTGGTTCAGCACCGGGTCCTGGTGTCGGAGGCCGAAACTCCGGCATCACCGTCCACTGTGTGCAGGCGCGATTCCCCTGGAGCGCGAGGAAGCGGGGAGGCCAAAGTTTGGCTTGGGGCACAGACAATTTTCATGAAGTATGGTTCCGCTTGGAGAACAGCGAAGCCGTGGACGTGAACTTGGTCGACTACCACTGATGACAAGGAGGAAGATTATGGACAACGCCGACGGTGAGCGCGTAGGTCCCATGCTGAATCCCCCACACTTGGGCGAACTGGGTCGGGCGAGCATGGATGAGGTCGGCTGGAACGTGACTGAGACGGCAGCACATCTGGGTTGTGAGCAGGGCACGTTGCCGTGTCTGCTCAACGGCAAGACAGGCGTATCCGCGAACATGGCTCTCGCCTGGAGGCTATTGGCTGGGGTACAGCCAAGCACTGGATGCGCATGTAGGCGAGCTATGAGCTCGCGCAGGGCATGCGGGCGATAGGAGAACATCAGGGCACACGAAGCGATCGCGTAACAACGCAGTGAAGTTGGAGTGCTGGCTGCCGGCCGATGCCCGTCTTCGACCGGCATGCTGACATGAAGCCATGACCACGGGGACAGGCTGATGAGGAGTCAACGGCGGAATCGACATCACCAGGACTGAACTGTTCCAGCCCGGCAAGTACAGTCTTCACAGGTCATGGTCACGTCCGGGATGTCGGAGATCCCAATTTGCCAGACATGCCTGGCAAATTCCCCAAAGAGAAGCTTCCCGCGATTCTCCAGACGGTGTCTGGAGAATCATTGTGAATACCAGGGAGAACGGTTTCAAACCGCCCCACGTACATGTCTGGGTGGGCAGCCAAGACGTATGCCGCGTGGAACTCAACGGAGGTACGCTCATGGAGTCGCCTCCGGCCGGGACCTTCAGGAGCATTTATGAAGGCCTATACAACGCACGCAGCGGAAATCAGAAAGGCGTGGGACGCCATCCACGGAAGGTAGGCGACGATGGAAGCCGTTCTGGTCAACAATGCCTATCGGATGCGATGACGGTCGCCAATCCACTGGAGGATGCAATCGAAATCGGCTTTGCGGATGGGGCCCACGGATGCATTCCCTACAAGCCCTACAAGGACATACCCGAGATTGAGGAGCGCACGGCGTTGTCCAGTCTAGCGAATCCGTACGAAATGGTTCTGGAGACGGTCGGTGACGAGATGGTCGAGATTCCCTGGGACTTCGCCCGCCACTACTGTGATGCTTCCTATCGGCCCGCGATCGAGGCCATTGCCATGCAGGGTAGACAGATCCTCGGTGAATGCATTCGGGGCTTTCGCGAGTCCGCGGGTTTGACGCAGGCGGCACTCGCCCAGACGGCCGACATTGGGCGGGTGACCCTGGTACGGTTGGAGAAGGGAGCACAGTCGCCCCGGTTCAAAACCCTTGACGCGATCGCGAGGGTCTTGGGTCGGCACGCCACCAATCTGTTGGTGGAACCGGAGTCGCTGTTCGTGCCGGTGACCCAATACCCTGGAGCGATAACCAGCTCGTCGGGCCAAGGTAGAAGCCAGGTGGAAACATCAGTGAACGATTGACTCCCTGCGGATGGGTTGTTGGCATTCAATGCTTGGCAACCCGTGTGCGCACTGAATCCGCTCCGCTTACAACTCATACTAATCAATCATGATTGGATTACTTGAGGGTTGGCGGGCAGGGCCTCCAGGGTGTCCCGGATCCAGTGCCAGCCGCACAGTTGCCGCACCCGGTCCGGTCGGCCTGCCACGCCTTCAGGATCGGTTCCAGGGCCGCCTGCCTAGCCTGCAGGGTCTCATACACCCGTCCCTCGAGGGCCTTGACAAGGGTATTTGTTCAATGCCCATCATGTCGATAAAGTGAGCTTCATTGGGGGACCAACGGCCTGTCAAGGATCTCTTGGCGTGTCCGGCGGGCACCGACAGGCTTGGAATCCGAATGGGTCCGGCCTCGTTGGCGGCCATTGCGGGTTCGGCATGCTCCAAGACAGGGAACAGGCACGGGATCATGGCTCTGCCGGTGCCAAACAAGCCTTTTGATTGTGCGATATTTTGTGCAGATACCCTTAACAATCTCGAGGGCCCGGCGCAGCTCCCGGAAGAAGCGCTCGACCGGGTCCGGTTCGGGGGCGTAGGGTGGCTGCACCACCCGGGGCGCGTCCACGGCCTGCCTGTCCTCGCCCGTGTGGCCCCCGGCCCCGTCCCAGGTTCTGCGGCCCAGACCCCCCGGATGC
The DNA here is from genome assembly GCA_012271135.1 of Caldilineales bacterium. Taxonomy (GTDB): domain Bacteria; phylum Chloroflexota; class Anaerolineae; order Caldilineales; family Caldilineaceae; genus Bin34. The sequence goes on along the minus strand of JAAXGZ010000003.1, from coordinate 35,302 downwards.
GGGCCATCTCCTCGCCCGTCATGTTCTTCTGCCAGGCCCACCACAGCCGCCCCGTCATGGGATCGATGGCGACCGCCACATGGGTGTACTTCCAGCCGATCCGGACGGCCTGGGACACCGCCACCCCCCGCGGCGCCCACACCTTGCACACCTGGCCGCGCAGCCCCACGCGCATCTCGTCGCCCCACACGATGCTTCAGGCCGACCGCCTTCAGGCGTGCGCCGAGCCCCTCTTTTTCCAGGCCGCCCGGGCCCGGGGGTCGGCCTGCGGGTGGCGGGGCCGGGGCACCTTCAGCCGGATCCCCAGCCGTGGCAGCAGCGTGTACATGCTGTCGCGGGTGTAGACCACCCCGAACCGCTCCTCAATCCAGTCCCGCACCGCCTGCGCCGTCGCAAACACGCCCGTGGCCGCCTCCGCCACCAGCTGCGCCTCCTGGTCCTTCGTCAGGCAGGAGGGCTTGCCCGCCCCGCCGCCGGCACCGCACCGCGGCCAGGCCCCCGGACCGGTACTGCGCATGCAGGGCGTCCACCGTGTCCCCGACCGCCCAGACGATCGCCGTCCTGCGAGCCATGGCCGTCCCTCCCGGTGCCACCGTCCACATATCAAGTAATGCTATTGTAATGGATTGGTATCAGATCCCAATTTCCGTGACAGGAGTTGACGCTCAACAGGGTTGCTGGACAGTTACGTTGGACTTGCCCCGCCTAAGCGAGCAGCATGAATGTCGAAAGCGGCATACTGACAATATGCGGTGCATCCTCGGTTGGAGTATCGGTTTGGGTAATGAGCAGTCCAAAGGGGGCGCGGTTGGCCGACTTCTCCACAAACGATCGGATGCCCAAGGTATCCCGGACTGAATCGATACGGCGTTGGTACTTCACTTCGACCGGCAACCGTCGGTCGCCGACAGTGAAGACAAAGTCAACCTCACGGTCCAAGCCACGCTCCGGCTGGTGGGCAATGCCCAGGCCGGGAATGCCGGAGGCAGTGGCACCAAGTGTGCTCTCGGCAATGTGGCCAGCCATAGTGCTCAACTCCGGACTTGCCGCCAACGCCTCCGGGGCCAGCGGAATTTGCTCCTGGAGCCAGCTGGCCCGGAGGCCGTGGTCAACCAGGCACAGTTTGGGGCTGCCCCGGCGTCGCTTGAGACGCAGTTCCAGAGGCGGTATCAGGTGCAGCAGCATGGTGTCGGCGAGGAACCTTAGGTGGTTTGCAACCCTCTGGCGACCCACGTCGGCACCCATCGACAACCGAGCCTCGTCGGCAAGCAAATCGTAGGAAGGCGTTAACCCGGCATAGCGGCAGGCCAACCTGAAGAGTTCCTCCAGAAGAAAGGCATCGCGACGACGGCCGCGATTCCCCAATCGCAGGTCATGCTGGATCACCCGCTGGATGACGGTTTCGTTCAATTGGTCGGACAGCAGGGACCAGTCGACCTCGGCACGGTTGTGGGCCATGGGATATCCGCCGCGAGCCGAGAAATGCCGGAAGGCCTGGTCGCGGAATTCAGAGTGGCTACGTCCGTGTTCAGCAAGCTCCAGCCAGAATTCCTTGTGCAAAAGATGCCTCAGACCATTGTCAGGCAAAAACGGATCCGGATGGTCCAACTGGCGAAACCTGCCGATCTCGGTGAGCGAAAGGGTTCCGGCTTCCACAGTGTGAATACGTCCGGCCAGACTGTCCCTCCCCCTTTCAATGCGCAGGGCGGAACTACCGGTCACGAGAACCTTGACCCCAACGGTATCCACCAGGAACTTGAGTTGCGCGCTCCAGTTGTCCAGATTCTGCACTTCGTCAAGAAACAGGTAGGCCTTGTGCCCCTGCCGGTCCAGCGCGTTGAAGCGATCGGTAGCAATGTTTTCTTCAAACCAGTAGGCGATGCGGAGGATGGGATCGAGCAACCGATCAGTGGATACCAGTTCATCGAACTGGATCCGCAGAATGCTGGTAGGGGGAACTCCCTCGCCAAGCAGATCGGCGATGAGCTGCAACTGGATAGTGGTCTTGCCCACCTGGCGCGGACCGCGCACCGCCACAATGGGTGCTATGTCAACATCGAGGCGTCGCCGTACCCGGGCCGCCAAGTGGCGGCGAGTGGCGGGAATCCGTGCAGCCGGCTGGTCCGTCCACCAAGGGTTGAGGCGGTGAAGGTCGGCAATCAACTCCGGTGGGATTACCGTCGGGACAGCAACGGGTTCGGATATGTTCATGATGTAATTATCCGCGACTGTTCGGCAACTGGATTGGATGTCAAACCTTGCTGTCCGGCTTGGCCGCAGTTCGGAAATCCGGCCCAACCGCGAGGCTTGACCCCCGATCCGACCCAAGGGTATCCTGAGGGTATGAACCGTTTGAAGCGCATCACTCTGGAGCCAGGAAAGAGAGGCGGGAAGGGCACTGTTTCAATCTCGTTGATATTGGTTGTGGGCCGTCCCGGGCCTATCCTCCGTACCCGTGGGCTTCCTGTGTCGCGTCAGGCCATGCCGCGGGCCATCAGACGCACGAAGTTGAGGGCCCCGGCCTCGGTCTTCAGCCCCCGTGTCAGGCGGGCCCGGGGTTTGAAGCGGCCAAACAGCCCCCGGGCGGTTGGTGGAGGCGAGCACCGTGGGGTTCCCCTGGCTGCGCACCCGTTCGTGCCCGCGTTCCATGAGATGCTACAGCAGTTTTTGCACCTCCGGCCGCAGACGCACGCGGCCCTGCATCACCGCTTCCCAGAGGGCCAGCAGGACGGGGCCCGCCTCCGGCGGTCGTTCCCGGGCCAGGCGTTGCACCCGCAGCCGGCCGAGGACAACCAGGTGGCGGGGATGGGTGCCGTTGCGGCGCCAGGCGCAGGCCCCGCAACGGGGGCAGGCGGCCGGGGCATCGGGCAGGGCCCGTTGGCGTTCGGGGGTGGCAGGCGCTGGGACTGAAGTCCACGGCGAGGGTCCTCTTGGGTTGTCGTGACAACACCCATTGTAGGCAGCCCTCGCCGCCTGTGCGTCCGGACCCATATCAACGAGATTGAAACAGTGCCGGCGGGAAGCCGTGCAGCCGCGGGCTCCGGATCACGGTGTACGATGTCCTTGAGTACTTGGCGTCCGGGATGACGGAAACGGAAATCCTGGCGGATTTCCCGGATCTCGAGCGCGAAGACATCCGGGCAGTACTGATGTTCGCGGCAGAGCGTGAACGCAGGCTGGTTTCGATCCCGCCCGAGTGAAGCTCCTCTTCGACGAGAACCTGTCTCCGCGTCTCGTCGCTGGCCTATCGGACATCTTTTCGGGATCCGTCCATGTTCGGGATATCGGACTGGCCCGAGCTAACGATGTTGCGATCTGATCTGGGATTACGCTCGGGATCATAATCTCACCATCGTCTCAAAGGACGCGGACTTCCATCATCTGAGTTTCGTGCAGGGCCGCCCCCCAAGGTCATCTGGACCCAGCGCGGCAATTGCTCCACGACGGACATCGCGGCGTTGCTACGATCGAATCGGGATTCTCGCCTTCGGGGCCGAGATGGAGTCGGCGTTTCTGGCACTTTTTAGGAAAACACGGTTGTGGCCCAGTCACGGCGCTTTCAGCTTCAACGGTGCCGCACAGTCGCCACGAACCCGTTCGTCGTGACATCTTTCGAAGTTGCCAGACCGTACCATGAGACGGCAGCACGTCGATTCACAGGAAGGCACGATGTCCGGGACCCAATCAGAAACTGATCACTGCGGTGGAAGCGTATTTCGCTGAACTCCGTCGGGTGCGCGCATCGGGTGGCGGGACCAGGGAACCCTCCTACCATCCGGCACTGACAAACCTCCTCGGTGCAGTAGGGCATGAGCTCAAGCCCAAGGTGTTCTGCATTCAGGAAGGCGCGGATCAGGGGGCCGGCCATCCAGACTTTGCCCTCTACACGGCAAGGCAGGTCCAGAAGGGCCGGCCGAGGGCGGGACAGCTCCCGGAGCGAGGGGTGGTGGAAGTGAAAGGCGTGGGGGACGATGCCGGGCTGACCGCGCAGTCGGATCAAGTGAGTCGCTACCGGTGGGGCCTGGTAACAAACCTGCACGATTTCATTCTGGTGGGTGAGGACGGGTCGGGTGGATCGGCCAAGCTCGAAACCTTCCGGTTGGCGGAGGATGCGGACGACTTCCGGAGCAGGCTGGAGAAACCTCGCTCTTTTGCCCGCGGTGAATCGGGGCGGTGCAGGGTCGGTTCGGGGCGTAGGCTGCGACCCTTGTACATGGAATGAATTCATCGACGATTGGGATTAAAGCGGCAGGGATATTCCATGCCGCGGCCCGGTGCCAGGCCGTCGCCGGCCCAATCGGATCAAGAGAGCCGCCGCGCATCCCATGGGGGTATCCATATCCCCACAGTCCCCACGGCAACCCTCATGGCCTACATTGGTCGCACGCCCCGACCCGGCCCTGCTGGAGGCCCTGTGCGCCTTCGCCCACCATCTGCAAGCCCTGCCCGATCCGCGCGACCCGCGCAGCGTGCGCCATGCCCTGTGCGTGCTCCTAGCCACGCTGCTGGTGGCCCTGGGCCCGGTCACGCCGTCCCGCGACACCTGCCTGCGCCTGGTGCGCCGGCGGGACCCCGAGACGGCCATGCAGGCCGCCCTGTGGCTGCTCGACGGCACCAGCCTACCCGGCCTGCAGGAGCTGGTCCTGGCCCTGGACGGCAAGGCGGCCCGCCGCCCCCTGCACCTCGTGAGCGCCTTCCTGGTGCAGGAAGGCCTACCCTGGCCCGGGAACCGTGTGCGGCCAGAAGCCATGAGATCAAGGCCATACCCCGTCTGCTCGACCGCCTGGTCCTGGAGGGAGCCGTCGTCACGATCGACGCCGCCGGCTGCCAGACCGCCATCGTGCAGGCCCTGCGGGCGGGCGGGGCTGACTGCGTCCTGGCCGTCAAGCGCAACCAGCCCACCCTCCACCGGGAGGTGAAGGCGGCCTTCGACGACGCCGAGCGGGGCGCCTTCGCGCCGGAGGCGGAGGCCCGCGACCAGACCTTCAAGCACAACCGCGGTCGCACCGAGCGGCGCACCGGCACCGTGCTGGGCGGCCCCGGCCTCTGCGAGTGGGTGGCGGACCCCAAAGCCTGGCCCGGCCTGCGCAGCCGGCTCCGGGTGCGGACGGAGCGCACCGGCCCCCGCGGGCGTCGCACCCGCACGGTGCGCTACTACATCCCGGCCGTTCCCCGGACGCGGGCACCCTGCTGGAGCTGGTCCGCGGCCACTGGGACGCGGGAACGGCCTGCACCGCACCCTGGACGTGCCGTTCCGGGAGGACGACGGCCGCATCCGCACGGGCCACGCGCCCGCCGTGATGGGCATCCTCCGCCGGGCCGCCCTGAACAGGGTGCGCACGGTTCAACGGAATCTCAGATCCCATGTGTCCATCGGGCTGCTGCGCGACCGCATCGGACACCGACCCCGGCTGCTGGCCCCAAGCCTGCCCTGAACCCGACTTTGCGTTTGCCCTGCCAACCACTCGAGGCCCTCAAACCCCATGATTGGCTCGGGCTTTGCCTGCATCCCAACTCCGGGCCATGCTGATAACGAGTCTTGGCAGGGCACCTCAACGGAAGAAGATTCACCTCTGCCACGTGGTAGGCCACAGGTCCAATTCCTGACTGGCGTGGTTGTAGCACTCTCGATCCACCGCCACCCAGTTGCCAAGCCCAACGTTCAGAACCCCTGTAACCTCGCCACCTGCAAGGCACTGTTGGATAGCAAGCAACCGCCTTGCTGTCTGGATTGAGCAACTCTCCGCGCATCTGCCACAAAGAAACGATCGTTTCTTTGTGGTGTACATTAAGCAACGATCGTTTCTTAACCCCCTGAGAAAGATTGAGGAGCTTTCCCCTGTGACTCGTCAGACCGGTCGATACCGCATCACCAGTACCAAAGGTGGAGAAGAGGTACGCGCGTTTGTGCCCTTCCCACTCCCCCCGGTCGAGCCTCCGCTGGAGTTGGATGACCTGACCTCCAATCTACATACTGCTGCATTAGCGGAACTGGCACGACTTGCAGTCGCGGGCTCGGTGGTACCGAACCCAGGCTTGTTCCTGTACGGATTCGTTCGCAAGGAGGCAGTGGTCACATCGCAAATCGAAGGCACGCAGGCAACGCTTCAGGACGTTGTAGCATTTGAGGCTACCCAGCACAGTGATCGACCGGATGATGTACGCGAGGTCCTCAACTATATGGATGCCCTAGCGCACACTCGGGCTCGGATTGCAGATCCCAAAGGACTGCCGATCAGCATCCGCTTGTTGTGTGAGGCGCACCGAATTCTCATGGCCGGCGTTCGTGGCGAAGACAAACTACCGGGGGAACTCCGTCGTTCGCAGAACTGGATCGGTGGCAGTCGCCCCGGCAACGCCCATTTTGTACCCCCACCACCGGATGAGGTGGCCAGCGCGCTCGGTGCACTGGAGAGATGGCTCCATGCGGAACACGATCTCCCACCTCTCGTGAGAACTGGTCTGGCCCATGTGCAGTTCGAGACAATCCATCCTTTCCTAGATGGTAACGGACGCATCGGCCGGCTGTTGATTGCCTTGCTGTTGGAGCATTGGGGTCTACTCGACCAGCCTCTGCTCTACCTCAGTTTGGCCTTGAAACGGAACCAGCAAGAGTACTACGCGCATTTGGATGCCGTACGCCAAACTGGAGACTGGGAAGGTTGGACCCGGTTTTTTCTCGGCTGTGTACAGACAGCCGCAGCCGACGGAGTGCGTGTCGCTCAGGCTCTCCATGCGCTGATTGAACGTAACCGCAGCCGCCTCCTCGAACACAAAAGCCCCACGGTCGCGGCGATCCGATTGCTCGACTGCCTACCGTCCAATCCGGTCGTCACTGTCCCCAGTGCTTCAGGGCTACTCGGTCTAACAGCCCCAACATCCAGCAAGGCGATAGGGTTGCTGCAAGACCTTGGCGTATTGCGCGAGATCACGGGCAAGCGACGCGGTCGGGTGTACGCGTACCAAGAATACTTGCGAATTCTGACGGAAGAGGAGCCGTGATCCGAGAGGCGACCGTAAGCCCATACTTCAATCAAGCAATGGGATGCCAATCGTCGAAAGGAGATGAAGTTTCCATCCCCATAGGCAAGTTTGGGGGTTCCTTGACACGACTGCTATTGGGTGCAGTAACACTGGTGGGCCATCTCGAATTCCTTCCCAAGCCTCAGTTGGTTAACGATGTTGCATGAGTGCTTCAAGCGTACACTCAGTTGTCAAGGCTTGGAGGTTCGTAACCCGCACCCAGCCCTTCTCCAACATGATGTCCGGAGCCAATGCCTTGAAGTGATGAACATGGAGCCAGTACTCGTCGTCACCGTAGCCCGGAGTCTCATCAAGCAACAGGAAGAAATCGGTTTCCGGTTGGGGTTCGTCAATCTCGCGGTCGTGCAGCGTCTTGTCCAACCAGCCTTGGGGAATCTCATCGAAAATGTCAATGTCGCCCACAATGCCGGGCTGGGCCCGATAGATGCAAGGTAGCTCCCCTTGTACCGGTGTCACCACGGGAACGACCACTGCGGCCGTAGCCGTCGGGCCGCGGATGGCCGTGGGGACAGGCACATCTTCGGACACGAGTCCACCCAGACTGCATTCAGGTGTCAGCGCCTGAAGGTTTGTCACTCGGATCCAGCCCTCCTCCAGCATGATCGTGGGTGCTGAAGCCTTGAAATGACGCACATGGAGCCAGTACTCATCGTCACCGTAGCCCGGAGTCTCATCGAGCAACAGGAAGAAATCGGTTTCCGGTTGGGGTTCGTCAATCTCGCGGTCGTGCAGCGTCTTGTCCAGCCAGTCTTGGGGAATCGCATCAAATATGTCGATGTCGCCCACAATGCCGGGCTGGGCCCGATAGGTGCAGGGTGACTCCCCTTGTACCGGTGTCACCACAGACACGACCACAGTGGCTGTAGCCGTTGGGCCGCGGGTGGCCGTGGGGACAGGCACATCTTCGGACACGAGTCCACCCAGACTGCATTCAGGTGTCTGGGCCTGAAGGTTTGTCGCTCGAACCCAGCCCTCCTCCAGCATGATCGTGGGTGCTGAAGCCTTGAAATGGCGCACATGGAACCAGAACTCGTCATCGCCGTACCCTGGTGTCCCATCTAGCAACAGGAAGTAGTCTTCCTCAAGTTGTGGCTCGTTGATCTCTCGATCTGTCAGGGTTTTGGCCCACCAACTATCAGGGATTTTGTCGAAAATATCGACATCACCTACGATGCCGGGGTTGACTTGGAATACGCACAGTTGTTCATTTGCATCTAAAGAACGATCCAAAGTCGAAGGAGCGGGAAACATTTCTTGAAGCTTATCTAAGTGTTCTTGCGGAACTTCATACTTAGGACCCACCAGTTTCAGCATCAAACCGAATCGGTCGTTGACGACGAAGAATGCCAACACGACCAGTACCAACATGGTCGCAAGCACACCGAAAATGAAGGCTCTAGCTTTTTCCATTCCTACAACCTAATCCAGAACCGAGACTGGAGGGGTCGATCAAATGAGTGGACGCCATCCGTTCAACGAGTTGACCAAGAACTTCCCGCCGAAGCGCCAACAGCGCATCGATGACATGTACGTGTCAAGCCTCCGGTCCTACGTCGAGGCAGTGGGCGGGCAGTTGAAGATTGTGGCCGAGTTTCCCGAGGGCGAGATAGCAATCACCAACTTCTCCAACGTGGGAGAGGTTGAAAGCCACTGACAATTAATCCTGTCTCCGAGAAATGCTTCTCGGAGACAGGATTCGCTCAACAAACATCACGGTCCGGCCGACCAGGATGCTTTGCCGGCAACCGCACGGCGGCCAAGCAACCGGCCAAGACCGGAAAGTAAGTCGAATACCGGAACCAAAGGCAGCCGCTGGCATGCACCAGGCCGCGTTCACACGTTGTGCACGGCCCGCCTCTTCACCCGCATCTGCTCATGTGCTTCGGCGGAGCCGTCATGGCTCGTGCCGAACCAGTGGTCGAAGGGAATGTCCGGTTCCCCGTAGTTGCACTCGAAGTAGCGATGATGCAACTGGTGGAAGTAGGAGCCGGCCGGGATCTTCCCCTTCTCCCCGACCACCACGTGCTCGAATCCGACATGACCCTGGGCCGGGGTGAAGGACGCGTGCTGCGCATTCAGGATCATGTGGATGGGATGGGATGGCACCACCCAGTGGATCAGGATGCAGCTGTAGTACAGGATGTGCTCGATCGGATGCATGGCCAAGCCGGACCACGGACCGATGTTGATGTTCTTGTGGTGCAGGTAGTGGCCAGCCTTGTAAAGGGGCGGCCAGTGCAGAAGCCGATGCACCCAGTAGAAGTGGAACAGCCTGAACAGCGGAATGGCCGCCAGGATTAGAACGAACCAGACAATCTGTAGGGGGCCGGCCGCGGGGTCCAGGTAGGGGATGATGCCCCTACCGTAGGCCCAGAGCATCAGGACTTCGTAGGCGGTCCACGTGATGCCACCGCTGACACAGCTCCAGAAGACGTTGTCGCGCACCTGGTTGTTCCACAGGAACTGGCGCTTGCCGGCTCCCATCCAGTCCGAGGTGTACTTGTACTGCAGCCCCTGCGACTTCTTGACCCAGAGCCAGATGTGCCAGGCACTCACGATGACGATCAGCATCACCTGGTTGCGGAGAAAGACCTGCAGGATCCAGTCCCACTGGAATTCGGCCGTACGCGTCAGGTCCGGCGTCAGGAAGTACCAGGTCAACGTGGCGAGGGCCGCGTAGATGAGGTTCCAGGGGTAGATGTAATCCTTGAGCCAGGTCAGGGCCTCCTTCGGCTTCAGGGGCCACGCCAACCACGGATTGGGATCCGCCGTCCCGTCCTCGGGCTGCCAGAATCCCCGCGCGTCGCGGGGCATCCCGTCAGCCAGTTCCTCTCGCTCGGTCAGTATGTTCTGCATGGGAGGCCTCCGGGCCGAACCGGCCCGATGTCGTGGGAATGCTGTCCAACCTTGTTCGAAATCCAATCCTCCAGTGAATGATTGGCTTGCCGGTGCGATCCAAGCGCTACCCCTTAACCCCGGTGATGACCACACCCTGGATGAACAGGCGCTGGGTGAAGAAGAAGACCACCAGCATCGGGGCCACGGCCATTGTGGCGGCGGCCATCATCAGGGCGAAGTTCGCATACTGCTCGGTCTGGAACGAGGCGATGCCCATGGCCACCGGGAACTTCAACTGCGACCGCAGGTAGATCAGCGGACCCAGTAGATCGTTCCAGTAGAAGAAGAACGAGAAAATGGCCACGGTGGCCAGGGCCGGAACGGACAACGGCATCAGAATCCGGAAGAACACCCCGAAGGAAGAACAGCCGTCGATCCGGGCCGAGTCCTCGATCTCCACGGGCACACTGAGGAAGAACTGCCGCATCAGGAACGTGAAGAACGGAACGGCGAAGTAGGCCGGCAGCAGGATCGGCAGGTAGGTGTCCAGCCAGCCGAGTCGGGAAAACATGACGAAGGTCGGCACCATGGTCACCCAGATGGGCACCATCATCGTGCTCAGCATCATGATGAAGAAAAAAGAACGGCCCGGATAACGCAGCCGGGCAAAGCTGAAGGCCGCCAGCGAACTGCCGGCCATGTTGCCGATGATCCCCAGCACCGACAGTACGAAAGAGTTCCAGAGGTACCGGGCAAAGGGCACCTTCTTAAAGACTTCAATGTAATTCTCGAAGACAATCTGGGACGGAATCCAGATGATCGGATAGCTGTACACCTCGTCCAGCGGCTTGAGGCTGGTCGACAGCATCCACGCAAACGGAAACATGAGCCCAACGGCTCCGGCCAGAATGACGATGTAGGTGACGATCGTCTCCGCCGTACCCAGCTTGCGACCTTCGCCGTCGCCGGAAGTCTGGGCAATCTGTTCCGTGCCGACTGTCACGCCGCTTCCTCCTTTTCGCCCGCATAGAAAACCCAGAACTTCGCCGACCGGAACAGCAATAGGGTCAGCAGGAAGATCAATACGAACAACAGCCAGGCCAGGGCCGAGGCATAGCCGAAGCGCAACGACACGAAGGTCGTGTTGTAGATGTTGACACTGAAGAAATAGGTCGCGTAGTTGGGCCCACCCCGCGTCATGATGTACGCGGTGGTGAAGATCTGGAACGTCTTGATCAGCGCCGTCACCAGCACGAAGAACAGGGTCGGAGACATCATGGGGATCGTGACGTTCCAGAACCGCCGCATGCGCCGGGCGCCGTCAATTGAAGCCGCCTCGTACAACTCCGTCGGAATGCCCTGCAGGCCGGCGAGGTAGATGATCATCCCGTCGCCCACCCCCCAGAGGCCCATGATGATGAAGGCAACCATGACCCAGCGCGAGTTGAAGAGCCACGAGATAGGCGTGACCCCGAACCACTCCAGAACTGAATTGAGGATGCCGAATTCCTTGTGGAATACGAAACCCCACAGCACGGCCACGGCCACGCCCGTGATGACCGAAGGCAGGTAGTAGATGGTCCGGAAGATGCTGACGCCCTTGACGCGCTGGTTCATCAACAGGGCGATGCTGAAGCCCAGCGCCATACCCGGCGGCAGGAAGCCCACGGCGTAGATAACTGTGACCTTCAGGGACTGCCAGAAAAGCTCGTCCTGGAACAGCTTCGTAAAGTTGGCGAACCCGATCCAGTCCGGCCAACTGCGGTCTCCGCGGTAGGAGGTGAATCCCAGGTAAAACGAAGCCAGCAAGGGTCCGGCTGTAAACAGCAGAAACCCCAGCAGCCAAGGCAGCAGGAAGATATAGCCTTCCAGCGCCTCACGCCGGGCCCTGGGAGTCTTGGGCAAGGCAATCAACGGTCAGGCGGGGTTGTTGAATCAGGGAAGGCGGGGCCGCGCATGGCGACCCCGCCTCTCGGCAACCAACCCATTCAGGGTCAGTCGCCCTAGTAACTAGCAATAAGCTCGTTGACCTCGTCCTGGAACTTGGCCAGGGACTCGGCGACATCCACCGAAGGATCTCCGCCCGCAATCAGCGGTGCCACCCGATTGAACCAGATCGTCTCCAGATCCTTAAAGTAGGCTGGGAACGGCGCCGAGTAGGCATCCTCCATCATTTCGGCGAAGACTTCGACGTTCCGCGGTGGCAGATCTTCGCGGGCAGCCGCCTCTGTCCAAGCCGGTACTGAGGACTTGCGTCCCGGGATGGAGCGGACCGGTTCGGAGATCAGGATGTTGGTCGACTCCGTGCTGGTCAGGTGAACATTGAACTGCCAGGTCTCTTCAATGTGATTGGAGTTGGTGGCAATGCCCCATGCTCCACCACCGGCAGAGACAGCCCGTCGTCCTTCGGACCCAAATGGATAGGCAGTCACATCCCAGTCGAATTTGTCGCCAATCACCCCGCGGCGCCACTGCGTCGCCCAGGAACCCATTGTGGTCATGGCGAGAAGGCCGGCGGAGAACCCCTCCACCCCCTGTGGCATGGCACCTTGCTCCGGGATGATACCGTCGGACCAGAGGCTTTTGAAGAAGCTGAGGGTCTCGATGTTTTCGGGTGAGTTCATCACGCACTCGGTCTGATCCTCGTTGAGAAGAGCTCCACCGTTAGCCGCAATGATGCCAATCCAGACCCAAGGCCAGGGGTGGGCGGACCACCCCCAACGGGTGGTGCGGCCGTCTTCCCGAATCGTGAGCGATTCGGCCAGGCTGCGCAGACCGTCCCAGTCCCAACTGCCGTCCGGAACCTCTATGCCCTCCTCGTTGAAGATGTCGATGTTGTAGGCAACGCCCAGGTTTGAGAAGTCGTAGGGAAGGGCATACAGATCGCCCTGGTAGACGATTTGCTCCAATTCAGCTTCCCAAAAGTCGTCGAAATCAATGTTGTCGCGCTCAGCAAGGGGTTGCAGGTTGACGGTCCACTCCTTGGAGGCGTAGGGAACCACGTCCCAAGTTCGGGTATAGAAAATGTCCGGAAGATCGCCTCCCACGCCTTGCGTGTTGATCTTGGTGTAGTACTCCGCGGAGACATTCAGCAAGTCAACCTGGATGTGCGGGTTGGCATCAGTGAAGTTGTCCACCACCTGCTGGAAAAAGGGTTGTTCAGCGTCACCGTGATTGGTCACGAACTGAATCTGGATGTCCTCCATGGCAGCTTCCCCGGCATCGCCAGCAGGAGCGGCGGGCACACAGGCCGCCAGACCCGTGGCGATGGCTCCGGCACCGGCCAGGGTGAGGAACTGCCTGCGGTTCAGGCGCATTGACATCTTGCTCATGCTTTCACTCTAGTCTAGGTTGAACGATGGCTCGGTACGGTGGCCGATCGGGAGTCTGCCGGTACCTGCGAAGAAAAATTTTACCCGATACTGAAACGAATTCGAATCACGGTGGCTTTGGCTGCCATATCAACAGGCGATGGGAGGCGTGGCAAGCCAACACATGGCGTCGAGCAGGACAAGACTGCACTATGGATGAAGGACGAAGGTGTGGTTGAGCCAAGCCGACCGGCATTCGCTGCAGTTCCCTGACCAGCCGAACAGCCGCGGGAACACATAAACCCAACCGTCGGAGTTGAATCAGGGAAGGCGGGGTCGCGGCGTGGCGGCCCCGCCTCTCGGCGACCAACCCATACAGGGTCAACCGCACTAGGAAATGGCTATGAGCTCGTTGACCTCGTCCTGGAACTTGCCCAGGGACTCGGCGACATCCACCGAAGGATCTCCGCCCGAAATCAGCGGTGCCACCCGATTGAACCAGATCGTCTCCAGGTCCTTCCAATAGGCCGGGAACGGTGCCGAGTAGGCATCCTCCATCATTTCGGCGAAGACTTCGACGTTCCGCGGCGGCAGATCCTCGCGGGCAGCCGCCGCTGTCCAGGCCGGCACCGAGGACTTGCGTCCCGGGATGGAGCGGACCGGTTCGGAGATCAGGATGTTGGTCGACTCCGTGCTGGTTAGGTGCACATTGAACTGCCAGGTCTCCTCCACATGGTCGGAGTTGGTCGCAATGCCCCAGGCGCCACCTGCGGCCGAAACGGCCCGGCGCCCCTCGGAACCGAACGGGTAGGCGGTCACATCCCAGTCGAAACTGTCGCCGATGGCCGCGCGGCGCCACTGTGTGGCCCAGGAACCCATCGTGGTCATGGCCAGAATGCCGGCGGAGAACCCCTCCACCCCCTGTGGCATGGCACCTTGTTCCGGGATGATGCTGTCGGACCAGAGGCTTTTGAAGAAGCTGAGGGTCTCGATGTTTTCGGGCGAGGCCATGATGCACTCGGTCTGATCCTCGTTGAGGATGCCACCGCCGTTGGCCGCAATGATGCCAACCCAGACCCAGGGCCAGGGGTGGGCGGCCCACCCCCAGCGGGTGGTGCGGCCGTCTTCCCGAGTCGTAAGCGATTCGGCCACGGTGCGCAGGCCGTCCCAGTCCCAACTGCCGTCCGGAACCTCTAGGCCCGCCTCGTTGAAGATGTTGATGTTGTAGGCAACGCCCAGGTTTGAGAAGTCGTAGGGAAGGGCATACAGATCGCCCTGGTACGTGATCTGTTCCACTTCGGCTTCCCAGAAATCGTCGGTGTCGATGTTGTCCCGCTCCACCAGCGGCTGCAGGTTGACCGTCCACTCCTTGGAGGCGTAGGGAACCACGTCGAACGTCCGGGTGTAGAAGATGTCCGGCAGATCACCCCCGACGCCCTGCGTGTTGATCTTGGTGTAGTACTCCGTGGAAACATTCAGCAGGTCGATCTGGACGTGGGGATTGGCTTCGGTGAAGTTATCCACTACCTGCTGGAAGAACGGAATCTCGACATCGCCGTGATTGGTCACGAACTGCAACTGGACGTCCTCCATGGCGCCGTCCCCGGCATCGCCGACGGGCGCGGCAGGCACACAGGCCGCCAGGCCCGTGGCGATGGCTCCGGCGCCGGCCAAGGTGAGGAACTGCCTGCGGTTTAGGCGCGCTGACGACTTGCTCATACGGTTGCTCCTGTCTAGGTTGGACGATGGCTTGGTGCGGCGGGCGATCAGAAATCGACCGGCACCTGCCATCCAATTTTATCGGAACCCTTTAACGGAACCCGCAACGGGCTCGAAACACCGTGGCTTTAAGCTGCCATATCAACAGGCGATGGGAGGCGTGGCAGGCCGCCAATTCGGAGCGTACTACAATGGCGGACCAACACTTGGAGTGAGCAGGAACGCGGCCATGGCCACGCCGAAGGCACGGGAACAGGAACGGATCGGAACTGAAGGCGACGCCGTGAACGGAACGGCAGACCGGCCCTTCAACGGGACTGCGACCGTCGCACTGCCACCGCTGCCTGCCGCGCCGATGCCCGGCAGTGAGGCCTGGTGGACGACGATCAGAGCCCTGACCCACTACGACCCGGCCTACCCCTACGACCCGACCCATGAGTACGACGACGAATACACGACGGATCCGGACTACGGTGTGGATGGGGTTACCTACTTGACCACCGAACCACACAAATACTCCCTTACATCCTTCAAGCACACCGTAGAGGACCTGCGGGGCCGATGTGCACCGCGCGAATTCACGGTGCACCTGTCGGACGCGGTCAGGCAGGCCCTGGCACCGGACCACGAGTTCAGGGACAAGGGACATCTCGTTCCGGACGTGGCCGTGCTGCCGAAGGTGTTGCCGCCAGGCGAACCGCTGCCCCGCGCCTGCCGGCTGGGAGTGGACCCGCCCCCGCTGCTGGTGCTGGAGGTCCTCTCCGAGTCCACGTGGCAAGCGGATCTGGGGCCCAAGTTGGACACCTATGCCGCCATGGGCATTGCGGAGTACTGGCTGTACGACCCGGAGGGCCATGCGCCGCCGGCGTCCGCGGACGGCGTTTCGTTCTGGGGCTGGCGGCTGGGCGACACGGGGAACTATGTTCGGATCCCGCGGCAGGCAGGGGACGGGGAATGGCCCGTGTACCACAGCGCAGTGCTGGCGGCCGACATCCGCATGCTGCCGGCTGTGGCCCGCGACGTGGATGTCGGCATGCCGGACAAACCGGTAGATCTGCATCGGCTGCAATGGTGGGATCCGGACCAGGGTCTCTGGCGCGATCGAGAGACCGACCAGGAACGTGAACGGACGGAGTTGGAGCGTGAACGGACGGAGTTGGCCATCGGTCTGTTGCGCACATGTCTGGGAACGGATCTGGAACCGGCAAACTTGGAACGGATCGAGGCCGTTTGGCATCGGGACGGTCCCCCGCCAAATGTGATGGACCGTATCCGGAAGGTACAGCGGATATCGAACGAATGGCGGTCCCTGTTGGGAGACCCGAACCACGACACCGGCTCCGGATAGCACCGTAGTGCCTTCGGATGGATGAACGCCGCATCAAAGCCGAACCCAACGGGCACGACAGTCGAAACACGGTGGTGCCCTTGATGAATCTGGCTGTTCGTCCGTAGGCGAACTGGTTCCCGGCATCCTTCCTTGCCCGCTAACGGTTGGCTCGGCAATTGGGTTCCGAATCCAACCAAACTGTAACAGTACCGCGCAGCGGGAACCCGGCACGGCTCTCGGCAAACTGCCATACAGCAACACCGGGTGATGCGATCCTGACCGAAGCCTCTGGCGCGACCTGGATGTGGGTGTCAAGACAAAATACCAGGTGCAGAAAGACGAGGCCAGAGGCGTAGCAAGAGTCATATTGAGGAGCGCGTCTCCATGGTGTACGCAGTCCTGAAGACGAAACTACCCGGCACGTTGCTTGGCCAAATCGAGGCCCACTGCACCGGGTGGGACCAGGCCACACCGCGGCGGACATGTTCCGGAGCAAGATCCACTGGCGTTCGCTGCAGTTCCCTGACACGCCGGACAGCCGCAGGCACGGATAGGTCAAGCGGCAGGGACACATGCCGGGACGAAGCCTGCGACGAAGGCCCCTGCCCATTCCAGGCTCAGACTGGGTTCACAAAATAAGGATCCCTGCCGTTGGCCAACGGGGCATCGGAGTAGAATGGGGCCAATTTCCGAAACGGGAGGCGAAGCATGGACACGGCCGTGCGGGAACGGACGCGGATGCCGGCGGTGCCCAACGGGCGCGTGGCGGAGCCGCACCCCGATGCCGACCCCACCATGACACGCGCGGCGCGCGCGGCACGGAGCGCCTGGCGGCGGGAACACTGGGCGGAATGGCGCGCCGAACTGGAGCAGCTGGGCCATTTCGACCCCGACTTCATCTACGACGTCGCCCACGAGTACGACCACGACTGGACCACCGACCCCGACTACGGGGCCGAGGGTGTCCATCTCGATGAATACGACAAGAACGGTGTGATGAGCCCCGCCGAACGACGCGCCCGGCTGATCCAGGAGCGCATGGAGGAATCGGCGACCGATCCCCTTGCCCGGGTAGGTTTGGAGGCCGACTACGAGGGGACCGTCCGTTTCCGACCGGAGACCGTCGCGCAGGTCAATCGCACCAGCACAGAGCGGCACCCGGTCAAGAAAGCCGTGCGCCCGGACCTGCTGGTGCGGAAGGCGATGTCGGCACCGGAACGGGAACGGTTCATGCCCGAACGCATCCTGCGTCTGGATCTGGGCGCGCCTGTGCCGCAGCTGGTGCTAGAGGTGTTATCCAAGGGCTCCGCGAACCGCGACCTCATCTACAAGAAGCGCCTGTATGCGGCGGCGGGGATCCCCGAATACCTGGCCTACGACCTCGGCGGCAAGCGCCGGGCGGGTTCGCCCCGGGAGCTGTTGGTGTTCCGGCTGGAGGGTGGGACATACCGCCAGGTCGAGCCCGACCCGGTGATGTCGGTCGAAGGCGCGGACGCGTACTGGAGCGAGGTGTTCGACACGCACATCCGCATGCTGCCGAATGCGCGGGAGGACACGGAGGCCATGCAGAGCCTGCCCGAGGAATACAGGCCACCCCCCCGCTTCCAGTGGTACGACCCGGACACGGGCCGCTGGCGCGACCGCGAGACCGACGCCGAATTTGAATGGACAGAAATGGAGCGTGAACGGATGGAGTTGGCCATTGGTCTGTTGCGCGCATGCCTGGGAACGGAGCTGGAACCGGCGAACCTGGAACGGATCGAGGCTGCTTGGCATCGGGACGGCCCCCCGCCGAATGTGATGGATCGCATCCGGAAGGTGCAGCAGGCACCGAACGAGTGGCAGTCCCTGCTGGGAAACCCGGACCACGACCACGGCTCCGGATAGCACCGTGGCACCTTCGGATGGATGAACGCCGCATCAAAGCCGAATCAAACAGGAACTACAGGCAACATGCTGTGGTGCTTGTGATAAACCTGACTGTTCGCCCGTGGGCGAACCGGTTCCCGGCGTCCCGCCTTGCCTGCTGACGGTTGACTGGGCCACACCTCGACACGGAAGCTTGATCGGCAATTGGGTTCCCAACCCAACTCAACCAAGCTGCAACGAAGCGCGGAATCCGGCCCTGTCCGTCAGTCCGCGGAACCCAGCACAACTCTCAGCAGGCCGCCATACAACGGCACCAGCGTGAAGCGGCCTTGCCAGGCATACACCAGCCCGGATATGTGGGCCACCAGCGTGGCGGCCAGCACCATGGGTACCCCTGCAAACAGCATGGCGCCCATCGTCGCCCCCACGATTGGGATCCATGTCAAAATCCACCCCAGCGCGGCCCAGGCCAGAAACACGGCCACGGCAGTGGTGCTGACCACCAAGGACTGTAGGGCATGGTGACGGGACAGGGGATGACCACCCGCCAACAGCGCCAGCACGGGACCGACTACCGGCACCAGCCAGGCCGCGGCGCTCCAGCCCCGCACGGCTCCGGACGGACCGTTCACCTCAGTCCACTCCCTGGAGATCGAGGTCGGCCGCGAAATGGCAGCGACTCTGGTGACCGTCGCCCAGATCCACCATGGGCGGAAACTCAGTACGACAGATGTCGTCCGCATAGCGGCAGCGGGGATGGAAGACGCAGCCGGTTGGGGGATTGGAGGGGCTGGGCACATCCCCCTCCAGAATGATGCGCTCCATGCGCACGTCCGGGTCGGCGGGAGGCACGGCGGACACCAGGGCCTCCGTATAGGGGTGGGCCGGATTGCGCAGAAGATCCTCCGCGTCGTCGATCTCCATGATGTGGCCCAAGTACATGACCGCGATGCGGTCGCAGATGTGCTCGACAACACTGAGGTCGTGTGCAATGAACAGCAGCGTCAGGCCCAACTGTTCCTTGAGTTCCTGGAGGAGGTTCAGGACCTGGGCCTGGACGGACACGTCCAAGGCCGAGACCGGTTCATCCGCAATGATGATCCGGGGATTCAGCGACAGGGTGCGGGCCAGGCCGATGCGCTGGCGCTGACCGCCCGAGAACTCGTGGGGATAGCGCCCCATGTAGTTCGGGTTGAGGCCGACCGCCTCCATTAGTTCCGCCACGCGCCGCTCGATTTCGGCACGCTTGCGGGTCACTCCGTGGATGATCAGCGGTTCCCCGATGATGTCCATGACCGTCAGCCGCGGATTGAGCGACGAGAAGGGATCCTGGAAGATCATGCGCAGTTCGCGCCGGTGAACCTTCATTTCCTGCGGGGTGAGGGATGTCAGTTCTACCTGCGAGCCATCCTCCCGCGTGTACCAGACCTCACCCCCCGTGGGCTCGTACAGCCTCAGAATTGTGCGTCCCGCTGTGGTCTTGCCGCAGCCGCTCTCACCAACCAGCCCGAGCGATTCCCGTTCCAGCAGACGGAAACTCACGCCGTCCACCGCCTTGACGTGCCCCACCACCCGTTGCAGCAGGCCGCGCCGGATGGGAAACCATTGCTTCAGGTCCCTGACATCCAGAATGGTGTCACCGATCCGCGCCTCGGGTTCGGAAGCAGCGGTCCAGGCATCGGCAGCCATGGTCATTCCTCAGGCGGTTGCGTAGGGATCGGCCGCGTCGCGCAGGCCGTCCCCCAGGAAATTGAAGCCGAGCACGGCGATCACGATGAACGCGGCGGGGGACAGGATCCAGGGATTGACCCCCAGAGTCTCCAGGCTGTTGGAATCGCGCATCAGGTAGCCCCAGCTGATCAGCGGTTCCTGAATGCCCAGGCCCAGGAAGCTGAGGAAGGCCTCGGCCAGAATGATCTGGGGAATTTGCAGGGTCAGCACCACAATCACGTGGCTCAGGGCATGGGGATACAGGTGGCGGAAGATCACCCGCAGATCGGAAGCCCCCATCTCCTTGGCCGCCAAGATGAAGTCCGTTTCGCGGAAGGCCAGCACCTTGCCGCGCACCTCGCGGGCCAGCACGGTCCATCCGATCAGGGCGAAAATCGAAGCCATGATCACGAAGACCAGCAGCGGATCCCAGGTAATCGGCACCACGCTCGCCAGGGCCATCCACAGCGGGAGGGCGGGAATAGACTGCACCACCTCCACAAAGCGCTGCAGCAGACCGTCGATCCAACCCATGTAGTAGCCGGAGATGACCCCCAGCACGGAACCGACGGCAATCGAAATCAGGCCGGCGAACAGGCTCAGGGCCAGGGAAATGCGTCCAGCCTGGCACATACGACCGAACAGGTCCCGACCCAGCTTGTCGGTGCCGAGGATGTAGACCGTGCCACCGTCCTCGACGCCGTACAGGTGCCGGTCCATGGGAATGAACCCCAGGACCTTGTATTCCCACCCCTTGACAAAGAACTTCACCGGATACTCCCGGCTCTCGTCGTCGACCCACACGGGTTCAAGGGTCTCCGGGTGGAAGTCGTATACCTGCAGATAGGTGAAGGGCCGCAGGCTGAACCCTCCCTCGACATTGGTAAAACGAACCTTCTGCGGCGGGGTGAAGGTCGCCTGCATGTCGATTTCCGTCGGATCGGTCGGGGAGAAGAAGTCCGAGAAGATCGACAGAATGGCCAGCATCAGGATCATGAGGCCGCCCAGCAGCGAGATCCGGCTGCGCATGAACCGCCGGCTGACCAATTGGAAGTAGGTTTCGCTGCTCTCCTGCCGGCCGCCGTGCACATCCAGGGCCTCGGCCAGGGCACTGTCGGCTTGGGCGGCCGAGGTCTGGTGCGAAACGGTCATGACGGTGGGAACAGCCGGCAACCAAGGCGGACTTGCCGCCTCAGGAGTAGCGGATGCGCGGGTCGAGAACGGCCAGGAAGATGTCCGACAGGAGATTGCCCGCGACCAGAAGCGCGCCGTAGAGCAGCAGGATGCTGCCCGTAATGTAGATGTCCTGATTGCGCAGCGAGCCGTAGAACATGGGGGCGACGGTCGGCAGGCTCAGCACGATGGCGGCCTCCAGTTCCCCCTGGACCATGTAGGGAATGGCCGTCCCCTGGTAGGCCACGATCGGGTGCAGGGCGTTGGGCACGGCGTGCCGGTTGACAACCCGCCGCTCCTTGATGCCCTTGGATCTGGCCGTGACCACGTACTGGGCATTGAGCACGTCCAGCAGGTTGCCGCGCATGACCCGCAGGTTGCGGGCCACGCCGCCCAGGCCGGCGATGGCGATGACAGGCCAAACATGCTTGAGCAGATCCAGGAACTTGCCCACGGACCAGGGCGCGACCACGTATTCGGGCGAATAGAACGAGGTGACACTCTGCTGGTCGAAGGTGAAGACTAGGATGTAGATGATGACCAGCGCCAGGAAAAAGCGCGGCAGGGAGGTCAGGATGAAGGCCACCACGGCCGCGACGTTGTCGCTGAGCGAGTACTGCCGCTGCCCCACAAAAATGCCTACAAGCAGGCCCACGATTGTGGATGTGGCATGGGCAGCGGCGGCCAGCCCAATGGTGCGGGGCAGCCGCTCGGCTATCAGGCTGCCGACATCCTCCTTGTAGCGGAACGAGTACCCGAACTCACCGCGCGTCACGATGCCGATGATCCAGTTCACATACTGGACCGGCACCGGTACGTCAAGGCCGTACCGGGCGCGCATTTCCTCGGCCGCGGCTTCCGCCTCGGTTTCGGTCAGCCCCCCCTGGGTGATGAGCTGGGCCTTGTAGATGTCGGTGAAGTCGCCGGGCGGCAGCTGGATTACCACGAACGCAATCGCGCTCACCACCAGCAACACGGTTACGGCGGACAGCAGACGCCGGATCAGATAGGAAATCATGGCCTGGCCCGCAACCGGTACCTGCTATCCACTCTCAATGTGACAAATCGATCGCACGGCAAGCCAAGGGGGAGGAACCCGACGGTTCCTCCCCCGTATGTATCGGCCTTGCCGGCCGCTAGTTGTAGACGGGAATTTCGCCGGGACGAATCTCGGGAACCAAGTCCTGATCCTCTTCGGCAATCCACATCTGCTCGGGACGCACGTTGCCCCACGTCCAGTGGACGAAGAACGGCGGCGAGCCAATCGGGATGTTCTTGAAGCGCTTGGCCATGGCCAGGCCGTAGCGGCCGATGATGGTGCCGGCGTGGTACACGTTCCCGGTAAAGAGTTCGTTGTATCGCGACATCAATTCGTTGCGCTTGGCCTGATTGGGCTCGAGGCAGAAGGCATTGATGACGTCAATCAGCTCCTGTTCGAAGTCCAGCAGCACACGCGGCTCGGCACCCTCACGATGGATGCCGAACTCCTTAGTCACGGGGCCGAGGTCGGTGCACCGCGTGAACGGGGTCAGGTAGTGCTGACCGGTGCGGGTGACCCGCATTTCCCACGTACCGTTGGTGTTGGCATCGCCCAAGGCCGGGCCCTGCATGACCCGCATGTTGATCTCGACGCCCACGTCCCGCAGAAGCGCGGAGGCAGCTTCGCCGACACCCTGGGTAGCAGCGGCGTCCTCACTGGTGTTGAGGCCGATGATCAACTCCTCGCCTTCCAGCGGACCACTCGTCCAGTTCAGGATGCCGTCGCCGTTGGTGTCCTCGAAGCCCAGCTCGGCCAGGAGGGCAGAAGCCGACTCCGGCGAATAGGGATAGTTCACCACCGAGTCGATGTCGAACTCCACCGCACCGGGGACAATGCCGCCGGGGAAGCCGCGCAGGAAGGGACCCCGCACCACCGACTGGGCAATGCCGTCCCGGTCCAGGGCATAGGCAACCGCCTTGCGGAAGCGCACATCTCGGAACAGGTCGCGCAACGACGCGTCGCGTTCGCTCTCAACACCGTGGTTGAGGGAGAGGTTGAACTCAATCGGAAAGCCCAGTGCCTCGGGGCCCCAAGCCACGTAGAAGTGGGCATCCTCTTCCTGCATCCGCTTGGTGGTCTCGATGTAGGTGCTGGGGTTTTCCAGGTTGGTGTGGTCAATGGAACCGCCCAAGGTCCCCAGTGTGCGGCCGATGCCGCTCTCGCCCTTCTGGAACGTGACCTCGTTCATGTAGGGCAGCTGGTTGCCGGCCTCGTCCACCTTCCAGTAGTAGGGGTTGCGCCGCATGACCATGAACTCGTCGGTCTTGTACTCCACCGCGACCCAGGGGCCGAGAGAGACCGGAGGCAGGTCCAGCGGTGGCAGTGACGTTTCGTAGGCCTCGTAGTCCACGCCGCCGTGGGCGGGATGGTGCGGCTTCAAAACATGGGCCGGGCAGATGGTGAAGTCCAGGAAGTCCATGTCGAAGATCTTCTGGACCGGGAAGGCCACTGGAAAGTTCCAGGTGAAGGTGTAGTCGTCGTGGAAGTCGATGGTGACCGGGGTCCCGTCGATTTCCCAAGATGTCGGGGTCTTCCAGGAGGGAACATTCGGATCCAGGATGTTGTCTTCCCAGGTGAAGCGAATGTCCTCCATGGTGAGCGGTGCACCGTCCGACCACTTGACGCCTTCCATGAGCGTCATGGTCAGCTGCATGCCGTCCTCGCTCCATTCCCAGCTCTTGGCCAGGTTGGGCAGGGGCGCAAAGTCGTCCGAACGCATGAACACCGGAGCGGCATCCACCAAGGCTTCCGAATAGATGTAGTTGATGCCGAACCAGCCCTGGGTTTCGCGGGCGCAGAGGTTCCAGCCTTCGGTCTGGACCGCCGAGAAATCGCGCCAAACCCCACCGTAGACTCCCGGGCCGTCGGACATGCCGTCGGTCGGGATCACCATCGGTTCCGGTGGCAGCCGTTCCTCCACCGGCGGCAGGGTGCCGTCGGCCACCAAGGCATCCATGAAGGCCGGCTGGTGGTATTCATCAAGGGCCCGGTACTGGACCAGGTCCGACAACGGGTAACGGGCAACTTCACCCGAGCCCCCTCCCGGCAGCGTGCCAAATTCATACGGTACCGGCGCGGCCAGCTCGACCGGCGCGGTCTCCGCGGCCGCCGGTTCCGCCGCGGGCTCCTCGGCCGCCGGCGCGCCGCAGGCTGCCAGCACGAACAGGCAGGCCAGCAACATCACCGCCGACATTAGCAATCTATGCATGGGACAAAGTCTCCTGATTGAAAAAACACAATCTCACTCGTGCAGCCAACAGGCTGCCAAATGACCAGCTTCAGTCTCCCGCAAGGGAGGTTCCGCTTCTCGGCACCGTTGCATCACGGCCGGACAGCGGTCTGCGAACGCACAGCCCACCACGGTGTCGGCCGCGCTGGGCACCATGCCCTCGATCGGCACCAGTTGCCGCTGGCGGCGGCCCAGGACCGGCACCGAATTCAGCAAGCCCTCCGTGTAGGGGTGTTTGGAACGCTTGAAAATATCCCGCGCGGTGCCGTACTCAACCACTTTCCCCAGATACATGACAGCTATTTGATCACACATCTGGGAGACAACGCCCAAGTTGTGCGTAATCAGGATGATCGAGGACTCGAATTCCTCTCGCAGCCTGTTCATGAGATCCAAAATCTGGGCCTGCACCGTCACGTCCAGCGCGGTCGTCGGTTCGTCGGCGATCAGGATTTGCGGATTGCAGGACAGGGCCAGGGCAATCATCACGCGTTGGCGCATGCCTCCCGACAGCTGGTGAGGGAACTCCCGCACGCGCTGTTCCGGAGAGGCAATGCGCACCAGGGCCAGCATTTCGCGGGCACGGTCCAGGGCATCCTTCCGGGACAGGTTTTGGTGCAGGGCCACCGACTCCGCGATTTGGCGCCCCACGGTATGCAGGGGGTTGAGCGAGGTCATCGGTTCCTGAAAGATCATCGAAATCTCGCTGCCGCGGATGTGCCGGATCTGCGGGCCGGTGGGATCCAGGGCAGTCAATTCGACCGGCGTATCCGCGTCCTGCGGCCAATAGCGAATGGCGCCGTGGACCACCTTGCCCGGCGGCGACTTCACCAGACGCATGATCGAATGGGCGGTCACGCTCTTGCCGCACCCACTTTCACCGACGATGCCCAAGGTGGAATTCCGGTCCAGGTTCAAGGTCACGCCGTTGACCGCCCGGACCGTCGCCCGCTCCAACAGGAAGTGGACCGCCAGATCATCGATCTCCAGGAGCCGGCGATACGCCTCGTCGGCGTGCGCGTTCACAGACCCGTTGGTTGGTGAATTCGACATCGGTCGAAACGCAGGGGCGGTGGGAATTTCGGATTCAGAAACTTCAATCCACGGGCTGGCCCGACCAAACTCCGGTTCACGCGGAGCTTGGAACCGGACCGTTCACCGTCGGCACATACCCGGCCGGTGCAGCCACGGACTGGTTCTTTGGGATCGATTGTTCAGAGCGGTTGAGCACTGGAGTCTAGCATTTTGCCCCCGTTCCGGCCCCAATCGCAGGTGCAAAAGGCCCGGTGGGAGACGAAACCACCCGGTGCATTGTGCTTGTCCCAATCAACAAAACCAAAACAACAGCTCAGGGTCGTCTGCCGGGACTCCGTAAACGTCCCGGGACATGATCAGCGGTGTCCAGTCCGGACGCGGGCGGTCCGGGAAACTTCAAGCCGCGGGGCGACCATCTGATCTTCCTGACGGTCCTGGCAGCACACGCTGGCCTCGAACCACCGCCCAGCATGTTCAATCACCCTGTATCGAGAGCTTAGCCCTTGACCCCAGTAATCACGATGCCCTGAATGAAACGGGCTTGGGCAAGGTAGAACACGAGCAGGACCGGGATCAGCGCCACCATCGTCATGGCCATGGTCTCCGCCATGTACTGGGACTGCTGGGTCTCGAACAGGCGCAGGCCAATCGCAACGGTGTACTTGCGGGTCTCGTTGATGTAGATGAGCGGATACAGGAAGTTGTTCCAGTTCCAGGTGAAGGCCATGATGGCCAGCACCCCCAGAGCCGGCTTGGACAAGGGCATGAGCACCCGCGCGTAGATCATCAGCCACCCGGCCCCGTCGATGCGCGCGGCGTCGTCCAGTTCCAGGTTGATGCTCATGAAGAACTGGCGCAGCAGGAACACGTTGAAGGCGTTGGTCAGGAATTCCGGAATGATGAGGGGCCAATAGGTGTTGACGAAACCCAGGCGGCTCCAGAAGACGTAGATGGGAATCATGGTGACCTGCTGGGGCAGCATCATGGTGGAGAGCAGCACCAGGAATATCCATTCGCGCCCCCAAAACCGGATGCGGGCGAAACCAAAGGCCACCAGCGAACTGGAAAGCAGCAGGCCAAAGATGTTGACGACGGTCAGATAGGTAGTATTGATGTAGAACCGGGGAAAGTCCAGGTAGCGCCAGCCTTCGATGTAGTTCTGGTAATCGAAGACTTCCGGTATCCATTCGATGGGCACGTTGTAGACCTGGTGCTCGGGCTTGAAGGACGTGGAAAGCATCCACAGCAGTGGCGCGAGGAAGATCATCCCGCCTGTGAACAAGACGATGTACAGAAGCGTCTTGCCGACAATCCGGCGCACCAGGATGTTGGTTCGCGAACGATAGGCGTAGGTCGCGGGAATGGGGGTGGCGGGAGCGCTAATTGTTGGTTTCCCCCTCGTAGTGCACCCAGGTGCTGGAGGTGCGCACGACCAGGATGGCAAAGATGAATGTCACGCAGAACAGACCCCAGGCGATGGCCGAAGCATAACCAAACTGGAAATTCTGGAATCCCTCCCGATAGAGCAGGAGCACCAGGGTCAGAGTGGCGTTGTTGGGCCCTCCGGCCGTAAGGATCAGGGCTTGGGTGAAGACCTGGAAGGAAGCGATGATGCTGATCAGGACATTGAAGTAGATCGTCGGGGTCAGCATGGGAATCGTGACGGCGAAGAACTTGCGCACGGGACCCGCGCCATCCAGGTCGGCCGCCTCGTACAGATGAGTGGGAATCCCCTGCAGGCCGGCCAGGTAGAGCAGCATGGCGCCGCCGGCGCCCCACAGGCCCATGAGAATGAAGCCGGGCACCGCCCAGTCTTCCGAAAAGAGCCACCGGGGCCCGTCGTCGATGCCGATGAGTTCCAGTCCCTGGTTCAGCAGTCCGAACCGCGGGTTGAGCACATAGCCCCACAGGACCGCGACGGCCACGCCCTGGACCACGGAGGGCAGGTAGTACACGGTGCGCCAGATCCCCAGTGCCTTGACCTTCTGGTTCATGAGCACAGCGATGGTAAGGGCCAGGATGACACTGGCCGGAACCAGGACAAAGGTGTAGTACGAGGTGACGCGTAGGGCTTTCCAGAACAACTCGTCCTGAAACATGTCGCGCCAGTTGCTGAATCCCACAAACTCAAAACCGGTCAGGAAATCGGTCTTGAAGAAGCTGATGCCCATGGAGAAAACCATGGCGCCCGCAATCAGGAACACAAAATGGATCAGCCAGGGCGCAATGAACAGGAACCCGGCGATGTTGTCCCGGGCCTGGATGCTCATGCGCGAAGCAGAAGCCTTGGCAGTGACGGCCATCAGAGGCGGGACGGAACCGATGGTGGCCGGGAGGTGGACCGACGAACGGCTCCGCCCCCCGACTGCTAACAACGGGAAGCGGTCAGGACTGCTGCGCTTCCGTAATTTGGGCGGCGATGTCGATCAGGTATTCCGGACCCACATCCCCCACGATATAGACCTTCTCCAGTGCGGGCACCAGGAGTTCGCTGGCCGCGTTGGAGTTCTTGAACCAGAATGAATCCTCGGCGTAACCCCAGTCCAGGATTTCGGCAATGGTCTCCAAGCGCACGTCTGCGAGACTGGGGCGTTGGGCCCGCATGTCGTCGATGAAGGAGGCAATCAGGGATTTGCGCACCGGAATGATGCCTTCGACCCCCACTACGACCTTGCGCTGGAAGTGCGGCCCAGCCACATAGTTCAGGACTTCCCAGGCCTCGTCCGGAACCTGGGACTGCTTGGTGATGGACCAGGCATCGGAGGTGCCCAGAACCTTGCGGATGCCGGTCGGGCCCACCGGAACATGGCGCATGTCCCAACTGAAGTTCTCACCCAGGGCCCGGTCCGTATTGCCGGGATAGGTACCGCTTTCGGCCATGGCCGTGAAACCGGGATTCATCACGTTGTGGAACCACTGGTTCTCAACCTGGCCCGGCTGGGCGAACGTGTTGTCCACCCACATGCGATCCCAGGACCACTGCAGACCCGCCTGCGATTCGGGGGTGTCCAGTTGGCAGACCAGACCGTACTTCTCGTCAACGACGCTGCCGCCGAACATGTCCACCCGGTACCAGAAACGATCCCAGTTCCAGGCCGGATACCAGGCACCCCAGAAATCCTCGTTGCCCTGCGCCCGGGCCGCCTGGGTCAGTTGATCGGCGATCGCGGCGTAGTCGTCGTGGTTCCAGTCGCCATCTTCCGGCGGCAGCTCGACTTCCAGTTCGGCGAACAGGTCCTTGTTGACCGTGACCGTCATCAGGTTGATGTATTTCGGCAGGCCCGCGCGGATGCCCAGAATTTCCAGACCCGTCCACTGGAATTCGTTGAAGTCCGCTACATCCTCGGCCGACATGAAGCCGTCCACATAGGGTTGCACATCAAGGATCAGGTCGCGTTCCGTCCAGTTGAAGAAGATGTTGCCCCAGGCCTGGAAGATGTCGGGGGCCGTACCGGCCACCATCTGGGTCAGCAGCAGATCGATCCAGCCTTCCGGAGCCGGTTCCACCTGAACCTGAATGTTCGGGAACTCCTCGCGGAAATCGTTGCCCAGTGTGTCTTCGTATCCGCCGATGTTGGCACCGGAGCGGGACATGAAGCGCACGACCGTGGCATCGTCCGCGGCCTGGCCTGAATCCCCTTCATCACCGGCCGGAGCGGGTGCCGCGCAAGCCGCCAGCGCCAAACCGGCACCCACAAGGCCGGTGGCTTTCAGAAAATGTCTGCGCGTAAGTTCCATTGCGTCTCTCCTTTCTCTACCTGAAGGATTGATTGACTACTGCGAGGCTCCCCGTGTGCACACAACGTTGACCGTCAAGCTGGCCCTCGGCACATGTATAGGCATGGTTGTGGGAAGCAGGATGCTCCATTATAGCCACAACCGGACCGGGGTGCAGGGACCAGTCCAACTGAAACCAGGCCGCCTGGCCGGGGAACCCTCAAGCCAGTAGGTGACGCCGGCAAAAGGCCCGGATGGCCTCCCCCTGTTCGGCCTCGTGGAACTCCGGACCGCCGTGGCCGGCCTGGCCGAGCAGCCTGAATTCGACATGGGACCCGTAGTCCGCCAGGGTGTCGGCCAGCAGCCGGCTCTGCTGCCAGGGGATGATCATGTCCGCCTTGCCGTGGAGGATCAGGAATGGACAGGTGGCATCCGAAATCCAGGTAATGGGATTGGCCATGGCCACGCGGTCCGGATGATCCGCCACGGCGCCGCCAAGCAGCAATCCTTCCGGCGAGTCGGGCGCGGCATGGTCGAGGTCGCTGGGATGGTCCGGCAGGCGCGCGAAGTCCGTGGGGCCGAACAAGTCGACCACAGCCTGGACCGAACTGGACTGGTCCCGGTGCTCGCCCAGATCGCCCTCCAGGGCCACCTGTCCGTTGGAGGTTCCCAGCAGGGCCGCCAGATGTCCGCCGGCGGAGGCACCCAGGACACCGATCCGCTCGGCATAGAAGCCAAAACGCGCCGCCTGGGCCCGTAGCCAGCGGATGGCCGCCTTGCACTGGTGAATCTGGGCCGGGAATAAGGCCTCGTGGCTGAAGTGGTACTGGATGCTGGCCAGAGCCCAGCCTTCGTCAACCATGGGTAGCACGGGAGGATCCGACTTGTCCCCGTGCATCCAGGCCCCACCGTGGATCCAGACCAGCAGCGACGCCGGATGATCGGTCCGGGGCAGGTACAGGTCCAGCCTCAGATCCCGGGCCTGCTCGAACCTGAGGTAGGGAAGCCCTACGTGCCTGAATTCCTTGTCGGACATGACGCCTCCATATCAATCAAGCGGAACGGCCTCAAGCCAGCCCCATTCGTCGTAGGCGCCGTCCTCCACGATGCCAAAGAAGGTCGCCTGGATCTCCCTGGTGACCGGACCCCGCTGTCCGCTGCCCACCGGCATGCGGTCAACCGACCGCACCGGCGTGATCTCGGCGGCCGTCCCCGAGAAGAAAATCTCGTCGGCGAGGTACAGCATTTCGCGCGAAATGAATTCCTCGCGCACCTCGAAGCCCTTGCTGCGCGCAATTTTGATGGCGCTGTCGCGGGTGATGCCCCGCAGAATCGAACTGGCCACCGGCGGCGTATAGATCCGGTCGTCGATGACCAGGAAAATGTTCTCGCCGCTGCCTTCGGACACGTTGTCGTTGGCATCCAGCACGATTCCTTCGACGAAGCCGTTGTCCTTGGCCTCCATCACCACGTTCTGGCTGTTGACGTACTGGCCGCCAATCTTGGCCATGGGGCTGAAGCTGTTGGAGGACATGCGGCGCCAGCTGGACACCTGGACGTCCACCCCCTGTTCGATGGCCTCCTCGCCCAGATACTTGCCCCAGGGCACCGCACCCAGGATGGCATCGATGGGGCAACCCCGGCCGTCCACACCCAGCGAATCGTAGCCCCGGAACACCAGCGGCCGGATGTAGGCGCCGGCCAGTTTGTTGGCCCGCAGGACCTGTTTGGTGACATCGATCCATCCGTCCACGTCGAGCGGCGACGCCATGTGGGCCACCTTGCAGCTAAACAGGAGCCGTTCGTAGTGCTCCCGGGCCCGAAACAGGTGCGGGGTGCCATTGATTTCATAGGCCCGGATGCCCTCGAAGGCGCTGGAGCCGTAGTGCAGCGCATGGGCAAAGACATGAACGGTGGCCTGGTCCCACGGCATCACTTCGCCGTTCATCCAGATGTAGTCGGCACGCATGGTCATGGGCCTGTACCTGCACTCCTGTATGCACTGTGGCATCCGGCATTTCGGCAGCCGGAAAACCCGCCTAAAAAACACAGGCGCCGCGCGCCCGGAGCGGGATTATACAACCCGCGGACGGACTCGGTCCGCGGACGGCGAAAGCCGGTCAGCGGGTCAGCAGCTCGTCGACCGCCGCGGTCAGTTCCGCCATGGTCTGCACCTGCAGCACGTGGTCGCAGAAGGGCAGGTACTCGTTCATGTCACTGTCCCCGGTACCCCACAGCATGGGCGGTTCCGGGTTGAGCCAGATGGTCCGGGTGCAGCGTCGGGCCATCTCCTGAAAGATGCCCGTCTCCGGATCCCTGAAGTTGTTGCGTCCGTCACCCACCATCAGAAGGGTGGTCCGGTGGTTGACCAGATCGAGCCACTCGCGGTCGAACTCGGCCAGGCTTCCGCCCAGGTCCGTACTATAGTGGCCGGGCGGCATGCGGACCAGCACGCGGTCCACCGCCTCCTGGGCCGAACCGTGGGCCAGATCGGGGGTTATGTATTCCAGATGGTCGTTGAAGGCGAAGGCATAGGTGCGCGAGATTTGGTCCTGCATGGCGTGGATCAGGCTCAGCATGAGTTCGGTGCAGTAGCGCATCGAGGTCGAAACGTCGCAGATGACCACCAGCCGCGGCTTCTTTTGGCGCCGCTTGTAGCTGAGAGTGAACGGCACGCCCCCGTGCCCCAAGTTCCGGCGGATGGTGGACTTCAAGTCCAGGGTTCCGGTCTTCTGTCGCTTCTGCCGCAGCGAAATCCGACTCCTGAGCGCCGCAGATAGACGCCGCACCTCCTGACGCAGAACGTTCATCTCGTCCTCGCCCAGACGGCCGAACGGAGCGTGCAGCAAATCCTCGACATCCTCGGACGGAGGCCTGGCCTGCATGTTGTCCGTGATGCGCTGGCCGGCGAAGTTCTGCAGCTGTCCGGTCTCGGCCTCGATGTTGGCCTGCAGCATTGCGCGCAATTCGTCGAGGCGTTCCTTGGAGAAGCCGACCTGTTCCAGCAACTTGGCAATCTCGGCCATGGCCCGGCGCACGCTGTCGTGCTTCAGGGCGGCCTGCATGCGCCGCACCATCCATTCGCTCCAGCGCATGTTGCGGGCCCGGTCCAGGCCCGTCATGGCCGCCAGTTGATTGAGGTCCTGCCGCGTCAGGGGCTCGCCCCGCAGCAAGCGGCGCAGGCTGTCGGCGATGTCGTCCTTCAGCTGCCTGAGTGCCAACGCCAACTGCTCCGCCTCCTCGTCCGACAGGTTTTCCAGAGCGTTGTCCATGTCGGGCGGAAGTTCGGCCTTGCCGTCGAAGAAGATGGGGAACAGTTCGTCGAAGACCGGCAGGTGGATGGTGCGCTTGATCAGCGTGGAACGCAAGCTGATGCGGAATGGTTCCCGATCCTTGATGCCCAGGGCGGTAAGGGCTCCCGCCGCATCCACCGTTTCGGCCATGCTCACCGGCACCCCGGCAGCCCGCAACGCACGGGCAAACTGCATTAGTCGGGTTTCCATGTCGTCCCCGCTGCCTGATTCGGCCGGAATCCCGCTTGCACTACAGGTACCGGGTGTGGTCGTCTTCGTCTTCGGGTCCCTGATACTCGGGGCCGTCCCCGGACATGGGTTCCAGGCGCTGCTGCACCCGTTTCAGATCCCGCTCGTGCTTGAGCAGGACGTTGAGCGTGTCGGACACCAGGCTCCGGTCCAGCCGCTCGGCATTGAGAACCACGAGCGTACGCGCCCAATCCAGGGTTTCGCTGATGCTCGGATGCTTGCGCAGGTCCAGGTTGCGCAGACCCTGCACCATCTCCACGGCCTGCCGGGTCAACGCGCCGTCCAGTTCCGGCACCTTCAGGTTGACCACGGCGATCTCCTGTTCCAGTTCTGGGTAGGTGAGAAAAAGATAGAGACACCTGCGCTTGAGGGCCTCGGACAGTTCACGCGTGTTGTTGCTGGTCAGGAACACCAGCGGTTGCACCCGAGCCGCCAGGGTGCCAAGCTCGGGCACGCTGACCTGGAAGTCGCTCAGGATCTCCAGCAGGAACGCTTCGAACTCGGCATCCGCCCGGTCGATCTCGTCAATCAAAAGCACCACAGGTTCCGGACTGAGCAGGGCCCTGAGCAGGGGCCGTTGCAACAGGAAGCGCATCGAGAAGAACACGTTCTCCTCGGCGGCAATCCGGTCCGCCGACTCGGCCAGGCTACCGGCGGACGCCAGCACCTCCTGCAGCTTGTCCCGCAGCAGCTGGGTGTACAGGAGCTGCTTGGCGTACTCCCACTCGTAGAGCGCCTTGGTCTCGTCCAGGCCTTCGTAGCACTGCAGGCGAATCAGTTCGCGCCCGGTGGCGGCTGCCACGACCTTGGCCAATTCGGTCTTGCCAACGCCGGCCGGCCCCTCAATTAACAGGGGCTTGTCCAACTGATCGCTGAGATAGGTAATCGTGGCGATTTCGGACGAGCAGACATATCCTTGGTCGCGCAGCGACTCCCGCACCTGGTTTGGAGAAGCAAAGGGGTCGGGCATGGAGCTGCGTTCGCTATTGGCTGGCAGGGGCTGCAACCCGACAGGACAGGCGGTGCTCCTGTGACCAAACCACAGGCATCGACCCCGGCTCCCATGGGCGACCCCATTGCAGTGTAACCCCTTGGCTGGAGCACTTCCGGTCAAGCCCTCATCCTTCCATCTTTGTCCCGGTTCCCAATCCACGCACGTTGGAAAGGCTTGCCGATTGTCTGTCGGGTGTGCACGACTCGAGGTTCTCATGTGAGTATCCGGCCGCGATCAGCCTGTCGAAGATGCCGGCCTCCCGATGTCGGTAGCGCCAGCACGACGGACTGCTCGTTCAGGGGGACGCATGGCATCGGGTCAGACAGACCAATTTGGGAGCCGCGCACGGGTATATAATCGAGGCATCGTCCCGGTCGCCGAAGGACCCGGGACACCTGTTCATGCATTGGACGCGCCCGTGAACCTTCCCTATTCGCTGGATGGCCACTGGATTTGGGTCTCCGTTGCCGTAGTGTTCCTGATCGCCGAAATCTTCACCGGTGGTACCTACATGCTGCCCCTGGCCGTCGCGGCGGCCGCCGCCGCTATCATCAGCTACTTCACCGGCTTCAACGTAGTGGTCGAGGTGCTGGTCTTCTGCGGCGTAACGGTGATCGCATACTTCGCGATGCGACCCTTCGCCGCGCGCGTTACCAATGCCCCCGACGTCAGTTTCGGCGTGGACCGCCTCATCGGCATGAGCGGCACCGTCACCAAGGCCATCGACGGGGTCGACACCTCCGGCATGGTGAAGATTCGGGGAGAGGAATGGCGGGCCCGGTCCGTGGACGGCACTTCCATTCCCGAAGGCTCCGAAGTGGTCGTCCAGTCCGTGGACGGTGCCCACCTCCAAGTGTCGCCCCCTACCTGACCGGCGGAATTAACTGCCCCAGTCGAACCCAATCCGCCACCGGCCGAGGAGCCAACCCTCCATGGAATACCTTCCGATAATCCTGCTTTTGGTCCTGGTGCTGGTCTTCATCGTCCAGGGCCTCAAGATCATTACCCCGTACCAGAGGGGCGTCGTGGAGCGCCTGGGCCGCTACAAGCGCACCGCCCAACCGGGCGTGAACCTGCTCATCCCGTTCATCGACGCCCTGCGTCGGGTGGACATGCGCGAACAGGTCATCGACGTGCCGCCACAGGATGTCATCACCAAGGACAACGTGGCCGTGCAGGTGGACGCCGTGATCTATCACGAGGCCACGGACCCCGTGAAGCTCATCTACAACGTGGAGAACTTCCTGGTTGCCATCATCAAGCTGGCCCAGACCAACCTGCGCAACCTGGTGGGCGAGATGCAGCTGGATCAGGCCCTGACCTCGCGGGACGCCATCAACACCAACCTGCGCAACGTGCTCGACGAAGCCACCGACAAGTGGGGCGTCAGGGTCGTGCGGGTCGAAATCCAGCGGATTGAACCGCCGGCCGACGTGACCGACTCCATGCACCAGCAGATGAAGGCCGAGCGCGAAAAGCGGGCGGCCATTCTGGAGTCCGAAGGCCAGCGGCAGGCCGCCATTCTGCAGGCGGAGGGCGCGGCCGAAGCCGTGCGCCTGGCCGCGGACGCCAAGCGATACCAGGTCGAGACCGAAGCAACCGGCGAATCCAATGCCATCACCGTGGTTTTCAACGCCATTCGGGAGGCCCAGCCGGACGATCGCCTGATTGCGGTCCGCTACCTCGACACCCTGGAGGCCATTTCACAGGGTGATTCCAACAAGATATTCATCCCCTACGAAGCCTCCGGC
>JAAXGZ010000053.1 GCA_012271135.1 Caldilineales bacterium | reverse complement strand
TGTGGATGATGGACCACATCATGAACAACCGGTTGAGTCTGGAGTTCGGCCAGACGTTCGCGCGCATTCCGATCGAGAAGTCGCCTCATATTCACACAGCCGATGCCTTGGAGAGTGAATGGAAGGAAGTCCTGGCTCCAGAGGATTGTTCATGCGTTCTTGGCAACCCTCCTTTTAGTGGGGCGAAGTTTCAGTCGTCGTTCCAAAGGGCACAGGTGCACCGGGTGGCGGCACTGGGCGGATCCGGCGGGTCGTTGGACTATGTGGCCGCGTGGTTCGTCAAGTCCGGGGAGTACATGGCTGATGCCAGGGCCAAGGGGGCACCGGTTCCGAGAGTTGGATTCGTGGCCACCAACTCGATCACTCAAGGCGAGCAAGTCGCCCAGTTGTGGCCGATCCTGTTCGACCGGTACGGACTTGAGATTTCATTTGCCCACCGAACGTTTGCATGGGGTTCCGACGCCCGAGGGAAAGCCCACGTGCATGTCGTCATCGTTGGGTTGGATGCATCCGAGCAAGTTCCAACACGAAGGCGGTTGTTTTCGTACGACGGCAAGGACGATGAACCGCTCGAAAGCAACCATGCGGCGATTTCGCCATATCTCTTCGATGGCAGTGCCTTGGCCAATCCTCACATAGTGGTCCGCGAAGAGACCAAGCCAATCAATGGGTTCAAGCGTCTTATCACAGGGTCGAAACCCATCGACAATGGTTCCTACATTTTCGATCAGCATCAACGCCGTGACTTTCTGAATCGAGAGCCGCAGGCATCGAATTTGATGAGGCCCTTTGTAGGCGCGCGTGAGTTCTTGCAAGGCGGAGCCCGATGGATTCTTGCTTTACATAACACCAATCCCAGTGAATTAGCTCAGTTGCCGCATGTGCGTGACCGTGTTGCTGCAGTACGCACATACCGACATTCAAGCAAGAGCGGTCCAACCAAGAAACTGGCTGAAACTCCTACACTTTGGCACGTGAATGTATTGCCGACCAGCCCTTTCTTGGTACTTCCAGAAGTGAGTTCCGAACGGCGCGAATACATTCCGGTAGGGTGGCTTCAACCACCGGTTGTGCCGAGCAACAAACTTCGGTTGCTTCCAAACGCCACGCTTGCGGACTTTGCCCTCCTGACCTCCGCCATGCACATGGCATGGATGCGGACAGTCACTGGTCGGATGAAGAGTGATTATATGTACTCGGTTGGTGTCGTCTACAACACATTCCCAACCCCACCGGGTTTCCAGACTGGGGAATTGGATTTGTCAGTCTTGGAACCGTTGGCGCAGGCGGTACTCGATACCCGTGAGCAGCATCTGGGGGCCACACTAGCCAACCTCTACGATCCTGACCTGATGCCGCCGAACCTTAGGAAGGCGCATCGGGCACTTGATCGTGCCGTGGACCGTCTGTACCGGCCGAAGGGCTTTGCCTCCGAACGGGAACGCGTGGAACACCTTTTGATGCTGTATTCGGAGATGCGCGCGCCGTTGGACCCAGTAGCTACCAGGAAATCCAGGCACGGTAGGAGACGGTGAGCAGAATGCAAGTTGCTGGATCGAAGATGGTGTGCACGGAGCCGGGTTGGATTGTCGTGCCGGACTTGGCCGACACGATGCCTCAAAACGTTTAAGTCTGTCTTGGCGTGGCCCTTGTACCTTGCTGTGATCTCATGTTTACCCCCGATGACAGTGACGGCAACGATTGAGGTTGGGCCGTGGCCCGGACGATCGTGTTCACCTGATGCCCCCGGAAGTCGTCCGGTCCTCGGACTACAATCAAGGTGTCTGCCAACACCTGCGCGGACTGAGAGTGGCGGTGGTTCATGGACATGGCCGAGCGTAAGATCCCAGCCGAAATGGACCGGCAGCGACATCCGGACAACGGTTGGCCCATGCTGCGCCCCGGAATCTCCGACTACGTACGTCTCCGGCGTGAGCATTACGCCTATGTCGACAAGACCGGCGAACTGGCGCAATTGCTGGCCTCCGGCGAGTTTTTGTTTCTGGCCCGGCCCCGGCGTTTTGGCAAGACCCTGATGTTGTCAACCATCGAGTGCATGTACCAAGGCGACTTGCCGAGAGTCAGGCACCCGAACGGTGACTTGGCAAATCCACATCCGAAGGTATCGGACTCGGGCCTGTTCGCCGGTACGGCATGGGATGCGGTGTTTGCCTCCAAGCCTCGACATCCAGTGGTTCGCTTGGACATGAGTGCCGTGATGGGGAGAACTGTGGAGGAGGTTGGGCTGGGCCTGCGACTTCAGTTGGCACAGCAGTGCCTTCTCTGGTTCGGCAGAGGGTTTGACCCTTGCACTTCCATGGAGTGGTTGCGCGATCCGCGGTTGTATCCGTATCCACCTGAACAACTGTTGCGCGACCTGTTGTCATCACTTCAGCAACAGGACGCGGACCCGGTCGTGTTGGTGGACGAGTACGATACCCCGTTCTTGAAGCTGCTGGGCCGCGATCCGGCCGAGGTCGAGCCGTTCTTCGAGTTGTTCCGGGAATTCTATCGCCTGTTCAAGCAGTGTGAATCGGACCTGCACAAGGTCCTGATCACCGGGATCACGCGCCGGGCGTACGGTGAGATGTTCTCGGCACTCAACAACCTGCGGGACTACACGTGGAAGGAGGAGTTCGGTGCCGTCTGTGGCTTTACGGAAGGCGACCTGGACCAAGCCCCGTTGTCGGTCTGCATCGACACAGCGGCGGAAGGCCTGGGTATGTCAATCGATGAACTTCGGGAGCACTTAAGGGGGAACTACAACGGCTACCGGTTCGATCCGGATGGTTTCGGACCGGCGGTCTACAACCCCTGGTCCCTGTGCAACACGCTGACCGACCTGTTGGCACCGCAGGGACGGGCGCGCATTCAACGGCGGGGGTTCCCGGCACACTGGTCGGATTCCGGAGTGTCGAAGTCCTTGGTGGATGCCCTGAGACGGCAACCGGCAACAGTGGACCAAATACCGTTTTACGACCCCGACGAACTGGATGCCGACTTTTACAGCAATCGTGCGACCGGCCTCAAGTCGTTGATGTTGCAGGGTGGCTATTTGACACACCATCCTGCGCGGGATGGTCAACCCGCGCGGCTGGGATGGCCCAACCGGGAGGTTGCACGGACGGTGTTGCGGGACTTGGCGCGTGCCCATGTAGGCCATGAGGCACCGGGCATCGATCGGTTGCGAACATGCCTGGCATCGGGAGATTACAAAGACTTGCCAAACGTTCTGTTGAACTGTCTGTACACGTTTCCCTACAACATCATGGGGGAAGAATATTCCTACCATGCCGCGCTGCATGGCATTTTTCTGGGTATGGGGGTGGTACCCCGAGCCGAACGGCG
The DNA here is from genome assembly GCA_012271135.1 of Caldilineales bacterium. GTDB lineage: Bacteria > Chloroflexota > Anaerolineae > Caldilineales > Caldilineaceae > Bin34. Next base: position 54,706 of record JAAXGZ010000053.1, on the reverse strand, counting down.
CGAACTGTCCGGGCGATACGACTTGGCGACCATCTTCCGTGGCCGGGCTTGTGTGTTCGATCTGAAGTACAACCGCAGTCTGCAGGAGGCCCAGGACCAAGCTGACCGTCGGCAATACGGACGCAGCCTGCTGCTGGAGTTGGAACAAGCGGAAGATGCCACCCGTATCGCTCTGCACGTGACCAAGACCAATGATGGACAGGTACGCATCGAGGGAGCACGACGGCCGGTGCGCGATGTCGATGCGGAATGGGTCCCTCTCGACACCGGGCTTCGGTAAAGACGCCGAGCAGTGGACACCGTTCGTTGCACCGACTCCGGATTGAAGCCACCCGCAGTCTTCGAGAAGGCGAAGTCAACTCTGCTCGCACCCATTCGGGTCTCGAAGCTTGCAGCACCTGGGCTGCATGGTCGGGTTTGCGTCGCACTCCGGAGTCCGATTGTTCGTCGGAAGAAAAAACATTGGACAGTTAACTCCGCCTTGGACCAGCCCACCGGACTCCACGTACGATGATGGCTGATCTGGATACTGGTACCGCCTCCGAAGGGATCCAAAAGCAAACTTCGGCCAAACCGAGATTGCGGCCGGGCCTCTCGGAATTACGCGCGGCTGCGGCGCGAGAACTACGCCTACGTGGACAAGATCCGTGAACTGACTCAACTGCTGAGTGCCGGCGAGTGCTTGTTTCTATCCCACCCTCGCCACTTTGGCAAGATTCTCATGCTCTCAACCATCGAGTGCATGTTCCAGGGTGACTTGCCGAGAGTGAGACAGCCCGACTGGCCGTCGGTCCGGGCAACGCCCAAGGTTCAGCAAAAGTGTGGCAAGGGCCGTTTCGACTGCCTTGGAAGCTTGCCAACTGCAGGAGAACCCACCATTGGTGAATCCTAATACGGGTTGGTCACACGTTCCCCGAATTTATATGTTGGACGGAAATAGGGAGTGCGGCCAAACGAGCCTGAATGGCCGCGGGCGGGACTGGAAACAACTCCGGTCCCGCCCGTTCGGGGAGTGCCGATGCCAACGGATCAGCTTCGGCAGAGCAGCGGTTGCCGGGCATCCGCGTTGTAGTCCCAGGGGTTGCCTGCGGCGACCGACACAAAGTCTCGATTGCTGAATCCGGACCGGCACAGGCAGTCTGCCGCCTGGCTCCGTGCGGAATCCACCTCCTGGCGAAGGATCTGGGCGTGGGCCGGTGACAGAAGACCCCTGAGCAGGCCCAAGTGATACATGCGGAGCAGCTCTTCCTTGACACCGATGCCTCGTGTCGGGCAGGCACCGTTGGCCGTGGCGATGCGGGTGTCGCATGCCTTGAGTGCCGGGTCGTCAAACTCCATCACTATCGGACCTGAGTACGGGGTGCCTTGGGCTGCAAGGCACGACCTGGTTTGCCGGTCGGTGATTTGGATGAACACCCGCCCCAGATGGCTGGTTATGCCCTGGCCGGAACCGATCACTCTGATGCAACCTTGGGCCGTGTTGCATTCGCCGAATCCAGTCGCCGTATCCAGGTAGTCGCCGTAGCTCACGTACACGGCATCCAAGTACAGCGTGCCGCTGTAGTACGGCTGTGCCGGGGGATAGGGAATCTGGTACACCGGCGGCGGAGCGACGGGGGCAGGGGATGGCGAATAGGGCAGGTTCAGGTATTCGTCCCCAAAGTAGTTCCGGTCTTCGACGTCGGAAAGCGAGGAGGTGTACCCGTCTATGTCCACGCCCTGGTCTTCCAGTTCCGACTGCAGGTTGGCATACCCGAACCGACCGCTGCGTGCCAACTGGTCGTAGACCCGTTCGAGGCCGCGGTTGACGCATTCGGTGAATCTGCTGTCACTTACGTCATAGAGGCAGCTGGCGTTGTCGTCCCAGAATTCGGCTTGGCGTCCGTCGTCCGTGTCGAATTCGTCATCCGTGGAGTTGGAACCGTCACACTCGTCGGCGTTGTAGCAGATTTCAATGCTGATGGCACAGTACCGATCGCCAGACTTGCAGAACCCTGTGGCCTCGAAATCCTCACTGGGTTTGACGATGGGCCATTCAACTTCGCCATCGCCGTCTTCCCAGCAGTCGTTGAATTCTTGGTTCTGCTCGTCATAGTCGTCATCGTTGTCGACATCGTTGTGGCAAAGGTCTCCAAATACGTTTTCCCATGCCTCGGTCCAGGTGTCGACGTCGGCTTTGGCATACTCCGTTCTCAGATTTTCCCGAAGGTCGCTCTGGGCGTCGATCTCGACATAGCAGCCATCGTCCTGGTCGTCGTCATTCGTGCAGCCGCGGGTGGACCACTTGCTGGATCTCTCGCTGCTGGTGTCGATGATGTCGAACTGGCTGCCTTCGTGCTCGGCCAGAACCGGGGAGGTGGAAACAAGCACCGTCAACAACAGGCAGGCGACGAGGATTCCTGCCAGTCTCGCAGGTGTGAGGATTGGCTTCATGAAATGTCCGTCCTGTGTACAGTCAGGGGGAGAGAGTTGGGGGGTACTGCAAGGGGTTTGGCAGCAGTCCCTTAGTTGGGTGCCCAGTCCACCATGATCTGGGCGGCGGCGCCGGAGTCGTAATACTCAACCCGGACCAGGTGGGTTCCGGCTGGCGGAGCGTAGTCCTTGAAGTACAGCGTGGCTGCTTGGGGCACCCAGCCGTCGATGACAAGGGTGTTTCCCACCCACACGCGCACGCCGTCGTCCGACAGGGCCACAAAGCGGTAGTTCAGGCCGTTGAAGTGGAATGTGTTGGTCCAGGCAACGCTGAACATGTCGGCATACACACCCCGTCCCGGACTGCCGTGACCCCAGTTGAAGTTGATGGCTTGATCCGATCGGTTCAGGACTAACTTGGCCGGAGGCTGGTAGTGGTAGTAGCTGGCGTTCCACGGCCCTGCCGGGACGTGTGTGGCTGGAACTGGTTGCGATACCGGCAGGTACGCAGGTGTAGGCGCGATGGGTGCCGGCACGGGGGCGGGGGCTGGTCCGACGCCTGGGAACGTGTAATCCAAAGCGGCATAGGACGGCAAACACAAAATGTTGCCCGGGTTGACTGCGGCACCGGCTGGGAGGTTGTTGAGGTGTGCCAGCGCGGCGGGATTGACTCCATAGGCGCCTCCAATCCAATCCAGCGTCTCGTTGGGATTGACGGTGTGCATCTGCGGGCACTGGGACGGAGCAGGGCCAATCAACCCCGGAATGGGTACATTCAGCGTGGTTCCGACTTGCGCGTACCCATGGGTCGGAAGGTCGGGATTGATGCTTGCCAGTTGCTGCACGGTGATGCCGTGGCGAGCGGCAATGTTGTACAAGGTGTCGCCTTGCCGGACGTAGTAGCCCGACCCGATAGGAGCCTGCGCCAAAACCGTGGATCTGCCTACCGTTAACAACAGGAGCAGGGCGAGGGCGAGGGCCCACACCAATTTCCCCGGTGAGTTGCGAATAAAGTACCCGTGCATGGACGTGCTCCCGAGCTAGCCGGGTTCTGCGGATCGCGCCTGTTGCGCGGTGCCGGCCTTTGCCGATCAAGGTGGCGCGGGCCTGAGCTGTCTGGGGATAGAACGGGCGGACAACCCTCGGGGAGGAGGTTGAGGGCTGTGGGAGGGGGAGAGAAGTGCGTAGCTGGCCTGTTCACACCATTCAGTTCAGGGCAGGCGCGAACTAAAGGAACGGTATTTGGCTGGTGCAGGACCTCGATGGCTGAGTCAATGCACGCAGTATACCCCACGCGCGAACCGGAGAATGTCGCAAGTCGTCAAGCCGGTCTGTTCCGATTGCGTTGTTCTCGATCCGAGTCCGCATGCGGCAATGAGCCCCTTGCAATGGTCGCTTCCAAGACCGGCCAGGACCCGGCACGGGTGTTGTGCCGGGGGGGGCGCACCATCGGTGGGCTCGTCCCTACTGCAATGAGACCGGGAGCGAAACCCGTTCCCGGTAAATCATCGTTTGATGTCCGGCAAGGTCCAGCTGGCTCCTTGGCTCCCAATGCACACGCCGAGCCCGGAACAGCTTTGCCGTAGTGGCCGTGATGGGCCGGAGAGCCCGGATCGCGTACCGGGCAGCCCCTGGAGACATCTCGAGCGCTGGGAGTAAGGCGGGTGGCCGTTTGAAGATTCGTAGGTCGATGGGTCGACTTTCAACGGCCGGCAAGCTGATGTCGTCGTTCCGGTAGGCTGACGGCTTGATTGCAAGGACTCGGCACTGTGCACCACTCCTTGCAGTGTGTGGGTACTGGGAACCAAGGGTGATCAACGACGTAACCCATCGGCAGACGGCAAAACCTTTTCTGCCCAAATTGCCTATCCAAGCTGGCGGGCCAGGGCCCGACAGGCATTGCGCATCAGCATGACGGTGGTAAGGGGTCCAACGCCCCCCGGTACCGGAGTCAGCCAGCCGGCCTTGGAACCCACCGAATCCGGATCGCAATCGCCCAGCACGGTCTTGCCAACGTATGTGGTTCCGATGTCAAGGACCACCGCTCCCTTTTTTACATGATGGCCAACGATGAGGCCTGGCTTGCCTACGGCCACGCACAGAATGTCGGCCTTGGAGGTAAGGGACGCCAGGTCTCCGGTGTGCTTGTGGGCAATGGTAACTGTGCAGCGGCGGTTAAGCAGGCGCATGGCCAGCGGTTTGCCGACAATCGCGCTGTGGCCTACGACTACGGCCTGGCGCCCGCTCAATTCCAAGTCCAAGCTGTCCAGCAATGCCATCGCCGCGGCCGGCGTGGGGGGCGTGAAGAATTCTCCGCTGTCGGCCAGGAGGTGGCCCATGTTGCCGGGCGACACGCCTTCCAAATCCTTGTGCGGTGCAATCCGCCACTGAAGTGCGGTTTGGTTCAGCTGAGGCGGCACGGGCGTCAGTAGGATGATGCCGGTGATCTCCGCGGCAAGGTTCAGCTGGTCGATCGCCTCGACAACGTCCAGCATTCGGCAATCTCCAGGGAGCTGTACAAGCCGGTAACCGATGCCAGTGCTGTCACAGGTTCTGCTCTGGGCGCGCGCATAGTTCAGCGCGCCTTGGTCATCCCCCACCAGCACCGCCGCGATGGTGACCGTACGGCCGGCGTGGCTCCGGAGGTCGCGAATGTCCGCCGCAATCCGACTGCGCAGCCGACGGGCCAACCGGCGCCCCTTGAGCAGTGTCGCGGTCATCGGGGATTGCTCATCCGCTTTGCACAACGGTCCAGGGTGCGGTTGGCAGCCTCATCCGCGTCGCCGATGCAGGCCGCGATGGTGGCTGTCATCGCTTGCTGCCTTGCGCTTGGGGAGGCCATGCGCAGGTTGACTTGCACGTTGACCTCGCTGCTGCGAACGGCCGCCAGTAGCAGATGGGTACCCACCACTACGTCGGAAAGGACTGTCCGATTGCCGCGGTTCGCCACCTCCCAGGTATCTACGAGTGCATTGCGGCAGGTTGCAGCCACCTGGCAGGGCACGGCGGCTGCCGCGTGCAGGACCTGGTCGAGCTCCGCGCGAACTGTGCGTGCGGCCGAATCGTGCGCCGACAGCTTCAGGCAGCGCGCCACTTCGGCGTAGGCGGCAGTGTCCTGTTCTGCCAATTCCAGCAGCTCCAAGCGGTTCATCTCGAGCTGCTGCTGGATTGGCTGCAGAATCGCTTCGTGGCGCTGGAACCGCTTGCGGCCCACGGTTAGATTCAGAACCATGCACACCAAGGCGGCTCCATGGGCGCCTGCCACGGCCGCTGCGGCTCCGCCGCCCGGCACGGGTTCGCGGGACGCGAGTGCGTCCAGGAACGCGGCGGTGGGGATGGTCTGCAACGAACTCAAGAACACGGATCGGTGCTGGCGGAACGCGCGATTATAGGTTGTCAACCAAGCCGCGGCTCCATATCCGATGTCCCCGACTGCTGGATTCGTGGCCCGGTTCGAAGGTCTGTGTATGTGTTCCGTTAAGGTTCGCTGCGGGCCGGATTTCCGGCGAATCCCTGTGCTAGACTCGCTTTTCCAAGGCAGGAACCGCCTGTCCTGGCGCAGAAGGTAGACAGTCCCCAGATGGATGACGAACGGGTAGACAGCCACTCGGATCAGGAAGAGGTCCTATATGAATCGGACGAGATCAGGAATCTGGGAGACCCCGAAGTGTCGGAGGGGGAGGCGGACCACCTGAAGGATCTGCCGGTCATTCCCCTTCAGGGTCTGGTCGTGTATCCGTACATGTGGATACCCCTGACCATGGGGCAGCCCCGCAGCCTGCGCATCATCCGCGACAACATGCCCACCCAGCGCCATGTCGTGCTGGTGGCCTCCCGGTCCGATGACCAGGAACCCGGCCCGGATGAAATTTCCGATGTCGGCGTGGTCGCGGTCATCCACAAGGTGATGAGAGCGCCGGACGGTGTCCTGCGCGTGCTGGTACGGGCATTGGACCGGGTCAGAGTCACTGCCTGGAGCCAGCTGGATCCGTATCTGCGGGCGGAGGTGGAGGCACAGCCGGAAACGGTTGAGGAAGGGGAGGAAATGACGGCGCTGGTGCGGCTGCTGCGCACCCGCTACCGGGAATATGCCGAACTCGACCGCCAGACTCCCAGTGAAGTGGCCGAGATGGCGTTGGACACCCGTTCCCCCTTGCAGTTCACCTATCTGATTGCCGGCAGCCTGCCCATGGACGTGGAGCAGAGCATGCAGATTCTCGGCGAGGACAGCACTGCGGCGAAGATGCGCATCGTGCTGGGCATTCTGGACAAGGAAATCAAGATCATGGAGCTGGGACAGCAGATCCAGTCCCAGGCCCAGGGCGAGATGGAACGCTCCCAAAGGGAGTTCTTCCTGCGCGAGCAGATGAAGGTCATCAACAAGGAACTCGGCGACGAAGATGACCAGATGGTGGACATCAAGGAATTGGAGGCCAGTATCGCCGAGGCAAACATGCCTCCCACGGCCACGGAGGAGGCGACGCGCGAGTTGAACCGGCTGCGGCGGGTGCCGATTCAGGCGGCCGAATACTCCGTGATCAAGTCGTACATCGAAACCCTGGTCGGCCTGCCTTGGAACAACAGTTCGTCCGACAGCCTGGACCTGCGAAGGGCCCGCCGCGTTCTCAACGAGGACCACTACGGCCTGACGGATATCAAGAGCCGCATCCTCGAGTATCTGGCGGTGCGCAAGCTGCGCCAGACCCGGCGGTCCGAACAGCACGAGGAAGCGAACCTGTGGGACAAAATCCGCAGGGAGCGCGAAGGGGTGGTCCTGTGCTTTGTGGGGCCGCCCGGCGTGGGCAAGACCAGCTTGGGAATCAGCATTGCCCGTGCCATGAAGCGGGAATTCGTGCGCCTGGCGCTGGGCGGCGTGCGCGACGAGGCCGAAATCAGGGGCTTCCGGCGCACCTATGTGGGGGCCATGCCGGGTCGTATCATCCAGAACCTGCGGCGGTGCGGAACCAACAACCCCGTCTTCATGCTGGACGAGGTGGACAAGCTGGGTTCGGACTTCCGCGGCGATCCCAGCAGCGCCCTGCTGGAAGTGCTGGACCCCGAGCAGAACCGGGAGTTCAACGACCACTACCTCGACGTGCCGTTCGACCTGAGCAACGTGATGTTCATCACGACCGCCAACATGGTGGAGGCCATTCCGCCGGCCATGGCCGATCGGATGGAAATCATCCAGTTGAGCAGCTACACGGAGGAGGAGAAGGTCAAGATCGCGCAGAACTACCTGCTGCCGCGCCAGATTCGGGAAAACGGCCTGCACGAGGACGAAATCGGCTTCACGAAAGGCGCCCTGCAAACCATTGTGCGCGGTTATACCAACGAAGCAGGGGTCCGCGAATTGGAGCGCAACATCGCCAAGCTCTGTCGCAAGACCGCCACGGACATTGCCACCGGTTCCGCCTCAAGCAATACGCGGGTCCGCAAGAACCAGGTGATGGAGCATCTGGGCAAGCCCAAGTACCACAGCGAGCAGCTCTCTCACCGCACCGACATGCCGGGCGTGGCCACCGGCCTGGCCTGGACCATGACCGGCGGAGACGTGCTGTTCATTGAGTCCATCATCATGCCTGGCGAGCAGGCCTTTCAGATTACGGGCCAGCTGGGGGACGTAATGCGGGAGAGTGGCCAAGCCGCCCTGAGCTTCATCCGTTCCCGTGCCCGCGATCTGGGTATCGAACCCGGCATGTTCTCCAACCACTCCATTCACGTCCACATTCCGGCCGGTTCCATCCCCAAGGATGGGCCGAGCGCCGGCATTACGATGGCCACGTCGCTGGCATCGCTGTTGACCCGGCGGCCGGTGCGCAAGCAGGTTGGCATGACGGGGGAAATCACCCTGCGCGGCAAGGTGTTGCCCGTGGGAGGCATTAAGGAAAAGGTCCTGGCCGCCGAACGACTGGGCCTGACCACCATCCTGCTGCCCCGACGCAACGAGACAGACCTGTCCGACATACCGGAAGCCATTCGCCGCAAGTTGAAGTTTGTCCTGGTGGACGATGTCGATCAGGTGTTTGAAGCGGCTCTGGAACCCAATGTGGACACGGTCTGGGTGAGCAGGGCCAAGCGCGATCCGCAGTCGGAGCCGCGGCCCTTGCCTCTGGACCTTCCCTTGAAGCTGCCCAAGGTGACTTCCAGGGATCCGCAACCCAGGGTATAGGCCGGGACAGCCGTGTACCAACTACTTTGGATGGCGTCCCCTGCGGCCACATTCCAGACGCGGATTGAATTGGGCGTCACCGGCTCAGTGACGCGGAAACGCAGGATCAGACGGTGACAGCCCTGTCCGGCCGCAAATGCAGAGCACTGGGGATGCAGTTGCCTTGGTGGCAGCCGATCTGCTGGCGTGGTCGGACACCATCGCCTGCGAAGACCGACGGCACCCATGAAGTCGGCCAGGTACCACTCTAGGGACACGACCCGTCGGCTGCGCGGCTGGGTCAAGGGCGTCATGGCCGATCCCCTCACCTCGATGTCTCGGCGCAGAGGTTCTGCACCGGTATTGGTGAATTCTGCCTGCACATCGCAAATCGACTCCCGGACGGGCCTGTTGCCGGGCCACTGTCGATGGGATCGGTTTTACGGCATGGGCGAAGTTGCGCTGGACGCGGACACCAATGCCGCCTGCAACATCCGGGAGCGGCTGTACGACGGAGATGCGATTGTACGCGCCCTACAGGGAAGTCAAACGCCTGCCCTTGGAACGAACCGGGACTGCGGATGGGACGGCTCATCCAAGACTCGAGTTATGGGGGCGTGCAACACGGCCCCATCAACCGAGAGCGAATGACCTTCCCAGTACCGGTTGGCGCTGTTTTAAGGAACTGTCCACAGCCGAAAGGGGCCGTATCGGGATTCCTGGGCCGCCCATGTGCCGTCATCACCGATGTCCAAACAGTCCCAGGTCCTCGGTGCTGTAGTCGGAGCTGGTGGTCCAGCCGTCCCCGTATTCATGAGCGACGCGGTGTGCATGTTCCGGCTCGACATGGCTCAACCCTTCGAGTTCGGCGCGCCGCTCGGAAAGATGTTCCAGGTACCAGGGGATCAAATTCCGCCGGGTCTCCAACTGCTTGACCGGATCGGATTCGGACAATGGATCCTGCGCGCGTCCGATGGGTGCCGTCTGCATTCCGGCCCGAAAGGCTGTTGTCAGTCTTCACCTGCTTGCGTCGAGGTCTCAATCGACCCGGTCGCTGGAGGAGCCGCTGCACAGCCCCGGAACCCCTGGATTATTTGGCGAAGGATCTGAAGGCCGGCTGTTCGCCCGGGACCGGGGAGTTGGCGAACGCTCCCCTCGCCAATACCGCTTCCCGCCCCCCGGCGGCGACCACGCGGGCAACCTGGTCGTCATGGGCTTCGGCATTGACGGAGTCCGGGTCCAACAACGCGCGCAACTCTGCGGCGCATCCCCGGACCCGTGCCGCGTGTTCGGGGAGACCGGCAAGGTTGGTCAGTTCCAAAGGGTCTTCAAGCATGTCGTACAGCAACGGGCTACGGCCCGTGAAGTGCACGTATTTGTACCTTCGGTTCCTCAACAAGTACCAGGCATCCTCCGTACCGACCGTGTGGTATTCGCTGAAGACGGTGCGGTCACCGGCCTCGTCCGCCAGGATGCCAAACAACGATTTGCCGGGCAGATCCCGGTCCTCCGGCTGTTCCTCGATGCCTGTGGCCTCCAGCACGGTCTGGAAGCAGTCCACCAGGTTAACGGGCACATCGCAGGTGCGACCGGCCGGAATCTCCGGCCCCGCCATGATGAGAGGCACGGCACAGGTTTCGTCATGAGGGCTGAACTTTCCAAACAGCCCGCGCGCACCATGGCTTTCCCCATGGTCGCTGCTGTACAGGATTCGGGTGCTTGCGGCCAGGCCCAGATCGGTCAGGGCATCCAGCACTTGGCCGATCTGGGCATCCAGGAAGGTGCACACGCCATAGTAGGCGGCCATCATTCGCCGCATCTCGGCTTCCGTCACGTCCTCGAGGGAAAAGAACTGCCTCATCCAGGCCAAGGCCGGATGGGTGCTTCCCTCGGGTTCGGGGGGCAGTGTCAGGCTGTCGGGATCGTACAACTCGAAATACTCGGGCGGGGCGATGTACGGCGGGTGGGGACAGACATAGGACAGGAACAGGGCCCACGGGGGCTCGTCCGACCCTGCGCGCGCCTGTAGCCATGCCTTGGCGTTGGCGGTGTTGCGCAGGTCGTACTCAAGATACGTCGAGTTGCCCGGACCGGCCTCGCGCACGCCGCGCCAAGCCTGGCGGCGCGGTGGATCCCGTCGTACGGAGGCCAGGATGTCCCCCTGCCCGTCGACGATATGCAGCGGTTCTATTTCGCGGCTGAAGCCGTTGTCGTCCCGAGCACCTCTGAAATGAAGTTTGCCGATGGAGTCGATTCTGTGGCCCGCTTCGCGCAGCCGGTGGTGCCAGCTGGGTACCGAACCCGTATACGGCATCGAGTTGTCCCAGGTCCGAAGCTGGTGGACATAGCGGCCCGTGGCCAACGAGGCCCGTGCCGGCACGCAGATGGGACAGGGTGTATAGGCTGCACTAAAGCGCGTTCCGGCCGCAGCCAAACGGTCCAGGTTGGGCGTGTGGACCTCCGGGCTCCCGGCATTGCCCATGGCCCTGGGATTGTGTTGGTCTGAGAGGATGAACAGCAGGTTGGTTGGTCTTACCTTGTCCACATCGGCACCCCATATATGACTGTGATGGTGGCTGCCAGATATCCCAGCAGGGACAGTAGTAATGGTTTGTAGAGAAATGGCAGGAGTTCAGGCTGTTCGCCGGCATGATGGCGCAGAACCAGCCACAGGTACAGCGCAATTATCAGGCCTGCAAAGGGGATGGTGATCCCCATCGACCAACCGGGGGCCGTGCGCGAAGAGGCTGCGAGTGCATATAGGGTATAGGTTCCTGCCAGGACGGTGGCGGAAGCCCAAACGGTCGCGCCCGTCGTGCGCAGCGATACCTTGCGCAGTCCCGGCCTGAATTGGACGGCGACTCCGCCGTGGGAGCCGAGTTCCGAGTGGCGCTTGCCCGCGGCTAGCAGCAGGGCGGTGATGCCGGTGCACGCCAGGAGCCAGGGACTGGTGTTGCTGATGTCGTTCCCGGCGCCGGCCAGAACCCGCAGCGGAAAACCGAGGGCGATGATGATGATGTCAAGGCCCGGATGTTGCCTCAGACCCGCCGAGTACAGGGCGTTGACCAACAGGAAGATTGCCACCCACAAGGCGGCGTTCCCGCCGGCTGCCGTCGACACGGAGAGGCCGGTCACTGCCAGCAGGGCGGCGAAGATTCGGGCGGCCCGTATCGATATGGAGCCGGCCGCCACAGGCCGTCGGCGTTTGCGGGGGTGCAGCCGATCCAGTTCGACATCCTGTGCATCGTTGAATGCGTAGGCGGCACTCGAGGCCAGGCAAAACGAGACCGCTGCAACAACACCGGAGGTCAGTTCGCCGGGCTCCAGCAGGGAGCCGGCAAAAAACGGGACGGCCAGTACGAACAGGTTTTTGGTCCACTGCTGGGGCCGTGCCAGGCGCAGCCATGGCAGGATCCGGTTCGCCGCGGTCCCGACGGCGGACACGGCCTAGGAACTAGCGTCGGCGGACACCGACGGTGCATGCAACGGATGCACGGAAACACCAAAGAAGTCGGACAACGCGGCTCGAATGGCCGTTCGGTCCGGGATCAGGACCCACATGCCTTCCTCGGAGATGGCCTCTTCGCCATGGTGTCGATCCAGGATGAGCCTGCGCCCCGTTTGGGGGGTGTTGGCCGCGCCCATCTGGGCCAGCTGCAGCATCCGGGCGACGTTCATGTCGGTGCCGAAGTTGCCCCGTAGCGTGCGGATGATGTCGGGCGCGGCCGCCAGCAGATCGGCGGCGTTGTTGGGATCGGATACCTGACGAAGCACTGCGTTGATGACAGCCTGTTGCCGGCCAATTCGGCCATAGTCGCCGTCCTGGGTGCGCGTGCGAGCGTACTTGAGGGTCGTAACCCCGTCAAGGTGCTGGGGACCGGCCGGCAGTTCGAAGGTTTCGACCCCGTAATCGGACGTCGGGTACTTCTCGTCGTAAATGGCCCACGGGACATAAATGTCGATGCCGCCCAAGAGGTCGATGATGCGGACAAACCCGTCGAAGTTGACCCAGGCGTAGTGGTCGATGGGTTGATTCAGAAATGCGGACAGCGTGTCGGCCAAGAGGCGTTCGCCGCCGGTTGAAGGCACGGTTTCGCCGAGCGAGTAGACCAGATTGACTTTGGTCGGAGGAAACCCGGGCACCGGAACCCACAAGTCTCGGGGAATGGAAAGGATGTCAAGCGCCTTGGTCTCCTGGTTCCAGCTCAGGAGCATCAGCGTGTCCGTACGCGGCGCGGACGTGTCTTCCACGCGGGTATCGAAACCGAACAACAGGATGTTCAGGCGATCTTCCCGTTGCACGGTGGCGAAGACCGGTTCCCGGTCAGGGAGTTGCGGCATCGCCGCAACCCTCGGTGGCGGGTTGTCGGCTGCTGTCGCCGAGGGCGTGATTCCATCAGGGACGTCATCGGAAGGTTCCGGTCTGTGAATTGTGACCATGGTCACGTTCATGGCTTCCTGGTAAGCCATGTTGAACACGGGCTTGCCGACAATGTAGACACAGACGGCCAGGGCCGCGCCCAGTACAACGATGGCGCCGCTCCAAGCCAGTCGCCTGGGCTGGGACAGTCGGGGAGGAGGCCCGGTAACGACGTCGGTTGACATGTCCATGGCAAACGGTGGAATTCAGCTTAGGGCGCGTGGAAACCCGAACGTTCAGGCACCGCCTGACAATCCTTGGGAGCAGCGGGGGCAAGGACTGGCCAACAATCGGATGAGCCGGCCCGGGACCTGCCTGTACAAGGTTTGGCCGGCGGATTGAAGGAAGCTCGGAGGTGTTGGACAGTGGACGGGACGAGAGGCGAACGCGCCGCACGCTAATGTTATCACCGGATTGGGGATTGGTAGTCAGGGGCTGACCCGGTGGGTACTGTTTCAATCTCGTTGATACGGGTATCCATTCACTGTCAACGGGGCGGCTCCCCTGTGTTCCATTGCGTCCCATACCGACTGATTTGATGACGCTCGGTACAGCGTACCCATCACTGCCTGCGGCTTCCTTGACCAAAATCAACGAAAGTGAAACAGTGCCGACCCGGTTCAGGGGCGCCACACCGATCAGGGCCGCCCCGGCTCCGGCAGCTCGGCGACGCGTACGGCCGCCACGACGGGACCCACGTCGGGCACGCTGCGCAGCAGCTCGGTCCGGCCAGACCAGGTTGGATAGTTCCGCAGCCGGTCCTGGCGTTCCCGGTTCCAGTGTTCCCGTTCGGTGTTCAACCAGTCCGGATGGACTCGGATGCGGGGCTGCAGGTCGGGGGGTGTGCTGTCCAAGCGGGTCTTCTCCTGGGCGCACATCGGGAGTGCCTTTGCCGCCCGCAGGTCGGCAGGGAGCAACACTCCTCGCCGTGCCGGACCGGGATGTTGACCGTGGTATTGTGGTCGGCGTGTACCGCAAAACCGCACCGGACACAGCGGAAGCGCGCCTGCGCGGTCCAGTTGCGCAGGTCCACGTGTCCACAGCGGCAACAGGTTTGCGATGTGTAGGATGCCGGCGCCTTGGCGATCGCACCCGCTTTGTAGTCCAGCTTGCGTTCCAGGGCTCCCAGCCGGACGCTGAGGAGGGCGCGGTTGAGACCGGACTTCGCCTTGACATTCCGGCCGGAATTCTCAACAGTGCCCTTGGCACTGTGAGTCATGTTCTTGACATCAAGGTCTTCCAGTACCACGTTGTAGACCGTATCCGTTCGTCTGTGGGACACTGCGCGGGGCGCAGAGTCGCGGGTTCGCGCCCGTTTGCGGTGCATTTTCCACAGCTTGTGTCCGGTCCGCCGTCTGCGGTAGCTGCCCTTCTTCTGACGGGAAAGCTTGCGCTGATACCACTTGATCCTGGCATCCTGGCATCCGTGCGGTCGGTGTCGGACATCTCGTACACCGTGCCGTGACTATCCGTACACTGGCCCACATTGCGGTCCACGCCCATGGTGCCGGTGTCCGGCGTGTCGGGAGCAGTTCGACAGACACCGCGCAGCAGACATGGGCGTACCACTTGGAGATGGCGTCGGAACCTTCCTTTTTTATGCGAACCGTCTGGGGCTGGCAGTGGTCATGGCAACTCCGCTGCCCATGGTCCTTGAGGCGCAACTGGCCGACCTTGGGCACGCGCAACAGCCCGTCCCGGATGCGAATGTCGCAGGGGATGCTGAAGGACGGTGTGGTCCTGTACTTGCCTTTCAGGGATGGTTTCCCTGCACCGGGCTGTTCGGGGTTGAAGAACGCCAGAACAGTTCCAGGTCCTTGAGCGACTGCTTCACGCTCTTGGACGCGTAGGCTCTGACGCAGGTGCACCTGCGTCAGAGCCGATGCAAACCAGGCCTCCGCCTTGCCCTTCAGCCGATTCCCCATCTCGGCATCACCGGGATACGGACGGTAGCGGATGATTCGGTTGACCGTACCGGGTGCGGTGGACTTCACGGCCGGAGGCATGGAGACGCCAGTTCCATGGTCCTGTCAAAGCCCTAGGTCTCCGCCGGGGTCTCCTCGCCCAGGGTGGCACACGGCCAGTGAGGCCCAAACCCCTAACTACCCATTCCGACCGGAATTGTCTGCATCGGGTACCAGTTTGCTCAGGGATTGAAGGCATGCTCGAACAGGGCGCGGGCAGTCAGGATGTACATGGTGTCCCTGTGAACGAATACGTCCAGGAGGCCGTCGAAGGCATCCTCCATGCCGTTGGGGGGCACAAGCTGGTGCCGAAACGCGCCCGTGTTGGGGTCCAGCACCAGGATGCTGCCGCGTCCGGAATCCACCAGCAACATGTAGTTGTTCTGGTCTGTGTCGGCCTCAAGGTCGACAAACCGGCTGTTGAAGCCCATGGCTCCATGCACCGCAAAGGGCAACTGAATGTTGGCTTGGCTGCCGGAATCCTGCCGGCCCAGCGACACCACGGAGTTGTTGTCGAACAACAACCAGATGTTGTCACCCACGTGCATGCCGACGGCACCGCTCAGATCTATCGGTTCCGGCAGCCAAGGTTCTTCTTGCACGACGGCCTGGTTGAGGTTGTAGCGCCAAATCTGTCCGTGGCCGCTGTCGGCCACGTAGAGCCGGTTGGAGTAGAAATCAATCTGGACCGGGTTGATCCAAGCATTCCTGCTGCCGAGGGTCACGTGGGAGACGAGGTCCGTGTCGTTGTACTGGAATAGATGGCGGTCATCGTCGATGAGATACAGGCTGGGTTTGTCGCTGTGCGCAGTCTTGGTCGGTTGAAATGCCATGTCCACGATCCGGCCGACCGTAACGCCGTCGATGACGGTGTCCTGGCTCAGTATCTCCTGGGGAGATCCCCCCTCCTTCCGGCGCAGGGAGTCCAGCCGGAATTTGGTTACTGTTCGGTGATCACTGGCCAGGACATACAGGTCTTGGAAGTTGACCGCCATGCGCGCCGGAGGGTGGTCGCGTTCAAACGCCAACAGGGGCTCGGTCAGTCCCAGCAGCGGAATGCGTTGGAAGGCATCGTCCCAAAGTTCCAGAATCTTCAATTGGAGGGCGTTCAGACTAGGTGATGGCCCCTGCGTCTCTTGAATGCTTTGAGCCAGTTCGCGTGCTTGCTGCAGTTGTTCCTGGGCTGCTTCGTACTGGTCGCGTCCAAGCAGCGCATCCGCCTTCTCGACCTGCTGTTGGATCAGGGCCAAGGCCACCGGGTCGTCTTGGCTGCCCTTGGGTTCGTTGATTCGATACGCGAAGTATGTAGCGGCCGGCACCGTTATCAACAGGCACAGGAGCAACATGGCCGACCATGACTTCGGTATCCTCCGCTTGGGTTGACGTTCCTGAAGCGCATGATGGATCTCCTGGAGATTGGGGAGGGCAACCGACTTGCCGGGATCCGGAGTGGCTGCCGGTGCGGCATGGGAAGAGACCACCGCCTCGCGCGGACTCTCGGCGGACGGCTCTGCAATCGCTGCGGGTTGCATCCCGGCCTGTGTCTCGGCGTTCGGGTCGGGAAACGCCTCGCCGAACCACACCTTTAGTCTCTGGCCCACGGACCGTAGGAACCGGGTGCTTTCGCCAAACCGGCGGTCTCCCGCATTTAGCCCGTGACCGCGCGTGTCCAGCGCGGACTGCAGGACGGCCGCGGGTTCGGATTTCCGCTCCCTGCCCGCACCGAAATTGGTATCCGACTCCACAGCCGGATTTCGGGGTATGGCCGGGGCTTCCAATTCGGCCGAGGCCAAGATGACCTTGGGTTCGGACATCTCGAACTCGGATACCTCCGGGGTTTCTCTGGCCTCGGGAGCGGATTCCATCATCCCGGCTGCCGCCATCGCGTCCGGTCGAACTTGATCCTGTGTCGTGTCCGGATATGCGGGAGCCACAAACCGGGTTTTGTCGGCCTGGTCGGGTTGGTGATCGGAGACCGGTGTCGGAATTGCGATCAGGAGTCCGGGGGCCGTTTGGCGGCGGGACTGGCTGGCAAACCAGCCCAATTGCTCCGGCCGCGTTCCAGCTGCCAGGTCGGTTACTGCGGTGGCCAGTGTTTGCTTGGCAGCCTCCGCAGTGGCCTGCGTTTCGTTTGTGGCCAGCCAGTCGGCTGTGGCCAGAAAGCATCCCTGGCCAGGGGCCAGTTGGCCTTGGTAGGTTCCGGGGAGGAGACGGTTCGGTCCACCGGCCAGACCGCCGGCGGGCACTGAACCGGTGGGGAACACGTCTGCGGATGCCTGCTCCGTCACCACGTGACAGGTTCCGTCGGTCCAGGCCACTTTCAATTCGCGGTCCCGCACCTCCGCCACCGAGGCGGCACCCGCCAATTGGATGTTGGGGTAGTCGCGGCGGATGTACCCCAGGTACACGTGGAGTGCGACCAGGGAATCGGTCAAGGCACTGACGCCTCTGGCGGAGGACAGGAGGTAGCTGCGACAGACCCTGAGGCTGAATGCGGTAATCAGGTCCCCTATCTGATCGCGGGGCAGGTGCTCCCTGAGGACCGGAAAATCCAGAACCACGCAAAACGTGGCTCCGCCGCGCCTTCGATTTTCGCTGGCCGGGACTATCCGGGTACACGACCCGGATGGAAAATCTTGTGCAGAGGGGTGGGAGGCGAAAAGGACGGATGGTTCGTCTTGTTCATCAGGTGCGATGTAGGACGGCATTGTTGTGTCAACTGACCAGAACAAGGAGTGGAATGGATGCACGCCACCCAGCGTGCTTGACTGAATCGAATGCCTACATGACGTTCACGGCCGGTGGCTGGTGCGGAAACCCTGAGCGCGGAAGCCGTCAGTCGCCCGACTGTAGCGTGCGTGTGATGATGTCCAACTGCTCGGAATTGGACATCTGGTCTTTTCGCTTGCGCCCCTTGCGCCCCTTGCGCGCGCCCTGTCCCTGCTGCGCCTTCATGAACGCCAGTTCCATTGCATTCATTGGTGGGGCGTCGTTGGTGCCGAAGGGATCCTCGATCTCCTCGTCGTCCGGCGCATCCAGGAGGCGGCGGCGGCTTACATCCAGCCTCCTGCGCCGGGAACTGACCATGAGGATCATGACTTCAACTTCCTGGCCGACCTCCAACTCGTCGTCGGCGTTCACGACATGGTGATGATCGATTTCGTCCAAGGGCATGAAGGCATCGACGCCGACACCGACGTCCAATAAGGCGCCCCGGTCGTTGAAGCCCTTGACCGTACCGTTGATCCGGGCCCCTCGACGCAGATCGGAGATAAGTTTGACATCGGGCGACAGCTTGCTGACGGCAATCTGCCACTTGCTGCCCTTTTCCTTGGGCATGCTGATTTCGGTGACCCAGACATCGAACTCGTCGCCGACTTTGACGACCGCATGGATGTCCTGTACCCGTTCCTGGGACAGACGGCTCACCGGCAGGAAGCCGTCCTTGTCGGAACCGATGTCGCAAAAGGCTGCGGCATCAATGACAGCCTTGACCATGGCGTGGCGCTTTTCGCCGATCTTCAGGTTTTTGATGGACTTGTAGTCCGGCCGGATCAGCGTCAGGTCAATCTTGTTGGTTTCGCGGTTCAGCTTGTGGATCCAGACGTGGATACGGTCGCCGCGCTTGAGGTGCCTCGAAGGTTGAAACGCCTCGAGTTTCTCCTTGTTGTAACGGAGATACGGCAGAAACTGGCTCTTGTGGAGAAATCCTTCCTTGCCCGTTCCGATATTGACCCAGGCGCCCTGGCGGTCCGTAACGCGGGTAACCGTCCCGTCGCGTCTGTCTCCGACGGCCAGTGTCACGATCGTCTTCTTTTGCTTGGGCCGTGTGACCGGCTTCGGATCGGCTTGTTGCCCTGTGGAGTCCGCAGCTTGCGGATTGGGTTGGGACGCAGCGACGGCAAGGTTCTGTGCGCCCTGGATACCGTCGGAGACGGTGACCTGCCCGGAAGTGGGCGAGGGATTGTTGTCCATTGTTGGTATGGGAGGTGGTGTGGCTGCCGAGGGCGCGGAGAATGGGATGGCGGAGCACAATTATAGGCCGCAGCCGATTCATTCCCCAAACGGGACGGTCTGGTCCGGGCGGTGTGGGGCCGATGATCCCCCTCCCACTCCTGTTGGTGGTGCATTCGTGTGTGATAATCCCTTAGTCGGACGATACATCTGTCCTGATTGGTTTCAACTGTGGCTGAATCACCTGAACCCTCGACAATGTCCTTGGTCGGACGGAGGGTGCTGGTGACGGGCGGTGCACACCGCATCGGGCGTCGCATCTGTCTGGATTTGGCTCACTCCGGGGCCAGCGTGACCTTTTCCTGGCTGAGTGCCGAACGCCAGGCTCGGACAACCTTGGCCGAGCTGCAGGCCATCGATGCGGGAGCCTCCGCGGTGAGGTGCGATGTGACCCGGCTTCAGGATGTGCGCAGCCTTCGGGACCATCTGTACCGCCGGGGTGACGGTCTGGATATCTGCATCAACTCCGCCAGTCCCTGGGAGTTTGATGCGTTTCCCTTGGCAGACTATGAATCCTGGCATCGCGTGACCCGTGCGTCCATAGACGGGTGTGTTTACGTCTGCAACGAACTACTGCCCCTGTTGCTGGGGTCGTCCTCGCCCTGCATCATCAATGTTCTGGACACCATCGTGCGTCAGCCCAGAACCGGATTGACGGCCCACGCCGTGGGCAAGGCGGGCCTGGAGGCCCTTACCCGGCAACTGGCACTTGAACTCGCGCCCAGGGTCAGGGTCAATGGCCTTGTGCCGGGGCCGATGCTGCCCCAGCCCGACCTGTCTCCGAGTGTCCGCCGGCGCGTGGCGGACGCGACACTTCTGGGTCGATGGGGAACACCCGAGGACATCGTGCGCGGCGTGCGCTTCCTGATTGATTCGGACTTTGTCACCGGTTCGCTGCTGTTCATCGACGGCGGAGAGAGTATTGCCATGCACCGCAGGCCGCGTTGATGCCGATGCAGAGAGGGACAGCCGTTGTCCGGCCTGCACTGGTGGATCGGAAGTGCCTGGAACAAAGGGAGCTCGCGACGCTGGCGCCGTACGCCGTGTGCAGTCTGCACAGCCGTGGTCGCGTCCAGCCGGAGGCGGTCGACGAGTGGCGCACGTGCTTTCAGCGGGACCGGGACAGGATTGTCCACTCGCGCGCCTTTCGTCGTCTGGCCCACAAGACCCAGGTGCAGCCGTTGCCTGGCAGCGATCATGTCCGGACGCGGCTCACGCACAGTCTGGAGGTGGCGCAGATTGGCCGTTCCGTTGCGCGTCGGCTGAACGTCAACGAGGATCTGGTTGAAGCCATTTGCCTTGCACACGACCTAGGACACCCTCCGTTCGGACACGAAGGAGAGCAGACCTTGAACAAGCTGTTGTCCGATGCCGGTGGCTTTGACCACAACCTGTTTACGTTTGAACTGCTGGATGTGCGGGAACGGCGCCGACCGGACAGACCCGGCCTCAACCTCACGTACGAGGTAAGGGAAGGCGTTCTCAAGCACGGGTCCGCGCCGTCGGCCCGTCAGATTGAACGGGTGGAAGAGGAAGGGCTGCGGTCTTGGGAAGCTGCATCGTTGGAGGCCCAGATCAGCAACCTAGCCGACGAAATTGCCTACAACTCAAGCGATTTGGACGATCTGATGCGCTTTGGTGAAGGGAACAGCCAACGTTTGGCTGGAGCTGTCAGGGAATTGGAAGTGTACCGGCGTGTTTTGGCGCATGCTGCAAACCGTGAACTGGAGGAGGCCGACCTGGATTCTTCGACCTCCCGCAAGGTGCTGATTACCGAGATGGTGGGCCAGGCCATCGGCGACTGCGTGGAGGCTACCGTCAGAAACCTGCAGAACTGCAACATTCGCAGTCTCGCCGACGTGCGGCGGTGCGGTGATCAGCCCTTGGTGCGTCTGGATTCCGAGTTGGAATCCATGTACGGCGAGTTGCGGCGGTTCCTGACGGTCAACTTCTACCGAACCGGCAAGGTGCGGGTCCGTGCCATGGCAGGAGTGGATGCAATTCGACGGGTGTTTGCGGCTCTGGTCTCGGAGCCGTCGCAGTTGCCGCCGACCTGGCGGACCGAACTGGACCGCCGGGATCGGCGAGCCGTGGTCGGCGCCTATATCGCGACCATGACGGATCGTTTTCTACTGGACATGGACGCGCGGCTCCGTTGAGGCGGAGCCAATCCTTTTTTTGTCCCTCCGGCTTCAGCGTCGGGGCCGCGGTTCCCGGTACTCCTGATACTCGGGGTCCTCCAACTCCGCGGCCTCGTCCTCCGAAGCTGAGGCCTCGGTCCCAAATCGGGTCAGGCCTACATCGCGCAACCGGGTGCGGGCCCGTTCCAGGAATCCGGTGAACTTCCCGAATGGGTCCCGGAGACCGCCTCCTGCACCCAGATCGACTTCGGAGTGCAGGTTAGCCACCGCCTCGCCTTCCGTTCTCGTAGCCGCCTCCTGGGCAATCAAACGCCAAGCCACAAACAACAGGCCTGCGACCAGGACCAAACTGCTCAACAGCGAGAACAACTGAATGAACCGGTTGTCCCTGACCAGTTCCGGAGGCCGACTTCCTTCCGAAACGGGCAAGGTGCTCCCGTCAGGTGTCTGCGGGCCGTCGATGAGCACACCCTGTAGGGCCAGGAGATTGGCTTCGATCAATTCCTGATCGCCGTCGTCCAGGATCAAGCCAGAACTTCCGTCGGCGCGCAGGAGGCCCAGCGCCTCGTTGACCGCCAGTCTCGGATCCGATGCAATGTAGCCAAGAATTTTGGCTGCACCGGGGGACAGCGAGTCCGAACCGCTGATCTGCTGGTCCTCGGCCAAGCTGTTGACGATCAGGATTTTGTATGCGCCGAGCAGATCGGCTGGCAGTGCTCCTTGCCACTGGACGGGCCACACGTACCACGCCAGGGCGATGCCTGCGGCCAGGCTGAAGGCGATGACGACCACATACTTGATGAGAGGCCGGATGAAGCTCCTCACCCGCGAATCGGAAACATGAATCATGTCATTCCACCGAGGCCTGATTCTTCGATTGCTGCGATGATGGACTTGACGGACTGCATGTGGTTCTTGCGTCCCACCAGCAGGGCATCGGGGGTGTCCACGACGACCAAGTCCTGAACGCCAACCATTGCGACCAGGCGTCCGTTGGCGAAGACGATGTTGTGTTGGCTGTCGACGGTGACGACCCTATCGCCGACTACGACATTGGCATCCCCGTCCTTTTCCAGTATGCGCTCGAGTGCGTCCCAGCTGCCCAGGTCGGTCCAGCCTGTCTCGAGATGGACCACCGTGCAGTCGGCGGCCTGTTCAATGACCACCTGATCGATGCTGCATGGATCCAATGCCTTCCATGTTTCGCCGTTCGGGCCCGGATTGCGGGCCGCTTCCAGCAGGTCCGGAGCGCATTGTGTTAGGCGGTGGCGCAGGTTGTCGACGCGGCTGACGAGGATGCCACAATTCCAGAGGCAGTTGCCGCGCTCGAGCAGGCGTGCGGCGGCCGCGGCATCCGGCTTCTCGCGGAAGCTGCGCACACGCGCGGCGGGTGGGGTGCCGGCCGGGGCCAGCGGGGCGCCCAGTCTGATGTACCCGTACCCCGTGTGTGGATGATCGGGCACGGCGCCAAGCAGCACTAGGGAGCCGTCGGCCGCGAGCTCGGACGCGCGGGCCAAGGCCCGGCAGAAAGCAGCCTCGTCCTGGATCCAGTGGTCCGATGGCAGCCAGATCGCAATCTCGCTGTCCGCGTCGGGCGGCAGATGGGCCAACACCCAGGCGAAAGCGGGGGCGGTGTTGCGGCCTTCCGGCTCGGTCAGGATCCGCGCGCGGTCAAGGTACGGAAGCTGTTGGGCGACCAAATGGGAGGTGTTGCGGCCGGTCACCACCCAAGTGCGCGCGGGTGACAGCAACGGAGAGACCCGGCGGCAGGTCGCTTGTAGCAGCGATTCCCCCTGTGCCAGCAGATCGTCGAACTGCTTGGGAGTCTGCTGTCGACTGCGAGGCCACAGGCGATTCCCACTGCCGCCAGCTAGGATTACGCCTATCATCGATGATTGCTTCCAAGGCGTGGCAGGGTATCCGACCGGCTACTGCACGGGCGAACCCTTTTCTGGTCTGGTCCGTATCTTATCCTACTTGGGCAGCAGACCCGGCAGCAGATGCACGATCACTGATCGGCCGGGGATGTCCACCTCGGTCACTACTTCGCGGATGGCCGGTAGCAGAATTGGCTGGCTGAGCCCCAGTTCCGGAGTCGGGCGCACCTCCCAGACATCGTTGGCTCCGGTCGCGGCCACGTCGGTCACCACACCCAAATACAGGCCGACATCAGTGGTGACGGATGAACCGACAATGTCGTGAATCCACCAGGTTCCCGGCTCCGGCTCCGGCACGTCCGCTTCCGGAACGGACAACCAGGCACCGCGCAGGGATTCGGCTGCAGTTCTGTCCCCAACCTCAACGAACCGCACGAGCAGCGCTTGCTTGTGGCGCCGCGTGGACAGGACCGTCAGCGGACTCCGCCCGTGGGTGCTGTGCAGAATCTGCCGTGGGGCGAACCGCCCGTTGTTGTCGGTGATGACGCGTATGACTACCTCGCCCTTGATGCCGTGGGGCTTCTCGACGCGTCCGACGACGAAGTGGTCGTCGGGATAGGAAGGTGCCATCGGTGGCCACCGGTATGGGGCAGTTCAGGCCAGGTCGTCCTGCCCACGCTCGGTCGGTGTCAGGCCATCTCCGATTTCCTGCCAGGAGTCCACGTGCAGGGCGACATGGGCGTGCGGACTGGTCGACGACGCCTTGACCAGGGCCCGGAGAGCACGGATGTTGTCCCCGTTGCGTCCAATGATGAACTTCATGTCTTCCTGGTGCACTAGGAGGTTGAATTCCAGGTCCTGGTCGTACTGGTGCGCTTCCACCTCGACATCGTCCGGATGCTGCGCCAGAGTCGAGGCGACCCAGGTTACGAGCTGGCCGATGCGGTCGATGGTGTCGTCTACGTCATGCGTCGACATGTTCGTCCGTTTCGGTCGCGGGCGCGGCTTCGGCGGCGGCAGCTTTCAGCAGACGCTGCACGGCCGGTGTCGGCTGTGCGCCGCGGGCAATCCAGTGGTTGGCCCGTTCCACGTCCACAACGATGGTTTCCGGTTCGGTGCGCGGATTGAAATGCCCGATGTTTTCGATGAAACTGCCGCTGGTGGCCTTGCGTTGATCCGCGACCAGGATGCGGTAGGTCGGTTTGTTCTTGGTGCCTTTGCGCACCAGTCGAATGCGAACCACTGTGTAGGGGTCTCCTGAGGGTTGTTGGTGTCAGCGGAGATCCTGCCCCGCCATCAGTCGCTTCATGTGCCGCATGCGGCCACGCTGGCGCCCGCGGCCGCGGCCGCCTCCCGACATCTCCTTAATCATGCCCTGAGCCTCGCGGAAGCGCTTGAGGAGGTCGTTCACGTCCTGTACGCGCGTGCCACTGCCGGCCGCAATGCGGCGGCGTCGGCTGCCGTTGAGCACGCTGGGGTTGCGCCGTTCCTGCAGTGTCATGCTGTTGACGATGGCTTCGCTCTGCTTCAGGTTGTGCTCCATGTCCTCTTCGTCGAGATCCGCGAGCAGATTTCGGGCGCCCGGCAGGAGTTTCAGAAGGTCGGACAAACTGCCCATCCGCTTGAGCGAGCGCAACTGGTCGAGGAAATCCTCGAAGTCGAGCTGGCCACGGACCATTTTGTCGCCCAGCCTTTCGCTCTGTTCGTCGTCCAGAAACTGCTCGGCCTTCTCGATGAGGGTAAGGACGTCCCCCATGCCCAGAATGCGGCTGGCCATCCGTTCGGGCTCGAACACGTCGAGACCGTCCATCTGCTCACTGGTCCCCATGAATTTCACCGGGACCCCGGTCACCTGACGTACGCTGAGCGTGGCGCCCCCGCGGGCATCGCCATCCACCTTGGTCATGATCAATCCGGTGAGGGGCACGCTGGCCAGGAAGCCCTCCGCCACGTTGACGGCTTCCTGGCCGGTCATGGCATCCACAACCAGCAGGGTCTCGGCCGGATTGACCCGATCCTTGATCTCGGTGAGCTCCGCCATCAGCACGGAGTCGATTTGGGTGCGGCCGGCCGTGTCCAGGATGCAGACAGTATGCGCCTTGCTGCGGGCAAACTTCATGGCGCGGGCCGCGATGTCGGGTGCTCGGGCACCTGCGCGCTGGGCGAACACCGGAACGTCAATTTGCCTGCCAAGGGTCTCAAGCTGATCGATCGCAGCCGGCCGCTGCACATCCGCGGCCACCAGGAGCGGAGTCTGGCCCCGTCTGCGCAGGTGCACGGCCAGCTTGGCCGCCATCGTGGTCTTGCCCACGCCCTGCAGGCCCACCAGGGCCAGAGCATGGGGTGCCTGGCCGGCAAAGTTCAGCGGCGCCGGTTCGCCCAGCAGGGAAATCAACTCCGCATGCACGATTTTGACCATCTGCTGGCCGGGGGTCAGGCTTTGTAGGACTTCGGTCCCGGTGGCGCGCTCCCGAATGCGCTGGGTGAAGTCCTTGACCACCCGGTAGTTGACGTCCGCCTCCAGCAGTGCCATGCGGATTTCGCGCATGCCGGCTGTAATGTCCTTCTCGTCCAGTCGCCCCTTGCGCGACAGGGCGTCGAATGTGTTCTGAAGTCTTTGGCTCAGCGAATCGAACATGCTTGCCAGCACATGGAGTTAAATCGGACGGTGGCGCGCCACGTCGACCGGCCCGCGCGAACGGGGCCGCACATTGTAGCGGCGGCCGAACTGCAGGCGCAATATTTGCGGGTTTCCGGGAGGCTTCGTGCCCGGCCGGGAGACCACGCGGTCAGAGGTCTTGGTCTTCGACGTTGTTGAGGGTGTTGAAGCGGAGCCTGGACACGGAACCTTCATCGGCTTGCCCTGCGGTCCGGATACCGTCGTCGGCAATCGAGTCCAGGTCGCCGTACAGCATGCGTTGGACTCGGGCGCGCGCCCGGCCCGACATGGACGGGGTGGCCTCCTGGGCCAGCAGTCGCAGCGCGTTGGCTATGATCAGGCTCTCTTCGACGACAGTGCGGTCGGCGGCCGAAAGGGACGCCAGATACCGATCCTGAAGTTCACTGTTGCCTGCCAGGTGATCAGCTTGGTCGAACAACGCGCCAAGGCGGCCATCTTCCTCCGACAGCAGGGGAAACTCCGCATGGTGATCGGACGGGGGCATGTCGGTCTCTCCTTGGTCAACCCAGGTCCCGCGCCAAGGCAGCCCTGAGTTCCTTGATGGCCCTGAACTGCATCGCTCTGATGGATACCTCGGTCTTGCCCATAATCGCCGCCACTTCCTTGACGCCGTAGCCCTCAAGGAAGCGGAGGGATATTACCTGAGCCTGGGAGTCGGGTAGGCGGGCAATGGCCGCCCGCAGGGATTCGGCATCCAGGGAATCCCGCGTGGCGCGGAACGGGTCCGGTTCGCGTGAAGGTAGGTTCAAGTGCGTGTCGATGGGGAAGAATGCGGCCCGTACATCCCGGCGGATGTGGTCGCGAATCTGGTTGTTGGCAATGGTGTAAAGCCATGAAGTAAACGTGTACTTCCACGGCTGACCTCTGTTGATGGCTTCGTAGACCTTGAGAAACACGTTGCCTGTGAGGTCTTCCGCCAGTTGGAGGTCGGGGATGCGCGTGTAGATGAACCGGAAAATGTGGCCCGAGCACAGATCGAAAAGTTGGTTGAAGGCATCGGGATCGCCGTTCCGGGCGTCATCCAGAAGGTCGGTGGGAATCTTGACTCTCACGTCGGGTCGGGGCTGTGAAGAAGGGAGCAAAACGAGACCCGCAGACTCGTCCATACTGTTAACGATAGCAGTCATAGGGGCCTGCCGGGGCTGTGCATTGCAAAATTCGACCGTGTTCCGGGAGCCGCCGCCTCATTCATCCCGGGCAGGGCTGCGATCGTGGCGGGCTACGTAGTGCAGCCTCTGGCCAATGGTGACCAGCAGCGCCAGACACATGGGGACCAGCACCACATCCGCCACGTTCAGCATCAGGCCGGCACCCAGCAACACGATGCGTTCGCTGCGCTGCAGCCAGCCAGCCTTGCCGGGAATCTCAAGGCCTTCCGCCCGGGCCTTGACGTAGGACACGACCACCGATGCCCCAATCACCGCGGCGGTCAACGGAATGCTCCAGCTCAGCGGCAGGCGCATCGGTCCGCCAAGTTGCAAATGGATCAACAGTCCCAACAGGACGCAGATTTCGGACAGACGGTCGAAAGTGCTGTCCAGGCAGGCTCCATATCGCGTCACGCGGCCCGTGTTGCGGGCCAGCAGGCCGTCCAGACTGTCCAGGCCGGACACCAGGATGTAGGCCAACCCACCCCATCGGGTCCACCCGGCCGCAATCAAGTAGGCCGTGGCTACGGCCAGCCACAAGCCGATCCAGGAGATAAGGTTGGGCGTCAGGCGCAACCACAGCAGGAACCGCACGACGGGTAGTTCGACGTGGGCCAACAGGGAACGGCCCCAAGTCTCGATCACGGTTGTGTGCAGCCTTGTTCCAGGAAATCTCGCTACATTCTGACAGCATCCGTACCCCGCAGGACGGTCCGCTCCGTACACGTGGCCCCTGACGACCTGTTCGGGGGTGTGGCTGTGAGGGGTGGCCGGATCCAGCGCTCGCCGAATTAAGGTGCCGGGACCGGGTTCGCGTAAGATGGAGCTTGGCTCGCTCCGCGCGCCCGCGCCATCTTGCCTTCCCGCACATCCTTTCATACCACACTCTGGACATGTCCCTTTTCGCCCCGATCAAAGTGGCAGTCACCGGTGCCGCCGGCAATGTCGGCTACGCGCTGGTTTTCCGCATCGCGGCTGGACAGATGCTGGGCGCCGGCCAGCCGGTTTACCTGTCGCTGATTGAAATTCCATCGGCCATGCGCCAGGCGGAAGGCGTGGCCATGGAACTGGAGGACTGCGCCTTCCAGCTGCTTGCCGGAATCGACGTGACCGATTCCGCCGAGGAGGGTTTCGACGGCGGGCAGCACGCGCTGCTGGTGGGTTCCCGGCCCCGCGGGGCCGGCGAGTCCCGGGCGGACCTGGTCGGCAGCAACCTGCCGATTTTCCGGAGCCAGGGACAGGCCCTGAACGCACGGGCCGCCGATGACGTGCGGGTAACGGTGGTTGGCAATCCGGCAAACCTCAACGCCTTGATTGCCCATCGCCATGCACCGGACATTCCGGCTTCAAGGTTCACGGCCCTTACGCGCCTCGACCACAACCGGGCAGTGAGCCTGGTTGCGCGCACAGCCGGAGTGCGGCCCGACCAGGTGGCGGACGTGGCCATCTGGGGCAATCACAGCGCCACGCAGTATCCGTGCCTGGCCCATGCCGCGATCAACGGGCACAGGGACTGGCCCTTGTTTTCGGATCAGGCCTGGATAGAGGAGCAATTCATACCCAGGATCCAGAACCGCGGTGCGGAAGTCATCGAGGTCAGGGGGGCCAGCAGTGCGGCCAGCGCGGCCGTGGCCGTTACCGACCACGTGCGGGATTGGCACTTGGGCACCGGCGGCGATCGGACTACCAGCATGGCCATCGTGGGCGAAGGGCAGTACGACACTCCGCCCGGTGTGGTCTTCAGCTTTCCGGTCAGGGTTCGGGACGGGGAAATCGAGGTTGTCTCAGGCCTTCAACTCACCCCATTCGATCGTCGCATGGTGGACATCACGGGGAAGGATCTGCTGGAGTTGAGTAGCACGGCCGACGCGCTCCTGAGTTGACAATGGACAGGAGGTCGGGTAGTCTAGCCGCATGAACGACGCGATTGTGTGGCGGAATAACAGGTCCGCCTGCCTAACCGACGATCGCCCCGCACGCGGTGGTGCCGAGCCGGCGCGCGCCTTCTCGTTTAGCGACTATTTCTATTACCGATTTGCAGGGACGGGACCGCACCGCGAGCCAGGGAGTTGCGCACAGGTCAACTGATGCCGGACAACCAGGAGACGCAGGAGCGGTCCAGACTTGGATCGCTTTTTTTTTGCTTGCCCTGGCACACCGCCTTGACCGGCCGGAAATCCACCTATGACTGTTTGCAGAGGCGTGCGCGGCGCCACCACCGTTGTCGAGAACAATGCCCGGGAAATCCTGGAGGCCACGCGGGAACTCCTGGCCATGATGATCCGGCTGAACGGAATCGAGGCGGAGGACGTTGCCTCGGGCATCTTTACGACCACGCAGGACCTGGTTGCCGTGTACCCCGCGACCGCGGCCCGTCAGTTGGGCTGGATGTCCGTGCCGCTGTTGTGTGGTCATGAAATGGCAGTTCCGGACGGCCTCCCCCGTTGCGTCCGCATCCTGCTGCACTGGAACACGGACCGCAGCCAGGACGAGATTCATCATGTGTACCTGAAGGAAGCGGTGCAGTTGCGCCCCGACCAGTCGGAGTTGCCGCCGGTGAACATGCAACAGTTGAACCAATGGGTGGATGACCAAATGCGCAGGCATGGAGGGGTGTGATGAGAGTTGCCTTTCAAGGAGAGAACGGTGCCTATTCCCATGCGGCGATTCTCATGCATTTTGGCGAGGATCCCGGGATACAGGCGGTTCCCTGCCGCAGCTTTTCCGAACTCTTTGCCGCGGTGGACGCCGGTGAGGCGGATTTCGGCATGGTGCCTGTTGAGAACTCGCTTGGGGGCGCGGTCACGGGCATCAATGATCTGTTGCTGAACTACGACTTCAAGGCCTCTGCGGAGGTTCTTTACCCGGTGCGCCACAACCTGGTCGTGGCCCGACCGCCCGAAGGTTCCCCGCGGGATGAAATCACTCATGTGCGGAGCCACCCCCAGGCGCTGGAACAGTGCCGGGAGTACCTGGCCCGCCAAGGCCTCGCACCGGTGGACTGGTACGACACGGCCGGAGCCGCCAAGTCGTTGGTTGAGGAACCTGCTCCGGGAACCGCGGCGCTGTCCAGCCTGATAGCCGCCAACACCTGGAATCTGGAGATCGTGGACAGGGACGTAGCCGATGGACCGGGCAATCTGACCAGGTTCCTCCTCATCGGCCACGAAACCGCCGGGCGCACGGAGGACAGCAAGACGTCCGTGCTCTTCGCGGTCCCGGACCATCCCGGGGGCTTGGTCCAGGCCCTGCAAGTGTTTTCCGATCGGAACATCAACCTCACCAACATCAGCAGTTTCCCCCGCCGCAACCGCAGGTGGAACTATGTGTTCTTCATGGAATTTCTCGGCCATATCGAGGATCCGATCGTCTCGGAGGCAGTCACGCAGCTGCTGGTCAACACGGCCTTCCTGAAGCTGCTGGGCAGTTTTCCAAGAGCGCCTGAACCGGACGATCTGTCGCCGGGCCGTATTGCCGGATTGGGAAAGTAGAGCTTCCGCCCATTCAAGTTTCAAATCCCTTGCCCATTCAATCAAGCCAAGCAGAGGACCACCATGATTGTTGTGATGAAACAGACGGCCGACGCAGACGACACGGCGCGGGTCGCTCGGCACATCGAGGAAAAAGGCTTCAGCTTGCATATCAGCAAGGGTGAGGCCAGGACGATCATCGGCATCATCGGTGCCAATGAGCACGAGCTGGACAGCGATTCGTTCGAGGCTCTGCCGGGCGTGGAGAAGACGATGCGCATCATGCAGCCGTTCCAGGCGGCCAGCCGCGATTTCACCCAGAAGAAGACCGTGATCAACGTCAATGGTTCTGAAATCGGCGGCGATCGGGTTTCCGTGTTCGCGGGACCCTGCAGCGTGGAGACCCGCGAACAGATTCTGGAGACGGCCTACGCGGTTGCCGACACTGGAGCACAGTTCCTGCGCGGCGGCGCCTTCAAGCCACGTTCATCGCCCTACAGCTTCCAGGGACTGGGCCATGAAGGCTTGGAACACTTGGCGGAGGCGCGCGAGCAGACAGGCCTGTCCATCATCACCGAGGTGATGAGCGTGGAGGACATTGAACTGGTGGAGCAGTACACCGACATTTTTCAGGTTGGCGCCCGCAACACCCAGAACTACCCCCTGCTCAAGGCCCTGGGTCGGGCCAGCAAGCCCGTCTTCCTCAAGCGGGGCCTCGCCGGCACGCTGGAGGAGCTGCTCATGAGCGCGGAGTACATCCTCAGCGAAGGCAATATGAACGTGATGCTGTGTGAACGCGGGATCCGTACCTTCGAGACCTACACGCGCAACACCTTCGATGTCAACGCGATCCCGGTGTTGCAGAACCTGACCCATCTTCCGGTCATCGCGGATCCGGCGCATGGCACCGGCAAGTGGGACCTGGTGAACCCGATTTCGAAGTCGGCGGTGGCCGCAGGCGCAGACGGCGTGATGATCGAGGTTCACCCCAACCCCGCTCAGGCCAAGAGTGACGGGGCGCAGAGCCTGACCCTCAAGAATTTCGCGGCGCTGATGAAGGACCTGAAGCGGGTGGCGGCGGCGGTTGACCGCTCCATCTAATCCGGACCGGACTGCAATTCACCCACCCGACCAGGAAGACCCATGTCGTTTACATTGGCCGACTGCCGCGTTGCGGTGGTCGGCCTGGGCCTGATCGGCGCCAGTCTGTGCGCCGACCTCACCCGCCTCAAGGTTTGCCGCGAGGTGCGCGGCGTCAGCCGTTCGTCCAGTACGGTGGCGCGCGGAATCGCGGAGGGAATCATCGACCAGGGAACCACCAGTTTGCAGACTGGCGTCCAGGGAGTTGACATTGTAATTCTTGCCTCGCCGGTTCGCATCGCAATCGGACAGCTGGAACGAATTTCCGGCCATCTCAAGGAAGAGGCCATCGTTGCCGACGTTGGCAGCACCAGCGTTGAGGTGGTCAAGGCCATGGAAAGGATGCCTGCGCATGTCCAGCCGATTGCCACGCATCCGATGGCCGGCAAGGAAACAAGCGGTTTCGACTCGGCAGAACGGGGATTGTTTGACAATGCAACCTGGATTTTGACTCCCCTAGAGCGGACGTCGAGTCGAACCGTGGACGTGTTTCGCGAACTGGTCGTGGCCGTCGGCGCCCACCCGTTGATGATGGAGTCCCATAAGCACGATCGGGTGGTGGCCGCCATAAGCCATGTGCCGTTCCTGCTGTCCAGTGCACTGGTGGGCAGCGTCGTCCGGGCTGGTGAGCAGGATCCGGAGGTCTGGGAATGCGCGGCCGGCGGTTTCCGCGACACATCGAGGGTTGCGGCCAGCGAGGCCGACATGTTCATTGACATTCTGATGACCAATCGGGAGAACGTCCACCGCCAACTGGACCGGTTCATCGAGGGGATCCGGGAGCTGCGTTCAATGCTGGTTGAACGGCGGGAGGATGAATTGGTGGCCCGGTTGTCCTCGAACCGGGATGCGCGTCTGGCCTGGTATGCGGATTGGATGGAGCGCAACCGACCGGAGATTTGACAAGGGAGGGAGCCAGGCGTGGATACACTCAGAATTCAGGGCGGCGCGGCGTTGGTGGGCGGGATCCGCGTTCCCGGTGACAAATCGATCAGCCACCGTTCGGTACTGTTGGGAGCCTTGGGCGAAGGCGCGACCAGAGTGACCGGATTCCTGGACGGGCGCGACTGTCTGGCTACCGTTGGCATCATGCAGTCGCTCGGCGTGGGCATCGAGCGCCATTCCGCTGCCGCTCTGACAGTCCACGGAGTTGGCCTGCACGGTTTGCGGTCGCCGGACGGGCCTCTGGACTGCCGGAATTCCGGTACCACGATGCGTCTGCTGAGTGGCCTCATGGCCGGGCAACGATTCGCGTCCGAGTTGACCGGATCGCCCCAGCTATGCACGCGGCCCATGGACCGCGTGGTCGTCCCACTCCGGAAAATGGGAGCGTCCATCTCCGGTGCCGACGGAGGTGGAACGGCACCGTTGACGGTTCAGCCCCCGACCCGCCCTCTGCAGGGAGTGAAGTTTGCGATGCCCGTGGCCAGTGCCCAGGTCAAGTCCTGCCTGTTGTTGGCAGGTCTGTATGCCGATTCGGCCACGATCGTGATTGAACCCGGTCCGACCAGGGATCACACGGAGTGCATGCTGCGCGGCATGGGCGTGAATGTTGTGAACGAAGGACGGCACATCACGCTGGAACCTCCGCAACGTCTGCATGGGACGAACGTGGCCGTTCCTGGAGATTCGTCATCGGCCGCGTTCCTGATGGTGGCGGCCTGCATTGTCCCCGGCAGCCGGCTGCGGATTGTGGACGTGGGTCTTAATCCAACGCGCACCGGCCTGGTGGATGCCCTTCTGCAGATGGGTGCCGATATTCGGGTCGAGAATCGCCGGGAGGCTGCAGGGGAGGCTGTTGGGGATCTGGTGGTCGGTTACGCTCCGCTCCGCGGCTCCGAGTTTGGTGGAGACCTGATCGTGCGCATGATCGACGAATTGCCGCTGTTGGCGCTTGCCTGCAGTCAGGCCGAGGGATCCTCCCGCATCCGCGACGCGCAGGAGTTGAAGGTCAAGGAATCCAATCGCATCCTGGACACCGAGCGGCAACTGGCCCGACTGGGTGCCGTTGTTCACGGTATGGAAGACGGCTTCGTGATCAATGGCGACAGCAGACTGCACGGAGCCTGTGTGGAAAGTTGCGACGACCATCGCCTGGCGATGTTGCTGGCCGTGGCCGGCCTGGCTGCACAGGGCGAGACCGTGGTTGCCGGCGCGGAGGTGACCGACGACAGTTTTCCTGGGTTTGCGGAAACCCTGGAGGCCCTGGGCGGCGCAGCGGAACGGGGCCCTGCCGATGCCTGAGTCCATTACTCCCCATACCCGCAAGGTCGGCTTGATCGGCTGGCCGGTTGGGCATTCCGGTTCGCCCCGGATGCACAACGCCGCCTTCGCGGCGGCCGGCCTGGACTGGGTGTACCTGCCGCTACCCGTGCCTGTGGATCCGGCGCAACGGATTGGCGAAGCGGTGCGGGGCCTGGGTGCGCTGGGGTTTCAGGGCGCCAACGTGACCATTCCGCACAAGCAGAGTGTCATGTCCCATCTCTCGGGGATTTCGTTCGTGGCCCGGGCCGCGGGGGCGGTCAACACGCTGACGGTGGCCGCAGACGGCCGTCTCGAAGGCGACAACACGGATGTGTGGGGGTTCTATTCCGTGTTGGAAGAGGCGAGATGGCAGGCGCGGCGTGGAGCGGCCTTGGTGCTGGGAGCCGGTGGCTCGGCTCGCGCCGTGCTGACCGGCCTGCTCGAGGCTGGCTGCCGGAATGTCCGCGTCCACAATCGGACGCGTGTCCGGGCCGAGAACCTGATCCGGGATTTCCGTGAGCTTTATCCCGAGGCAACGCTGCAGGTGGTTGGTTCGGGCCGCGAAGTATGGGAAACGGGCCGCGAAGTGGACTTGGTGGTGAATTCAACTTCGCTGGGCATGGATCCGAACGTCGGCACGTGTCCCGTGGGGGCGGACTTTCCGTGGCGGTCCGGGCAGTGGGCGTACGACCTGGTTTACAACCCTCCGACCACCTTGTTCCTGCATCGGGCCGGGCAGGGTGGTGCGCGATGCATCGGTGGCATGGAGATGCTGGTCCGGCAGGGCGCCCGGTCCTTTGAGATCTGGGCCGGTCAGCGGCCCGACCTCGACCTTATGCGAAGGGAACTGAAACTACATCTAGGACTCAAAACCGATGGTTGACCAAATTGATGCCATTTTCCAGGCGGACGACTACGGAGTTCACTACCCGGACTCGCGGGGTAGGTTTGGACCGTACGGCGGCAAATATGTGCCCGAGACACTGATTCCGGCCTTGGAGGAGCTGGAGGACATCCACGCCACGGCCATGCAGGATGAAGACTTCCGCACCGAACTCAACTCGCTGCTGGAAACCTATGTGGGAAGACCCACGCCCCTGACATATGCCAAACGGCTGACCGAACACTTCGGCGGTCCCGAGATCTACCTGAAGCGGGAAGACCTGGCCCATACCGGCGCCCACAAGATCAACAACGCCCTGGGCCAGGCACTCATGGTGAAGCGCATCCTGGGCAAGAATCGGGTTGTGGCCGAGACCGGTGCCGGCCAGCACGGTGTGGCCACGGCGACCGCCTGTGCGCTTCTGGACATGGAGTGCGTGGTTTACATGGGCTCCGTGGACATGGCGCGCCAGGCTCCCAACGTGTTTCGGATGCGACTCCTGGGGGCGGAGGTGAGGGAAGTGTCCAGTGGCAGCCAAACCCTTAAGGACGCCATCAGCGAGGCCATTCGCGACTGGGTCACCAACGTGCCGGACACCCACTACCTGTTGGGCAGCGCCCTGGGTCCCCATCCGTATCCGGTCATGGTGCGCAACCTGCAGTCCGTAATTGGGCGGGAGGCCCGCCGGCAGATGCTGGCCCCGTCCACGGGTCCGGGGCGGCTGCCGGACGTAGTCGTGGCCTGTGTGGGCGGCGGCAGCAACGCGATCGGCATGTTCTACCCGTTTGTGATGGATCCGGGGGTCCGGCTGATTGGCGTGGAAGCCGGAGGCTCCGGCATCGAAAGCCAAAAGCATGCCGCCCGGTTCGCCGATCCGAAGATGGGCCGATTGGGCGTCCTGCACGGAACCCGCAGCTATGTCCTGCAGGACGAAGACGGACAAATCGCTCTTACCCACTCCATTTCGGCCGGGCTGGACTATGCAAGCGTCGGGCCGGAGCATGCCCTGTTGCGGGATCGGGAACGGGCCGAATACTTCTACTGTACGGACGAACAGGCGCTGGCGGGATTCGAACTCCTGTGTCGGCAGGAAGGCATCATTCCAGCCCTCGAGAGTGCGCATGCCGTGGGGTGGCTGCCGGAGTTGATGTCCGATGTTTCGTCCGACGACGTGGTCTTGGTGTCGCTGAGCGGCCGGGGAGACAAGGATCTGGATACCGTGATGGCCGAGCTGTCCCCTGGCGACCGAGTCCAGTCAAAGGCCCAATTCACATGAACGGG
Source organism: Caldilineales bacterium (assembly GCA_012271135.1). GTDB lineage: Bacteria > Chloroflexota > Anaerolineae > Caldilineales > Caldilineaceae > Bin34. The sequence goes on along the minus strand of JAAXGZ010000053.1, from coordinate 18,881 downwards.
AACGATCCCATGACAGGAGTGGAGCGCATCAGATCGGCGATCGCCAAACGGCAAGGCGATGCCACGGCTGCATTCATGCCGTATTTTCCGTCCGGGTTCCCCTCCCGGTCGGAGTCCGTGGCGATGATGCGGTCGATGGCCGATGCCGGGGCTGATCTGTTCGAGATCGGGTTTCCCTTCAGCGACCCGTTGGCTGATGGACCCACCATCCAGGCTGCGACCCACAGGGCGCTGTTGAACGGCATGACCACGCGGGATTGTCTCGACATTGCCCGGGAATTGCGGGAGGCAGGGATCACCCAGCCGTTCTGCGCCATGTCATACTACAACCCGATCTTCAACTACGGGACCGACCGGTTCGTCGAGGATGCAGCACAGGCGGGGTTCGACGGCTTCATCATCCCCGACCTGCCACCGGACGAGGGCGAGGAGATGGAGGAAGCCTGCCGCGAAGCCGGCCTGGCGCTTGTGTATCTCCTGGCTCCGTCCAGTTCACGCGAGCGCATCGAACTGGTGACATCCCGCAGCACGGGATTTGTCTACTTGGTGAGCGTGCTGGGCACCACCGGGGCCCGTGCGTCGCTGCCGGATTACCTGACGGACTTGGTGGCGCAGGTGCGGGCCGGCACGGACACCCCGGTTTGCGTCGGCTTCGGAGTCAGCAACGGCGTGCAGGCGGCCCGGGTGGCCTCGATCGCGGACGGGGCCATCGTGGGTTCTGCCTTGGTCAAGGCGGCCGATGGCCCCGACGGTGCGGACGCAGTGAAAAGCCTGGCTCGGGAACTGGCCCGGGGTGCCCACGGGCATTGACATCACTGGGCATCCGAGGCCGGACGGCTACAGGTTGTCCATTGAGGAGCGTGCCGCGGATGCCCCTTGTGCAATCAGGGCCGCGTCACTGGTTACGGTGATGAACTGAAAGCCCTGCAGGCGCCGTCTGTGGGCATCCTCCAGGCCGCGCCCGGCGATGCCGGGAATCTTGCCTGTGTCGCGGCAGGCGGCCAGTACCCGTTCCAGTGCCAACCGGTGTTCGTCCCGCGTGTCCATCTCAGACGGGTGGAATCCCAGGGACAGCGCCAGGTCGGACGGCCCCGTCCAACAACCCGTGATGCCGGGCGTGGCCAGAATCGCTTCGGCATTGTCGACCGCCATAACACTTTCAAGCTGGACTGCCACAAACAACTCGTCGTTGATGCAGGCCGCGTAGTCGTTGCCGTACATGCCCGCTTGATTCCAGCCCCATGAGCGCTGCCCAGTGGCGGCAACAGGCAGGCATCGGCCACGCGCCGGGCATCCTCCGGGGTGTCCACCATGGGCACGATGATGCCCAGCATGCCCTTGTCCAGGAGTTGTCCAATCAGGCGATAGTCGTTGGTGGCGACACGAGCCATGGGCGTGGCCGCGCCGAGGTTGATCTGGGCAATGGCCCTCCCAACATCCCGTTCATCCCAGTTTCCGTGCTGTCGATCGACCATCACGAACTCGGCGCCGCTCCCGCTGAGAATGGCGCCGGTTTCAGGGACTCCAAGACCCATCGACAGACCGAAAGCCGGCTCTCCGGCTCTCATTTTGGCCAAGGCTGTGTTCGTCTTCATATATGGACTGTCCGGTTATGCAGTAATGGTCGGAATAGCCATGGCCGCGGCGAGGATCTGCAGACCCGACTGGCGTGCCGAGTATACAATTCGGTGCGCCGGTTCGAAATCCGGCCGGAGCATGACGACAGGCTGGGAGAATGTTGATTTGAACCAGGCAGTTCTGGACACCGCAAAGGCATTGATCGAGATTCCGTCAGTGTCCGCCGACAACAATGCTGCGGTCATCGATTTCCTGGCGGACCGGGCCGCAGGCCAGGGCTGGGTCACCGAACGGCTGACCTATCGCGATACGGAAGGCGTGCAAAAGCATTGCCTGGTGGCCCGGGCCGGACAGGGCACCGGGGGCGTGGCATTCCTGTCGCACACGGATACGGTGCCCGGCCTAGAGGAATGGGAGCCGTTCGCGCCCAGGGTTGCGGACGGGCGGCTGTACGGCAGGGGCAGCTGCGACATGAAGGGGCCGATTGCCGCCTTTGTCTGTGCCGTGTCCGACATTCCTGCCGTGCAGTTGCGGAGTCCGGTCTACATGACCTTCTCGGCCGATGAGGAAGTGGGCCATGTCGGGGCTGCATGGATCATTGAGCATTCGGAGCTGTTGGCTGGTGCCTTCGTGGAGGGTGGCATCGTGACCGAGCCGACCGGGATGGTGCCGGTCTACGCCAACAAGGGCGGTGCCTTCATGTCTGTCACGTCGCGCGGCATCGCGGCGCATTCCAGTACCGAACGCGGTGATTCTGCCAACTTCAGAATCGCGCCGTTCCTGGCGGAGATGGCCGAACTCAAGACTCGATTCATGACCGACCCCATGTTCAGGAACGAGGAATTCGATCCCCCGACCAACGGCTTCAACATGACGATCACCGATTTTGGCTGCGCGACCAACGTGACGGCCGAACGTTGCGAGTGCAAGCTGTCGGTTCGGAGCATGCCCGAATCGGGATTCGAAGAGGCGGTCGCGATCATTCTCGAACGGGCCCAGGCGTACGGGTTCGACCTGCGCAACCATGAGATTCCCTATTTCTACGGCAACAAGGACAGCCGCTTCACAAGTTTGTTGTGTGAGATTGCGGGAACTGCCGAAGCGGTTACCGTGCCTTACGGGACGGAGGCCGCCCACTATCAGCCCGTGGTGGATTCGATTGTCTGGGGACCGGGAGACATCGCCCAGGCGCACACCGTCAACGAGTTCATCGAGCTGGAGCAGCTGCAGGCTGGATACGAACAGTACGGGGAACTGGTGCGCCGGTTGTGTCTGTAGCGCGTCCCATGCCCGGAACGTGGTTCCCGGGCGGTGGCGCACGTGATTCGCAGGACGCGGTTGCCAACGACGGTTGGGTCGGGTACATCGCCGTCACGGCTCATTCTGGCCGGATCCGCATTCCCTGTTGGCAGGCATCTCCGGCTTCCCGGAAGTCGAATTGGATTCGGTCGGCCAATCGAGGCAGCAAGACCCCTGGAGCAAGACCCTGATTTTACATAACTTGGATATCCGAGTTTGAGGGGGTGTCGGTTCCGGCCGCAATCCGCGCGATGCCATAGGTCAGGCCCAGCAGCACACTGAACAGAACGCTGACGGCCACGGCGGTCGGATCACTGGGTGCGTTGAGCAGATCGGCCACTACATTCCGGATAATCGTGGTCGGTGCAAGCATGATGTCCCAGCTGTTCCAATCCAGGAAGCGTCCGATGTAAATCCCCAGTCCAGTAGCCGGGATCGTGACAGCCACCAGTACCCATCCCCAAGGTCGACCGAACCGCCTGGCAATCAATGTCTGCATCTGGTACAGGGAGCAAACAGCCAGGGCAAATCCGGTCCAGGCGTTGAACACAATCACCATGAGGTCATACCAGACCGGTATCGGGTACCTTGGAATCAGGTGGATCAGGTCGGTGACGATGTAGGGCGCGTTGGGAAAGAACAGGAACCAGATGCCAAGCAGAATGAGGTTCCCTGCGGGCACCTGCATGTTGCGGTGGTGGCCGTAGTTGAGGAGGCAACTGATCTGCATGGGCACCCAGGCCAAGGCGAGGTTCCACAGTAGGAACAGGTACGTGATGCTGCCGGTCCGCCAAACGCGGAAAGCCACCAGCAGGACACAGCAGAATGTGGCCAGCACCAACATCAGTCCGATTTGCACGGAACGCCGACGCATAAGGACGACGAACAGGCCCTCGGTATCCGTCGGATGGGCTCGGGGTGCCCTAAACGAGCTGTCGGCACGGCTTGAGTTGACCAAGGTGTTCAAGGTTGCTTCTCAGGGCCCTCCGTCGGTTTCCGGAAACCAGTTCGACAACAGATCGCTCACCAAGGTCTGTATGTCGTTTCCCATGATGAGCAAAATGGATAGAAACACAATCACAACCAGGATGATCATTAGGAGCAGTTCGATTACCCCCTGGCTGGAGGCTCGCGGTGAAGGAGGTCTGCGCATGCTGGACTCCTTGTGGGCGGGGAACGGTACAGTGCCAGTGTGCGCCGTGCTTCGTGGAAAACTTGCGGGGGTGCCCGGCTGCTCGGTTTCTGTACGTCCGTTGATTTCGATCAAGTAATTCTAGACAACCTCTGGGCATCGGGATGTGTCTGTTCAGTGTCCTGTCCACGGCCTTTCAATCTCCCTGCGACATCCGCGATACCTGGTTGTCCGAGAGCTACGCCTGGCATGGGCTGCCGACGGGCTTGGGCAAGGCTGCGCCGGCCGATGCCCTAGGCGACATCGCCGCGGCACAGGAGGCGGCCAAGGCGCCGGTCAAACGGGCTGTGCGGCGCTGCACTAAGAGCAACAACGAACGCCAGTGTCTGTACAGCTTGCTCAAGCGGAACCGTTGGACCGAGGATCCGTTCCTGCACAGGCAGATGTGGAAGTTCTGGCGGGGGACGGTCCCATGTGACTAATCAGATCGTGGCCGACGCGGGTTCCTGTACGGTGCAGGTCTGGCACGGACGGGACTGGGTCTACCCGCAGGGTTTGGAACGCGGCCGGCACCATCGCCTGCGAGGACCTGTTTGCACGCATGAAGTCCGCCCCGTACCGCCGCCGGGACACCACTCGTCGCCTGAAAGGGGGTGGGTCAAGGGCATTATGGCGAACACCTTCACTTCGATATCTCAATGCAGAGGTTCTGCGCTGGCCTTGGCCAATCCAGCCTACACATCGCAAATCGACTCCCGGACGGGCCTGTCGCAGGGCACGCGTCGCGGGAACCGGTTTTACTGTCTCGGCGGGGTTGTGCTGGACTCGGACGCCAATGCCGCCTGTAACATTCTGGCGAGGTTGTACGACCAGGAGATAACGTTGTACATACCTTACGGGGATATGTGCTCCCTGCTCGCGGAACGAATCAGGACAGCGGTGGGGGCTGCTCCACCCGGACTCGGGTTCCGGGAGTATGTAACAGCGCCTCCATTAACCGAGAGCGCAGTACCGGCACCGGTGCCGAAGGGTGCCGGTTGAACCTACTGCGGAACCGTCAACCGCCAGCCACGCTTGAGTCTCGCCGAGAGGTTTGCCTCAGATCTGCCGGACCGAATCACCAGTCACGATCAGGGTCGCCGCCAAGAGCATCTTTGGCCATGTATGGCATGGGTCCCGGAAGCGAGGGAGAGCTTCGATCGCGGTGGCCGGGTTCCCGAGAAATGGGGAACGATGTAGGCCATGAGGAGTATGCCTGTCAGAGACCAAGACCACGCCCAACCTACCCGTTGTCACCACCCAAAATGGAATGCGCTTGCCCGGATCCGAGGGCCTGGGTACCGAACTACACCGCCGGCCGGTGCTATAATCCACGACCTAGCACAGTAAAAGCGTGGCGTCGTGGCAACCGATATAGAAAAGCTGTTTGACTTGCAGCAAATCGACCTGAAACGTCTGCGCATTGTCAAGCGAGTCAAGAAGTCGCTGGTCAGCGTTCGCGAGCCAATCGATCTGATTCGATTGCGCGAATCGGTCGGTTCCATGAGCGAGGAGCAGGAGAGTCTGAAGGAGAACCAGGCCTTGGCTGAAAGCCAGGTCAAGGTTGTCAAGGAGAAGATTGCGGCTAATCAGGACCTGCTGAATAGCGGACGCCTGACCGATCCCAAGGACATTGCCGCGTTGCAGTCGCAGATTGTGGAACTCGAGTCCACCAAGTCCGCCTACGAGGAACGTGCGTTGGCAGCGCTGCTTGAGTTTGAGGACAAGAACAAGCAGTATCAACCGCTGGTTGAACGGTTGGAGGAGCGGACTGGGGAGTGGGAGGAACTGCGTCGCTGTGCTCGGGAAGAACAGGAAGGCATGGCGGCCGAGCTGAAGGAGTTGAACCGGGAGCGTTCGGTGCGTGCCAGCGACATGAACAAGGACGCATTGCAGATCTATGAGGAGCTGCTGAAGCGCAAGAATGGCATTGCGGTGACCACGATCACCAACTCGTCCTGCGATGCGTGTTTCATGAGCCTGCCCACCAGCGTGGCAACGGCGCCCCGTAACGGGAGCAGCAACTACCTCCACTGTCCGAGCTGCGGTCGGATGCTGATCCAGCGCTGATCCCGAGGTTCAGTTCCCCACCGGATCCGAACTCGCATCCTGTGTGGAGGCCAGGTCCAGGACCTTTGAGACGAACTGTGCGCGGTTGGTACCCGTGCCAAGATCGTTGATGTGTTCGAGTCCGAAGGTGGCCAGATAGGCTGTTCCGCGCCCTGAACCATCTTCGGCGTCGGGCAGCGCGACGCCGACAACCCGGGTTGCGCCGTCGGTTTGGTCTTGGAGAACCAGCCAGGCTTCGGCACTGCCGGTCTGTGTCCCCGTCGTCAGTGTGTTCAGGGGCAGCGTTCCTTCGGCGTTGTCTGCCTGCGGCGCCAGAACGGGCGCGTTGGCCTGCAGGACGCTGGAATTGGCCGTTTGGACTTCAACATTGAGGCGCAGGCTTCCCTGCCTCCGGGCAATTTTCTGATCGGCACTGAGGTTGACCCGGCCCTGCCATTGGAATCGGCCCTCGATGGGAACCAAGTGTGGAGTGGACCACAGAGGATCGCCGGCCACCGTTGTCCCTCCTTGCTCGTGGACAAGGTGTATTGATTTGATGCCCCTGAGTGCCGAACCGTCAACGGTGACGTCCATGAGCAGTGATGAGGTGGCCGGCTGCAGGGACCAGGCAACCTGCCCGGAGAGCGGATTGTCGGTATCGGAAGTGTCTGTGCCGGAGGATGTCAGGGATGTCTGTCCCAAATCGGTATTGGGCCGCGCCAGATCCAGTACCAGATCGCCCCAACCATCGAGCCCGGGTTGAACGCTGGACACCTGAAGCTGAGTGCGTCCGTGTCGGTCGGCGGTCTGTTCCTGGATCTGTACTCTGTTGAGGAGTGCCAGGCGTAGTTCGGAAGAGCCTAGGACTTTGTGACTGTGCTTTCCCATCACCAGCAAATTGCCGCCCGACACCAGATACTTGACCAACAGGTCCAGGTCACTGTCCGAGAACGGCAGGGGAACATTGCTGGCCTTCGGGTTGCCGGCGTGATCGCCCGTGAACAGGATGACCCATTCCGGGGGCGAAGCGTCAAACAGGGCCGGCGGCACATTGACCAGATTGAGTGCGGTGTCCCAGTAAAGGAAATCAATCCCCAGAGCCGTCAGGGTCCGCCTGTACCAGGGCGAAACGTCCGGATGCAACGGACTGAGGTCGGCGTCAATGAGGACAACTTGCGGCGAAGGGGGGTGAGAGGTCAGCCAGGCGAAAACAGGAGCGTGCCATTCATCCACGCCATCTGAAATCAACAGGAATCCTTCCAGGATGCCGGGGCCCGAGGCTGCATCCAGGTTAAGGGTAATCGTGGCTGTGGTGGTGTCGCGCGCCGGCAGGTCGACCTGGGAAGGCGTTACCGAGAAATGGGATAACGGTGGCAGGTCTGTCGTACCGGCCTGCACCAGTGAAAGCTGCAGGGATCTGTCCGCTGAACTAGTGTTGGCAATCGTGATGGAGCGGGTCAGGACCCCTGTTGCCTGTCTCACGAGACCGAAGTCGGCTTTGTGGGGGACAAGGAACAAAGTGTTGGCGATGGCGCGTTCGATGTTCAGTAGGCCACTTCCCATGTCCAGCAGCCCGGCCGGCGAGCCATCGGGGTTGCGTAGTCCACGGAAGTCGGCTGTGTTCGCCAGAGCCGAGAACATCTGGTCGTTGGTCCATTCCGGATGTGCCTGTTTGAGCAGGGCCGCCGCCCCTGCCGCGAAAGGGGCGGCCATCGAAGTCCCAGAGGCCTGGCCGTATCCCTTGTGGCGCAGTTCACTGACTGGGGACAAGGCGTAGCCCTGGGACATGATGTAGGCTCCGGGTGCCACCAGGTCCGGTTTCAGTGTTCCGAACACGGTCGGCCCGCGTCCACTGAATTCCGGCACCACCAACGAGTGGTTGCCGCGCTGGGTGGGAGTGGTGGAGACGATGAGCTGGAGCGAGGCTTGGGCCAAGTGTTGTCGAATTGCCCTTCCGGTGTCGTGTCCCATGAACAACGCAGGGATGCGAACGGCGCGGTTGGTGTTGTCCTGGGACATGCGCACCAGGGCGTTGCCGCCGCTGGCATGGTTGTGAACGACTACCGCCGAGGAGCCGGCTTCCTGTGCGTTAATCACCTTCGAAACAAACGAACAGAAACCGCGTTCGACAATTACAACCTGGCCCGTCAACGAGGAGGGCTGCCAAGCTTGGCAGCCATACCGGTTGGCCGAGTCGATGGTTGTCCCATCCAGGAGCGGAAAGGTATGAATCTGACCGGCCCTGAAGCGCGGTCCAAATTCTGCCTGATTGAATTCCAGATCTGTGAGCAGTCGCTGGTTCGGCTGCCCCAACCGACTCACGTCGGCGGACTGCATACTGAACCGACCGCCGGTTGACACGGCACCGACTGTCAAGTAACTGTCGGATGGGTTGGCCACAGAAAACGGCATTGGACCGTAATTGCCTGCTGCCATGACGACCACCATGTCGGCCGAGGCGGCATTGACCAGGGCCGAATCAAGGAAATTGTAGGGAGAGCTGTTGACACTGGGACCGGTTCCCCACGAGCCGATCACCACGTCCATTCCGTCCTTGACGGTGTCTTCCAATGCCGCCACACCTTCCGCCGTGAAGAACGTTTTCTTTCCGCTCTGACTGTTATAGAACACCCGGTAGCTTCCCAACCAGGCTTGGGGGGCAATGCCGGACAGGGTCGGCAACGCAATCCCTCTGAAGGCTGCATCCGTAACGATGTTGCCGGCAGCGATGGCACCGGTGTGGACGCCGTGTGAGGAACCGGCGCCGGGCCAGGCGTGGAAATCGTTGCTGCGCGGCGGATCGGCAGTCCGGAAGTATGTTCGGGACACGACAATCTTGCCGTTGTTGGCCGTCGTGATCCCGAGGCCGCCGTCCGGGTACCAGTCCGGATAGGCGAACCTGTTGCCGTTGAACATCGGTGCCTGGTTGTGCAGGCCGGCATCGATGGAGCCAACCAGCACACCGGTGCCGTCAACCCCGCCAGGATTGCCATCCGATGTGCGAGTCCAGGCGCGAATCAACTGCGGGCCGGCGTACAGTTGTGCCTGGACCTCCAAATCCCGGTGCACTGCCCGGACGTTGGGGAGCGATGAGATGGCCGCCGCGGCCTCGGGGCCGAATCCCGAGCTGGATTGCAGGACCATCGCGTTTGTAACTGCGTTGAACGCAAGTGGATGGGCAACTCCGTCCAGACCTGTGTAGGAACTGGCGGCGACTTCGCTCTGCAGGTTGTCCAGTTCGTTCCGGAATGCCTCTTGTTCGTTCTGCAGTTGGTAGGCGTATACCTCCACCGCGTCGTTTTGGGCTGCAAAGGCAACACTGTCGGTACGCGCAATCCGCTCGCGGCCGAACACCTGGGCAATCCCGGGTGACTGCAACTCCACGATCAGGCGGTTGGATGCGGACTGGCCGGGAACTGTCGCCTCCGACGGGGCGGAAGTCTGTTCGACGCCCTCGGCGGGAAGCGGCAAGGGAAATCCCAGCAACAACAGAGCCGCGGCCATCGCGGCGACTGCGGCACCCGCGATCCAACCGGGCGAGCGCAAAGAGGGAATGCGGCGGGGCGGCTTCGACGTCATGGGACAACGACCGGGTTGGTCCCGGTGGAGGGGCAGCGAGCCTGTTGGACGGCAATGGTAGCAAAGGTTGGCCAATCCTGTATCAGCAGCCGCGCGCCGGATGTCCGGCCATCGGGCAAGACCGGGCGTCAAGCACATCAAGCTGGATTGTTGGTTTAGACGCATCAATTTGTTTGTAATGATTAATAATTGTGTTGTACAATGTAAACCACATGTGAACCAAGGTGTGCCAAGTGACTGTCGAACCGATGGATGTCTCCCGGGCCCAGGAAGACTTTCTGAAAACAGCGTATCTGTTGCGGAGCGCCGGAACTCCGGTCACGAATTCCGAGCTGGCCCAGGCCATGGGAGTGACTCCGGCGGCGGTTTCAGGCCATTCGAGGCGTCTGGGCGAGATGGGCCTGCTGACGTACGAGCGGTACCAGGAGGTCGAACTGACCGCGCGGGGACAATTGATTGCGCTTGAAGTCCTGCGGCACCATCGTCTGCTGGAACTGTTCTTCACGGAGACCCTAAATCTGCCGTGGCAGGTGGTTCATCAGATTGCGGAAAAGTTCGAGCACGATCTGGACGAGGTGTTGGAAGACGCGATCGACAGCCTTCTGAACAGTCCCCAGGTTGATCCGCACGGCGATCCCATCCCGGACAAGCAGGGCCGAATGCCGGTGGTGTCGGGGGAGCTGCTGTCCGAAGTGCCGGAGCAGGCGTGTCGCCGCGTGGTGCGCGTTCTGTCGCAGGAGTCGGATGTGCTGACTTGGCTGGGGGAAATTGGGTTGCGGCCGGGCGCACCCATCGTTGTTAAGGAAAAGCTGCCTTTCGATGGTCCTGTGCGACTGGACGTGAATGGCAGGGATGCCGTGATCGGCCACGATCTGGCGCAGAGACTGCTCGTTTCGGGAACCGATGAACAATGAATGCAGATTTGGCAAGGATGGTTGGAGCATACCGGTGGGTGCCGGGGTTGCTGCTGGTCGTCCTTTTCAGCGGCCTGATGGCTGGTTGTACCGGCAACGGGAACGGTGGAGGTTCCGCTCCCGCGGCGGATCCCTGCACCGCCGGCATGACCAAGGAAGATCCGCTGCGGGTGCTGTCCACCACCGGACAAATTGGCAGCATGGTGGACTTGATTCTGGGGCTTGAGCAGATTCCGGACGGACTTTGGGACCCCGACACACTGGCGGAACGAACCGGTGTCGCCGCCTTGGCATCCATCGATGCCGGTGCGGACCCGGGTTTGGCTGCGATGGTCAGACCGTCCATCGCCGTCGAGACGTACACGATGCTGGGACCCGGTGTTGATCCCCATTTGTACGTGCCCACCCTTGGCGACGCAGAGGAATTCAACAAGGCCGATGTCATCTTCTACAACGGCCTGCACCTGGAAGCCCAGATGCTGGGAACACTGGAGGAGTTGTCCGGCAGCCGCTGTGTGATAGCCCTTGGGGACCTGCTGTACAAGGATGAGAACCTGGCGGACCGGTTTATCCACACCGACGAGGGACTGGTGGATCCGCACATCTGGAATCATCCGGAGCTGTGGTCCCTGGCGACCGTGCGGATGGCGCAGGTCCTAGAGGGAATGTATGCCGGACCCGTGCCCGAGTTTTCTGCCAACGCGGAGAAGGTAACAGAACGGATCGCCGTGGCTGGAGCGCTCATCGCCGAACTGTTCGCTGGGGAACGCATTCCGGTGCGGTACCTGGTGACGGCCCACGATGCATTCGGCTACTTCACGGCGGTGACGAATCTGGAAAGCATCGGCCTGCAGGGGTTGAGCACCGAGTCCGAAGCGTCGGTGTACGACATCCAGCAAATTGCCGAAACCATCGTCGCACATCGGATCCCGGCGATGTTTGTGGAGTCTTCGGTGTCCACGGACGCGGTGGCGGCCGTGCGCGAGGCGGTCCGGGCACGGGAATGGGACGTTCGGCTGGGCGGCGAGCTGTACAGCGATGCCCTGGGACCGCAGGGGTCGGAAGGGGCGACCTATCTGGGCATGCTTCAGCACAATGCCGTGACCATCTACTTGGCTTTGGCCGAGCCAATTGCGGAGGACGGCTGAGGTTCGGTCATGCAGACCATGCCTCCGGCACTTGAAGTCAACGACCTGACGGTTGCCTACCGGGACAAGCCGGTTCTGTGGGACATCGACCTGCAGGTGCCGACCGGGGTCCTGATGGCCGTGGTCGGTCCCAACGGCGCCGGCAAGACCACCCTCATCAAGTCCGTCATGGGTTTGATGCAGCCTGCGGCCGGATCCGTGCAGGTGTTTGGAGAGCCGGCCGGGCGACAACAGGTTCGGCGCATCGGATACGTGCCCCAGCGCACCTCCGTGGACTGGGACTTCCCCACCAGCGTACGTGACGTTGTGGCGATGGGACGCTACAACCGTGGCGGACTGTGGCGGCGCACGGACCGTCGGGATGCCGAGCGGGTTGCGCGTGCGCTCGCCACGGTGGACATGGAGGATTTGGCCGACCGGCAGATCAGCGAGCTGTCAGGCGGCCAGCAACAACGGGTTTTCCTGGCCCGCGCTCTGGTTCAGGACGCCGATCTCTATTTGATGGACGAGCCGTTCCAAGGCGTGGACGCTGTGACCGAACAGTCGATGGTGGCGGTGTTGCGGCGTCTCCAGGAACAGGGCAGGACCGTGTTGGCGGTGCATCACGACTTGCGCACGGCGCCGGCGTACTTCGACTGGGTCGCGCTGCTGAACGTGCGCCTGATTGCAAGCGGCCCGATGGCAACCGTATTCTCGGAGTGCAACCTCCGGGGGACATTCGGTGGTTCGGCCCCCGAGTGGGCAAATCCACCGGCGACGACGGCCGCTTGAACGGCACCGGCCAAGCCGATCCTGGGCGATGGAAACGTTCCTTCAATTCCTCAACGATTACACCCTCCGCAATGTGTTGCTGGGCACCGCGTGGATTGGCGTGGTCGGCGGCAGCCTCGGTACCTTTGCCTTCCTGCGAAGACAATCGTTGCTGGGTGATGTCATCAGCCATGCGACGCTGCCCGGAGTCGTGCTGGCCTTCCTGGCTTGGCAACGGCGGGAGATCGGTGTGCTGATGGTGGGCGCGGCCGGCACGGGCCTGCTGGCCACCGCCCTGATTCAGGTGGTCGACACGCGGACCAATATCAAGCGCGATGGAGCCATGGGGGTCGCCCTGGCCGTGTTTTTCGGCGTTGGCGTCCTTCTGCTATCCATGATCCAGAACCTGCCGACGGCCAGCCAAGCCGGCCTGGACAAGTTCATCTTCGGCCAGGCGGCCGCCCTGGTGCAGTCGGACGTGACCGTGCTGTTGGTGGTCGGAGGGGTGGTGTTGGTCGTCCTACTGCTGTTGTGGCGGGAACTGAAGATCGTCACGTTCGATCCCGACTTTGCCCGGGCCGCGGGTTTTCGGGTAACCATCCTTGAGGGAGGGATCGTGACGCTGATTGTCGTCACCACCGTCATGGGTTTGCAGACGGTGGGGGTGATCCTGATGAGCGCCATGCTGATTGCTCCGGCTGCCGCGGCACGGCAGTGGACCGACCGGTTGTCGATCATGGTTCTCGTCGCGGCTGTGGTTGGCGGAGCGAGCGGGGCCGCTGGTGCGGCAGTCTCGGCGTTCGGCCCCCAAATCCCGACCGGTCCCGTGGTGGTCCTGGTCCTGACCGCGCTCGTGTTGGTTTCGCTGTTTCTGGGACGCAAGCGCGGATTGGTGTGGCACTGGCGCCGACAGCGGCGAAGCAGAAAGCTGGCCGACCCGGACACGGTGCTGGGTGCCTTGGGTGCGCTGGAATCCGCACATGCCGGGACGGTTCGCGGCCATCCCGAGGCCGTCGTCCGCATGGCGGTGGGACAGTCCGCCCAGGTTGGTCAGGCACTGGCTGCGTTGCGGGAAGCCGGTTTGGCGGACGAACACGATGGCGACTGGTCGTTGACGGAACGCGGGCGCTCCGAGGCCGTACGGCTGACCCGCGACCAGCGGGACTGAGCGGTGTCCAGCCTGGAATTCGAAATCCTGGTGACGGCGATGACCGTGAGCGCGGCCTGTGCGGTGCCGGGTGCGTATCTCGTGTTGCGTCAGATGTCCATGGTGGCGGATGCGATCAGCCACACGGTCCTGCTGGGCATCGTGCTGGCGTTCCTGGTCGTGCCGCTCTACGGCCACCCGCTGATGGTGTTCGGCGCATCGATGATGGGGGTGGTGACCGTCCTGGGCATCGATCTGCTGAAACGGACAGGTCTGGTCCGGGAGGATGCCGCCATTGGGATCACGTTTCCGGCTCTGTTCAGCCTAGGGGTTCTGCTTATATCGCTGTTGGCCCGCGACGCCCACCTGGATGAGCACATGGTGTTCCAGGGCGACCTGGTCTATTCCGTGTTCCAGCGCTTGGAATTGGCAGGCCACGGTTACGGGCCGATGACCTTGTGGAAGATGGCGGGGATCTTCCTGCTGAACGGTGTGTTGGCTCTCCGGTTCCATCGCGAACTCAAAGTCGCAACCTTCGATCCGGTGCTGGCGGCCACCCTTGGAATTTCCCCGTCGCTTGTGCACTTCGGACTGGTATTGATGACCTCCGTTACGGCCGTGGGGGCTTTCGATTCGGTGGGATCGATCCTGGTCATTGGTTTTATGGTGGTACCGCCGGTCACCGCCCGGCTGCTCACCGACTCCCTTGCCCGGTATCTGGGACTGAGCGTCCTCCTCGGGTGTGTCTCCTCGTTGGGCGGCTTCTGGATCGCAAGGACCGTGAACGGTTCGGTCGGCGGATCAATCTCGCTGGTGATGGGTGCAATGTTCGTGGCGGTCCTGCTGGCTTCCCCGCGGCGCGGGCTGATCGCCGACTGGCGCAGACGGCGTCGGCAACGGGTGGAATTTGCAGTCCGGATGCTGGTCATACATCTGTTTCAGCACCGTGCCCTGGGACAGCGGACCGAGGAAAATCATGCCGGTCATCTGGAAGCACATCTTGGCTGGTCCGCGGAGTTCAGTCGCCGGATCACCGAGTTGGCGGAGGCGCGGGGGCTGATCAGGCGGGTGGACGCCCACTGGCTGGGCTTGACGTCGGTTGGGGAGCGGCAGGCCGAACAGGCCTTGGCCGGTTGAGGCGGCGCTGGTTGTCCTTGTCCGCGGAACTTATCGCTGAGGCTTCCGGGACGTTACGGTGCGCCGTATCCCGGGCCCCGAAACCACCTCGGTTGCTATAATGCGGACGCGTGCCAACATCCTTTGGCACGCTTCTTATACCTGCCAACCTGCCAATCAAGGCGCGGGGGAAGACGGACAATGAACTTCGAGAAGCTTTGCCAAACTGCCAGGGATCTGGTCGCGCCAGGCAAAGGCATTCTGGCTGCTGATGAGAGTTCTGGAACGATCCAGAAGCGCTTTGACAGCATCAGCGTGCCTTCCACGGCGGACAACCGGCGCGACTACCGGGAGCTGTTGTTCACCACACCGGGGGTTGAGGAGGCGATTAGTGGCGTTATTCTGTATGACGAAACCCTTCGCCAGGAGTCGTCATCCGGCAAGCGGCTGGCTGAGGTGCTTGCGGATCGCAACATCATTCCCGGCATCAAGGTCGATGCGGGGGCCAAACCTCTGGCGGGTTGTCCGGGGGAATCCGTAACCGAGGGCTTGGATGGCTTGGCCGACCGACTGGCCGAGTATGTAAATCTTGGTGCCAGGTTCGCCAAGTGGCGCGCGGTGATCGACATCAGCGATACGCTGCCGTCCGCGCATTGCATCGAGGTGAACGCCCATGCCCTGGCCCGATACGCCGCCCTGTGCCAGGAGTACGATTTGGTGCCGATTGTCGAGCCGGAAGTGCTGATGGACGGCGACAATGGCATCGAGCGTTGCGAAGAGGTTACGACCAACGTGCTGCATGCAACCTATCACCAACTTCACCTGCAGGGCGTGAAGCTGGAGGGTACGCTCCTCAAGCCCAACATGGTGTTGCCGGCCAAGCAGTCGGGTGAGACGGCCACCCCGGAGGAGGTGGCGGAAGCCTCGTTGCGGGCCTATTACCGATCCGTTCCCGCGGCGGTTCCCGGCATCGTGTTTCTTTCCGGCGGGCAGTCGCCCGAGGAGGCGACCCTCAACCTGAATGCGATGAACGCGCTGGGTTCCCACCCTTGGGAGTTGAGTTTCTCGTACGGCAGGGCTTTGCAGCAACCGGTGCTTCAGGCGTGGCTGGGCGAGGCCGACAATGGCCTGATGGCCCAGGAGGCATTCCACACAGTCGCCATGGCCAACCACCAGGCCCGGTACGGCACCTACGAACCTGCCATGGCGGTTGCGTAAGTCGGACCGAAAATCCTCGGCAGGAAGCAAACGACCGGGCCAAAACCCGGTCGTTTGCTTTGTGTGCATCCTGAAACCGCGGTGTTCAGGCGAGCCTGAGGACCTGCACCAACACGTCCAGCTGGCCGAGATGCTGGCTTTCGTGCCACGACATGAATCCGACCACATCGGCCGCGGTGGCCTCGGGATTGTCGAAGAACTGTCTGGTTCCGGGAAAATCCCCTATGTCCCGGCTGCTCAACGCATTGTCAATCAGGGCCTGGCTTTCGTCCAACTTGGCCAGGAGTTGTTCCAGGTTCAGGCCCTGGCCGGCCCCGGCCAGAGCGTCTTCGGTGGTTCCGATGTTGCCGCTGTAGCTGTCGGCCAGTGCTTCCGGCCAGTCGAAGTCTTCGACTCCAAGGGTCTTGAGTATGTGATTGCGGCTCTGGAGCATGTGGCCGACTGTGTAGTTGATGCAGTTGTGGTCCAACGGCATTTCCCTGAGGGAATCCGCGTTGCTGATGCCCTCGCACAGTTCCTTGATTTGGTCGGCGCCGCGCTGAAACATGAACCGCAGGATCGGATTGTGGTTTTCGGACATGGGATCGACTACCTGTTGATCGAATGACGAGGTTGCGGGTCCTATCTTAGGGAATCGACGGCTTCGGCTCCACTATTGATGGCATGTCCCAACCGGTCATCGAGGTTCCCTGCCGCCAATCAACGGGGGCGGCAGGGAGTCGGGACTACAATGATCCGGTCCTTTTCCCGAAGGGCTTTCCTGCGGGGCATCGTGTGTCTCTAGACCCGTTCCCTGAATGCTGCCCAACTCGGGTTGCCGGTTTTCATCCGGTGAACGCGGTCGGTGCGTTCCGGGCTCGCACTGAATCCAGGGCCAATCCTCCTGTGTTTCTCTCGTCCATGTCCATTCCGGAAGTAACCATGAAAATGGGGCTTATATACGATGGTGGACACCACGCATATCCGGTTCACGGGTCGCGGGAGTCCCTGTGGTTGGCCTTGCGACCGACCAGGGAGGGAGCGCTCCTCGCCGTGCAGCAGCCCCAGTCCCGCGGGCCGAAACGGGCACGGACGGAAGCCCCGCCCGCACCAGGATGTTGATCGCCGCATTGTGGTCGGCGTTCGCCCGGAACCCGCAGGCCCCGCACGCGAACACCGCCTGCGACGGTCGGTTTGACTTGGCGGTGTGCCCGCATTGGCTGCAGGCTTGCGAAGTGTAGGCAGGATCGACGAACCGCAACTCGCCGGCCTTGTACGCGAACTTGCGCTCCAGCTGTCCCCAGCCGGAGGCCAGGATGGCACGGTTGAGGCCTGCTTTCTGCTTCACGTTCCGGCCTGGGTTCTCGACCGTGCCCTTCGCGCTCTTCGTCATGGCTTTGGTGTTCAGGTTTTCCATGCCGACCGTGTGGGCCGTGTCCGCCACCTTGCGGCTGATTTGGTGTGTGGCGTTGTCCCGGCGTCGGGCCTTCCTGCGCTGG
This sequence comes from Caldilineales bacterium, assembly GCA_012271135.1. Taxonomy (GTDB): domain Bacteria; phylum Chloroflexota; class Anaerolineae; order Caldilineales; family Caldilineaceae; genus Bin34. The sequence goes on along the minus strand of JAAXGZ010000053.1, from coordinate 1,434 downwards.
AGTTTGCGCAGTTTCCCGCCGGTCCGGCGACGTCGGTTGGAGCCCTTTTTCTGTCGGGCCATCCTGCGCTGGTACCGCTTGATCTTCGCGTCCTCGACGGTCGTGTCGGGGAGGGCATGGACTTCGCCCGTGCTGTCCGTGGCCTGTCCCACATTGCGGTCCACGCCCACGGCTCCGGACTCCGCGGGTTGGCACACATCGGGGTGGTCTTCCGGCACCTCGAACACGATGTAGGCGTACCATTTCGGCTGCTTGCTTTCGGACTCCTGCCGTACGCGAACGGTCAGCGGCTTGCCGTCGGCATACCGGCGAATGGGTCCGAGGCGCATCCATCCCCGCTTGGGCAGGTACAGGTTCCCGTCCTTGATCCGGATATCGGACGGGATGGTGAAGGCGGGCTGGGTGTAGTGCCTGGCCTTGTACCGGGGCCGCCCGTGGTCCGGACGGTCTGGGTCGAAGAATGCGGCATAGGCATCGCCCAGATACTTGCAGGCGTACCGGACGATTTCGTAGTTGTAGTCCTGCAGCCATTCGTTGCCGGGTGCGTTCCGCAACTGCGTGAACCGCGTGCCCAGCGTGAAGAAGGTCGGCCTGCCCGGACCATCCCCCGGCTTGCCAAACGCCTTCCACATGTGGTAGCCCGTCTCGTGTCTGGCCAGCACGTGGTTCCAAGCAAACCGGCAGGCACCTGCCAGTTGTTCAAGGTACTGGCCGTTCGCGGCCGTGCCGGGATACAGACGCACGCGCAGTGTCCGTATGACGGTCGGGGGTTCCTGCGTTGTGGACTGCGGGGTGCTGGTCACGGTGTCCCCACTACTGCGTCCGGTTGAGGGCCCGGTTCACAGTCGGGTCCTCTCTTGCATAGGAATTGTAGCACAAGAGTTCGACTGTCAACTATTGGATACAAGCCCCATTGGCTTTCGGGTTTCACGCTGGCCTGAGCGGGGGCCGGACGGTCGGATCATACCGGCATTTCCGACCGGGATGGGATTTGGATCCGGGAAGTTTGAGTGCCGGACCGGCATCACCTATAATGCTTGTGAATCGCCTGATTCAATCAAAAACGCCCTGTTGAGCCGGACGGTTTCGGCTTTGCCCTTGCGCCTGCTTCCTGGGTTGCTCGTTGCAGCCGCAAGACCGAAGAGTTCTGCCGGTTCATCCGGGTTCGTCACACAAGGAGCAATGCTGTGGCAAGTGTTACCTACGAAAACGTCTACAAGACCTGGGGTGAAGTCACCGCGGTCAACGACCTGTCCCTGGAGGCTGCTGACAAGGAGTTCCTAGTGCTCGTCGGTCCTTCCGGTTGCGGCAAGACCACGTCCCTGCGCCTGCTGGCCGGCCTTGAAGAGGTGACGGACGGCTCCATCATGATTGCCGACCGCGTCGTCAACGATGTGCAGCCCAAGGATCGCGACATCGCCATGGTGTTCCAGA
>JAAXGZ010000145.1 GCA_012271135.1 Caldilineales bacterium | reverse complement strand
TCAACGAAAGTGAAACAGTGCCGGGGCATATATCCAATAGTTGACAGTCGAACTCTTGTGCTATAATTTCTGCGGAAGAGAGGACCCGACTGTGAACCGGGCCCTCGACCGGACACGGTGAAGACGACACCATGACCAGCATTCCCAAGTCTACAACGCAGGAGCCCCGGACCGTCATACGGACCCTGCGTGTGCGTCTGTACCCCGGCACGGCCGCGAACGGCCAGTACCTCGAACAACTGGCGGGAGCCTGCCGGTTCGCCTGGAACCACGTGCTGGCCGGGCACGAGACGGACTACCGAACTTGGAAGGCATCCGGCAAGCCGGGGGGTCCCGGCGATCCGACCTTCTTTACGCTGGGTAAGCGGTTCACGCAGTTGCGGAACGCACCTGGCCACGAGTGGCTGAAGGACTACAGCTACGAAATCGTCCGGTACACCTGCAAGTATCTGGGTGATGCCTACGCCGCGTTCTTCGACCCGGACCGTCCCGACCATGGATGTCCGCAGTACAAGGCCAGGCACTACACCAAGCCCGCCTTCACCATCCCGTCCCACGTACGCATCGAGGACGGGAGGCTGTACATCCCCAAGATGGGCTGGACACGACTGGGACCGGTTCATCGGTACGCCGACGGCAAGCCGCTGACCGTGCGCGTACGGCAGGAGTCGGAGGGCAAGCAGCCGAAATGGTACGCCTACATCGTGTTCGAGGTGCCGGTCGACCACCCCGATGTGTGCCGGCCCGCGGAGTCTGGAGCGGTCGGTGTCGACCGCAACGTGGGACAGGCCACGGACAGCACCGGAGCCGTACACGAAATCCCCGACACGACCGTCGAGGACGCCAAGATCAAGCGGTACCAGCGCAGGATAGCCCGGCAGAAAAAGGGCTCCAACCGCAGGCGCGGCACCGGCGGGAAACTGCGCAAACTGCAGCGCAAGCGCGCCCGACGCCGGGACAACGCCACACACCAAGTCAGTCGCAAGGTGGCGGACACCGCCCACACCGTCGTGCTTGAGGACCTGAACACCAAGGCCATGACGAAGAGTGCGAAGGGCACGGTCGAGAACCCCGGCAAGAACGTGAAGCAGAAGGCCGGTCTCAACCGTGCCATCCTGGCCTCCGGCTGGGGACAGCTGGAGCGCAAGCTCGCGTACAAGGCCGGCGAGTTGCGGTTCGTCGATCCTGCCTACACTTCGCAAGCCTGCAGCCGGTGCGGGCACATCGCCAAGTCAAACCGACCGTCGCAGGCGGTGTTCGCGTGCGGGGCCTGCGGGTTCCGGGCGAACGCCGACCACAACGCGGCGATCAACATCTTGGTACGGGCGAGGCTTCCGCCCGTACCCGTTCCGGCCCGTGGGACTGGGGCTGCTGCACGGCGAGGAGCGCTCCCTCCCTGGTCGGTCGCAAGGCCAGCCACAGGGACTCCCGCGACCCGTGAACCGGATATGCGTGGTGTCCACCATCGTATATAAGTCCCAATGCAAGGCTGTGCGGCTACGGGTGACGGAATGCGCCGGCCCTTCCGGTGTTCATCGGGCGCGGGAGAACGGGCTGCCGTCCCTTAGCTCTTTAGGCTGAGATTCCGCTCCGGCCGCAGGTCCAGGGCTCGAATGTCGAGACTTGGTGATTCCCCAAGCGCCAGCTGGACCAGCAACTCGCCGAGCAGAGGAGTGAACTTGAAGCCATGGCCGGAGAGACCGGCGCCGATGATGACATTGGGAACTTCGGGATGCCTGTCGATGATGAAGTCGTCATCGGGCGTATTGGTATAGAGACAGGTCTCGGTGTGGACGTGTTGCCATCCGCGATTTGGAAAAAGGGCCTCCACCCAATCCTGCAGTCTTGCTCTCGTTTCCGCATCCGGGCTGCGATCCACCTCGTTGGGGTCGGTGAAGTCCCCCCAGTTGTCATCGGCCACGTTCAATATGCCGCGCCACACCGGAAAGCCGTAGTAGTTCAGGTCGTAGTCGGTGTACACCGGCACCTGGTCCGGATGCAGATCCGCGACATCGGAACTGCGGAAGTGGAACTTCTGTTGCCGCGTAACCTTGAGATCCAGCTGCAGGTCCGGAAGCAGCGAGGCGGTCCAGGAGCCTCCGGTGCAGATCAGGCGCCGGCACAGAATCCGGTGGTCAGGGGTGGTGATTTCCAAGCGGCCGTCCCGCGGATTCAACCCGGTCACCGTTTGTTCCTCCCAGGCATCCGCGCCAGCCTTGCGAGCCTCGGCAACAAGGATGGACAAGGCATAAGTGGGTTCCAGGAAGCCTGCCCTGGGGACCCAGCATGCAACTGAGCCCGCCGGCAGCTGCATCATGGGGAACTGCTGGGCCACTTGGTCCCGGGTCAGCACGTCATGATCTTCCCGTGATTCCTGAAGGGCCTTCAGGCTTTCCTGAAACTTTGCATTGTCAGGCTGTGCAATGACCAGTTGCCCGCAAAGACGCAGCAGCGGCGTCTGGGTTCTCCGTTCCAGTTCCTGCCATTGGGCCTGAGCCGCCCGGGCCATTTGGACATAGAGCGGGTTGGTATAGAAGGGTCGGAACACGCGACTGGGGCCATGCGTGCTACCCCGGTCATGGCCCAACCGAAACTGTTCGATTCCCAGTGCCGGAACCCCTCGCAGGGCCAAGTGATACAGCGCCGCGCTGCCCATGGCCCCCAGGCCCAGAACCACGGTGTCGGTTTCATGAAAGGCCATGGGCATCGCTCTCGGCATCATCGTCTCCGTGTCCGCGTCGGCTCGTCCAACCTTGGCGCAAGGGTCCCAAGATTTCACAGTCCAGCGGACTGCGGTTTTGAGACGTACAAGTACAGCTTATGTCTTATGTCTGGGACTTATAGGCCGGACTGGACAGCCGGCCCATCTCGTTCACGGGTCGTCGGGGTCCCCCACGGGATCGCCCCTCGCCGTGCAGCCGCCCCTGTCCCGCGGGCCGAAACGGGCGCGCACGGAAGTCCCGCCCGCACCAAAATGTTGACCGCCGCATTGTGGTCGGCGTTCGCACGGAACCCGCAGGCTCCGCACGCGAACACTGCCTGCGACGGTCGGTTGTCCCTGTGCACATGGCCGCACCGGCTGCACCTCTGCGACGTGTAGGCCGGATCCACCTTCAGCAGGGCGCCGGCCTTGTACTCCAGCTTGCGCTCCAGACCGCCCCAGCCACTGGCCAGGATGGCCGCCCGGTTGAGCCCCGATTTCTGCTTGACCTGCTGGCCGGGTGCCTCCACCGTGCCCTTGGCCGACTTGGTCATAGCCTTCGTGTGCAGATCCTCCACCACCACGGTGTGCGCCCTGTCCGCCAGCTTGCGACTGGCTTGGTGCGTGGCATCGTCGCGCTTGCGCGCCCCCTTGCGCTGCAGCTTGGTCAACTGCCCGTTCACGCGCCGGCCCCGGTTCGACTTGGGCCTTCGGTCCTTCGGACCCCAGCCCTAGTATGTTAGCCACATTCAGTGTGCACGGGCTGCAGCCCGTGCACACTGACAGGGCGTGACAGACCGTCCCAGCCCTAGGTCCGGCAAGCCGAGACCGGCAAGCAGTTGGGTCATCACGCCCTGCCTTCGCAGGAACCCGAACGGTTACCGGGACTTGAAGTCCGTATCCACTAGGCTGGGACCGCGAAGGATGCCACCGTAGCCTACCGAAGCATGCCACCATGACCAACATCTATGTGGGGATTGACATCGCCAAACACCAACTCGATCTGGCGGTCTGGGGTTGCCCCCAAGAGGACGACCGCCTGGCCCACGCCGTCCTGCCCTCCCTGACCTCCGGCCAGTTGAGAGCGGGTACGTGCATTTCCTTCCAGCGCGTATACCGCCACTCGCAGTCGGCCAGCATGTGGTTCCAGACGTAACGGCAGGCACCGGCGATAGCTGCAAGCAGGGCGCCGGTCTCCGCGTCACCCGGAAACAGGCGCAGACGCACCGTGCGGTGGACGGTGTCCGGGGCCTGCGTTGTAGAATCGGGGCTGTTGGGCATGGAAGTTCCCGTTCCGTGTCCGGCGGAGAGTCCGGCTAGCACCGGAATCTCGCATTTATGGACGCCATTATGCCACAGAACCCATCGTCAAGTCAGGAATATAATTCCCTTATGTCTCCATCTTCAGTACATAGAGCAGGCACTCGCCCATCAGGACCTTGGGAATAGTCCGCAGGAACATCACCCGTCCGGACTCCACGGCCGGTATCTCCGCCAGAACAGTTCCGTCGGGATGGCGCACCTCGCCCAGAATGCCCCCCTCGGAGACGACATCCCAGAGTTCCACCGCGGGCACGAAGAGCCCCGAGTAAGGACTGGGGTAGTTCACCTGCAAGTGGCCTGCCTCCTCCCCCAACGTCTGCAGGCTGAACTCGGGTTCCGCGGTGGGATAGTCGCCTTCCACAATGCCCAGGAACGCCAGGATGTTGCGGATACCCTGCACTGCGTAGGTGCGCTGGGCGGAGCGCAGCCGACCTTCGCCGCGATTCTCCACGTAAATAGCGGGCACCTCCTTGATGCGGGCCGCGGACAGAGTGCGTCCCGGCAGGGCCTCCGTGCCCCAGACAAAGTCGAACCCGAAGGCGATGGCGGCCTCGTGCAGGCGCTCCCCGGCCGGGCCGCCCTGCACCTGATAGCCGGCCAGTTCCTTGCAGGCGTACAGGTTGCCGCCGGCATGCATCTCGAGCAGGAAGTCGGCTTGGACCACCAGATGCTCCTGAAAGATATGCGCAATGCGTTCCGTGGGGGAACCCTGGGCAGCACCGGGGAAGATGCGGGCCAGATTCAGATGGTCCCAGCCCCCTTCCCGAGTGCCATGGGCAAAGGCGGGTCCATTCACCATGGGAATGCCAAAGAACGTGCCGCGCATGTCGGACGTGTCCAATTCCGCAAAGACATCCTGTATGGCCACCGGACCTTCGTATTCGTCTCCATGCACCAACCCCGTCACCATGCAGACGGGCCCCGGGTTATCACCGCGGGCGAGCAGGACGGGACAATAGAGCGGTTCGCCCGAGGGCAGGGTGTTCAGGATCAGGTGCAGGCGGGTCTTGGTTCCCTCCGCGAAGTCGGCAACCCTGAAATCGGAATAAAGAATGGGCTGGGCTTCCGTTAACATCGGTTTCACCTCCGTATGGCGATGATTCGGCCAGGCTTGTGCGGCAGTGTCGGGGGCTGCGGCCCGGGTCCTACAAATTGTTTCCTTGGTTCACCATGGTGGGATCAAGTACATCGCGTAGTGCATCCGCCAGGCTGTTGAGGCCAAGAATCAGGGATGTGATGAACAGGCCCGGAAAGAACCCGTACCACCAGGCACGACGCAGATGGCCGCGCCCGCTCAACAGCATGGCCCCCCACGAGGCGTCGGGCGGCTGCGTGCCCAGCCCGAGAAAGCTGAGGGCGGCTTCCACCAGGATGGCGAACGCCACGGCCAGCGTGAGCTGTACGATGATAGGGGCCAGCGAGTTGGGCAGCACGGTACGGAAGATGATGCGGCGGGCGGTGGCTCCCACCGCCTGGGCCGCCAGCACGAAGTCCATTTCCTTCTGCACGAGGATGCTGGCCCGGGCCAGACGCGCGAATCCCGGCAGTCCCACGATGGCGACGGCGATCATGGCATTGACCGAACCCGGTCCCAGCACGGCCACGATGGTCAAAGCCAACAGGAGCGCCGGGAATGCCAGCAGCGTATCGATGCACCGCATGATGACCGCATCGAGCCCGCGTCCCGCGTAGCCGCTGACAAGCCCCAAGGGTACGCCCAGGGCGGCGGCGGTCAGAGCCGCGACCGCTCCGGCCAGCAGGGATATGCGTCCCGCATGCAGGGTGCGCGTATAGATGTCGCGTCCGAATTCGTCCGTGCCGAAGAAATGGGCCGGGCTGGGCGGCAGAAACTGGTTGCCCTTGCTGATGGCCAGGGGATCGTGGGTGGAGAGAAGGGGAGCCGCCACGGAGATGAAGAACATGACCAGAACCACCACTAGGCCCACCATGCCTCCCCGATGCCGGCGGAACCGATGCCACAGTCGGGACTGCGTGGGCTGCTCCGCCAAGTCCCAAGGCTGAACGGCCTCATCGCCGCGGGTTGCGCGGTCCTTGGCGGTCTCACTCGACGACATGGTCATGGACGAAGGGTATGGCGGGTCCTGTTCCCGCAGGAAACCGCATCACTGATAGCGAATCCGCGGGTCAAGAAAGCCGTAGGTCAAGTCCGTAATCAGTGTCACGCAGACGAATGTGGTCACGACAAACAGGACGGTGCCTTGCAGGACCGGATAGTCCCGTGTTCCGATCGCCTGCAGCATGAGTCTGCCCAGACCGGGCCAGTCGAAGATGGACTCGGTGACGACGGCCCCGCCCAGGAACGCACCCAGCTGCAGGCCCAAAATGGTCACAACGGGAATTAGCGCATTCTTCAATACATGGCGCGTCAGGACGCCGGTTTCCGCCAAACCCTTGGCGCGCGCCGTACGCACGTAATCCATCTCCATCACTTCCAGCATGGAGCTCTTGAGGAAGCGGGTCAGCACCGTGGCGGAATAGAAGCCGAGCGTTAGGGAAGGCAGGATCATCAGACGCAGCGCCAGCCCCGGCTTCTGGCTGAATGCCACTTGACCGGAAGGTGGCAGCCACTTGAGTTGCAGGGAAAATACCAGCACCAGCAAAATGCCCAGCCAGAAGGTGGGAATGGCCTGTCCCAGGGCAACCACCAGTGATGTCAGGCGCTCAAACCAGCCGCCTCGCCGGACTGACGACAGGATGCCCAAGGGCAGGGACACGCAAAGGGCGACCAACAACCCGCCCGCGGTCAGCTGCAAGGTGGCCAGAAATTTCAGCGTAATCAAGTCGAAGACGGGGTATCCATTCAGGATGGAAACGCCCAGATCTCCTCGCATGATCTGCCCCAGCCAGATCGCGTACTGTACATAAATCGGCTTGTCCAGCCCTAGGCGGGCACGGGCGGCCACGATCTGCTCCGGCAACGCGTCGGGTCCGGCGATCAGCATGGCCGGATCGCCGGGAATGAAGCGAACCAGGCCGAATACCAGGATGGAACTCAGAAAAAGCACCGGCAGCGTCTGCACCAGCCGCCGCAAGGCGTAAACGACCATGGAGAATTACAAACGGGCGGGATGCCCGGAACCCATGCGGTCCCCTGCCCGCGAGACCGGTGCGGCACGGACATCCGAGGCTCCGCTCCTCACGGAGTAGAGCCCCGGACTTGCTCTCGATTGGGCGGGCAGTTCCCTGAGGTACCTGCCCGCCCGAAAGCGGGATCTGCGCGGAAGGACCGGAGTTCTACTCGACCCAAGTGTTGCCCGCAATCAACTCGTCGTTGACGGTCCAATCCAGGCCGTGGACATTGGCCTGGCGGGCGAACAGCGTGTACTTCCAGGAAATCGGAATGTCGATGCATGAGTCCAGCATGATCTCGCCGACTTGCCGGAAGGCCGCCCGTCGTGTTTCGCGATCAAAGGTGGAACCGGCAATCGCCAGCTGTTCCACATAGCCCTCCGGGAAATCGCCGTGCGGGAAGATGGGACTGGAGCGGGGACGGAACGGACTGTTGTCGAACAGTCCCATGGGATCCAGATGCTGCCTGCCCACGAACGTGACGTCGAGGTCGAACACCGCGCTGCCGTTGGTCTCGGGGGTGCCGAGGTGCCGCGGGCCATAGGTGGCACTGTCCAGCGGTTCCACATCGATTTCCACTCCAATGGTGGCCATGTCGGCCTCCAGGATGGTACCGATGTCCGTGGTCTCCGGGAACGCCTGAATCGTGATCGTGTTCAGGACCAGCTTGACGCCGTCCTTGTCCCGGACCCCATCACCATCGGTGTCCACCCAGCCAGCCTCGTCCAGCAAGGCGGCCGCGGCATCCAGATCGAAGCTGTAGTGATCGGCCAGCTCCTCAAAGTAGGCCACCGAGTAATCGGGGAACGGCACCACCGTGGCCCCGCCCACACCAAACAGGGCCTGATCCACGATGGCATCCCGGTCAATGGACCAGCACACCGCCTGTCGCACCCGCTTGTCGCTGAGCGCTCCCTCCGGCTGATCCGGGTCCGGGGGATTCACCGTGATGGAATAGAGCAAACCGCCCTGTCCGAAATCGACGGCGATGCCGGCATCCAACAGACGCTGGTAGTCCTTGGGCGGAATCGCGATGGCGGCATCGATGATTCCAGTTTCCAGAGCCGTGACCAGGGCTTCCAGGTCATCGAAGGGCTTGAAGGACACCTCGTCCAGGTAGGGACGCCCTTCTTCCCAGTAGTCTTCGTTGCGGGTAAAGGTCAGGACATCGCCCGGGATCCACTCCTTGAGCTTGAAGGGGCCCGTGCCGATGCAGGAATTGGCCAGGGAATCGAAGGACTCCGGCGCCATGATGCGCATCACGTTCAGGATGTCGAACATGTTGGGCGTCGGCGCGGCGAAATCGATTGTGACGCTGTGATCCCCGTTGGCCGTGGCTCCCGTCACCGTCTGCACCATGCCGTGCACGTTGGAACCCGTGTCCGGGACCAGGGCCCGGTCGATGTTTTGGACTACGTCATCCGCCACAAAGGCCCGGCCGTTGTGCCAGACCACGTCGTCGCGCAGCGTCAAGGTGACGGATGTGCCCTCCGCGTTGGTCTCCCAGGCCGTGGCCAGGCGCGGCATGATGTTCAGTCGCTTGTCGTAGAGAATCAAACTGTCATAGCACTGATTCTGCATGGGATAACTGACGAAACCGAGCGAGAACGCGTCGAAGTTGATGATGTCGTCCGTCGTGCCCACCACCAGGGTGCCGCCGGTCTGGGGGCCCTCTTCCATGTCACTGGCCATCTCCTCGGTCGGAGGAGCCGGGGCACAAGCAACGCTGGCGGCAGCCAAGACCAGAAGGAGAGCCGCCAACAGGCCGATTCGCAATGGACTCAGGTGTCTGCAAGTCATGGTTCATCCACCTCGCCGAAGAACTGGAATCGATTCGATCGAAGCAGCATTCCTTTTCGCTGCACGATACCCCTGCGCCGCGGTCCACCGACGGGCCGCAGCCATGGGAGCAGACCAGTTGAGTTTTCGGCAGGGGTCGATTGTATCAGTGCGCGACGCGCGCCTGACGCGGGGCCGGAGAGCCGCCAAGGCGCACAGTACCTGAAGTCCACCTGCGGCCCAGGGAGTCGCATTCCAATCGGAACCGTGGTACCCGCGGAAGAGAGTAGGGCCACCATATCCGTTGGGACGTACAAAAACTGCCCACTGCACGGGCTGGCACCCGCCGGAAGCCCTGTTGTGGAACAGGGGATCGGCCGCTGGCAGACCGAGTGCCAAAGTCGCGGGTGGGAACCACGTCGGCTGCAGCTCGCATGAACCGGGTTGGTTCCGGCTGCAGGCCTTGGGACAACGGTCCTGCCGCACCTGCCGTCAGTTGACGTTGCGGTGACCGGAGCGACCGGTTGCGCGGTCGAGCCCGATCAGGAACTCGGGCGGCGAAATTGGGGCTTGAAGTTCCGCGACGGCGGATTGCGAAACGGTCATATCGCACCTGTTCGATTCGGCATGTGCACAGGGGCCCGGTGGCACAGATTTGTTGAAAGCCATTGCCCCACACTTGGTCTTCTTCATGCGCGATCCAACCAGACCACAGCAAGATCGATATACCCAATTGGCACAAGGCCAACGTACTGAACCCAACACACCAAGTGAATACCTGCCAGAAGAGCCTTCCGGGTTCTCAGTCCGGGAATGCAGAGTCCCTATTGACCCCGACAAACTCCCTTCCGGCCGACAGCAGCATCTCCGCCTGGTCCGTCTCGACAAAATAATCCCAGGACATGCGCTTGCCGGCAGCCCGGGTGCGCGCCTCGATGTCGGCATGCACCCGAGCCACCTCCGGGTGGTCCGCACCCTCGCCGGGCAAGCCAAGCGAATAGGCCAGGTCAAAGGCCCCGTAGGCGATGCCGTCCAGGCCTTCGACCGCCAGGATGTCGTCCAGGTTGTCGTAGCCGGTCTTGGACTCAACCTGGGCCAGCACCAGCATGTTCTTGTTGGCGAACTCGGCGAAGCCGCGGCGGTCGCCGTAGCCCGCCTCCAACAACACATCGTCGTTGAACTCCGTGCCGCGCCCTCCCCCCCAGGACCGATGGCCGAGAGGACCGAAGTAGCAGGCGTTCACCAATGCTTGTGCCTGTTCTCCGGTTTCGATGTGGGGCGCCATGATGCCCTGAAGCCCCCGGTCCAGCCAGCGGTTGATCTCGTCCGCACGGTGGTTGGGCACCCGGGCCTTGACTGTCAGACCGTGGGCATGGGCGACCGACACGATTCGGTCCACCTCGACCGGACTGTAGGCACCGTGCTCACCGTCCAGGCTCACGCAGTCAAAGCCGGACAGGGCGGCCAGTTCAATCCAGAACGGCTCGGCCGATGCCAGCCGGACGGACAAAGCCTTGCGGCCTTCCCGGTTGCGCTTGAAGATCGTGTTCTCAAACATCATGCCTCCTCAGCAGGCCTCAGGCAACGCCGCAGGGAATCCAGACTTCCATGGCTCCGGGACCCCGATTGGCCCAGGCGTAGTACGGAACCGCCACCAAGGTGCGATCCCGGTTCGATTCGGGCAGGGGCCAGGACTGATACAGGGAATCGGACCATGTCTCCGGCTCGGTGGCCCAGCCGCGGGCCGTAACCTTGTGGACACCGTCCAGCAGACTGGCCTCAAACATGTCATCCAACGGGGCTTGGGGATCGATGCACAAATCCCCCGCTCGTTCCATGCCTTCGTTGTCCACTGCCTCGAGGCAGTACACCAGCGGCCCCCGTTCAATGACCACCGCACCGCGGGCGGCATCGACGCGGGGATTGGCCACGGTCAGGCGGGGCGACATGTCGAGCTGTAGGGTGATCCGATCGCCGGCCTGCCACACACGCCGGATATCGCGGTATCCCGTCTCGCCCTCCGACGACTCGGCCTCGTCCCAGCTCCCGTCCACGCGAGCCCGGCCGCGCGACCACCCAGGCTCGCGCAAGCCGATATCGAACTCGCCCCCCGACGCCTCCAACACCGTGACCACAATCTCCCCGTCGTGGGGGTAGCCGGTCTCCACTCGCAGGCGGCAGCGGCCGAAATCCCCGGTACATGTGAACTCGCCGTCCACGTACTGATGCAGTTGCACCCCTTGGGGGTTAGTGGTCAGGCCGTAGTGGGCAATCAGTTCCACCAACCGCATCAGGTTGGGGGGACAGCAGGCGCATCCGTACCAGGAAGGACGCTCGATGCCACCGGGACTGGACAGCGGGTTCTCGTAGAAGTAGCGGGACCCGTCCAAGGACACACCGGACAGGACACTGTTGTACAGCGAACGCTCCAGCATGTCCGCATACTTCGACTCGCCGGTGGTCAGGAGCAGACGCCAGTTCCACATCACATTGGCGATCGCGGCACAGGTCTCGCAATACGTGGTGTCGTTGGGCAGTTCATAGGCCTCTCCGAACGCTTCGCCGAAGTGACGTGCGCCGGCACCGCCGGTCACATGCAGCTTGCGGGTCGCCAGGTCCCGCCAAAGCCGGTCCAGGGCTGCCCAAAGGCCCTCGTCCCCGGTCTCCAGGTACATGTCCGTCATGCCCGAGGTCAGGTAGAGCTGCCGGACGGCATGCCCTTCCAGTTCCTCCGCGTCGTATACCGACACCCGGTCTTGGTAGTACCCGTCGCTGAACATCTTGGGGCCAATCAGCGAGCCCTGGCCGCGGCGTCCCAGGAAGAACAGGGCCAGTTGGGCATAGCGGGTCTCGCAGGTCTCGCGGGCCAGTTCGACCAGGGCCAGTTCGATCTCCGGGTGTCCCGGCGGACCGTCACGCCGGCCGGGTCCGAACTCCCGATCGATGAGGTCCGCAAACTTGATGGCGATGTCGAGCAGGCTCCGGTCTCCGGTACCCCGGTGGTAGGCAACTGCCGCCTCGAACAGGTGGCCGGCACAGTAGAGTTCGTGCCCGTGCGCCAGCTCGAGCCACTTCAGGTCGGGCTTCAACACCTGGTAGTAGGAATTCAGGTACCCATCGGCCTCCTGGGTCCGGGCCAGCAATCCGATGGCGTATTCGGCCTTGGCCTGCAAGTCCGCGTCGGGTTCGTTGGCCAGGGCATAGCCCACGGCCTCGAGCCACTTGTAGATGTCCGAGTCCATGAACAGGGGCTCGCGGTAGGAGCCCTCACCCTCGCCAATCGCCAGCTTCAGGTTGTTGAAGTTGCCCGAGGCCTCAAGCTTCTCGAACGCATGGTTCAGGCTCGACTTGCGATTGACGGTCTGTCTCTGCGACCAGAACCCGCCGACCACCTTGGCGTCCGTCAACGCCAGCGTGCGGTACTCCGTGAACTCGCTGGCCGATGTATCTACGTGCACTTGGTTCCCCCGTCCAATGTGTTATTGAGTGCATTGCCCTCGGCCGGCACACCGACCGGGTTTCCTTTAGCTCCCTTGCCCGAAGCTTTCTCGCCGTGCGGCCGCACAGCCCGTTCAGTCCCTGGTCCACTGGCCGTCGACCAGCCGCCACATGCCGGTCGGATTCCCGTCCCGGAGTTCCGGAGGCAGTCGATGGGGCCTCACTTCGTCGTAGCAGTGGAGCGCGGCGAACCGGGACAGGGAGGCCGGAATACCGACCGCCGTGAAACCCGGATGCCCCGTGGCTGGGAAGGGACCGCCATGGTTCATGGCGGACACGACCGCTACCCCGGTCGGCATCTTGTCATTCAGCAGACGCCCCACGCGCGGTCGCAGTTCGGCAGCCACCGTATCGTAGGCTTCGTCGTCCTCGCCGTCGCCGTGGCTGTAGATGCAACCGGTCAGGTTGCCTTCCATGGAATCGGCGATGGCGGCCATCTGATCCTGGTCGTCGACCAGAACCAGCAGGCTTACAGTGCCAAAGGCCTCCGTCTGCATCACATCCGGATCCTGCAGGAACTCCTCGCCCGAGACGGTCAACAGCGTGTTCTCAAAGGCGTATCCCGGCACTTCGGCCTGACTGCCGCCGGTCACCAGTTCGGCCCCGGCATCGGTCAGAGTGGCCACGGATGCGGCAATGTCGCCCGGACCCCCGGCACCCAGCAGTACCTGGGGCGCGCCCTCGTCGAACAGCCTGGAAGCCTCCTTGATGAACTCCCGGCCCGTCTCATCGTCCTGGAGAATGACCAGACCGGGATTGGTGCAGAACTGGCCGGCTCCCATGGCGCACGAGGTGTAGAACTCCGCCGCCAATTCCGCACCCCGCTCGCGCAGGGCCCCCGGCAGGAGGAAGACCGGATTGACACTGGACATTTCCAGGTAAATGGGCTTGCCGGCCTGGTCCGCGGCCACCTTGAGCTGCAGGCCCGCGGCCTTGCTGCCGGTAAAACCCGTGGCGCCGATGTTCGGATGCGAGACCAGCATGGCCCCGACGTCGCGCGGAGTCCGGTACAGGAGCTGCACCATGGCGGGCGGCAGGTCCAGATCCTGCAGGACCTGCAGGGCAATGTCCGCGATCAGCCGGGTGGTGCCGGGGTGTCCGGTGTTGGCCTTGGCAATCACCGGATTGCCGGCCGCGATCGCCGCGGCGAAGTCGCCGCCGGAGACGGAATTGAAGGCAAACGGGAAGTTGTTGGGACCGAATACCACCACCGGTGCATCCAACGGACCCAGCATCGACCGAATGTTCGACCCGGTGTCAATCGTTGCGCGCCGCCACGAACCGTCCCGCGCTGCGGCCGCGGCCTGCCTCAACTGATCCGTGGTGCGGGGCAGCTCAATCGAATTGAGCCGCGGTCCCGCCGGCAGGCCGGTTTCGGCATGGGCCATCTCCACCAGCGGTCCGGACTGTTCCTCCATGCCATCCGCCAGGGCATCGAGGAAGTCGGCAATCCGGCCGACCGGGATGTTGCGCAGTTCCCGGGCCGCAGCCTTGCCGGCCGCGATGGCATCCTCCACGTCCAGCCGGCCGGTAACCGGGAACACCTGGGGCAGCTGCTGCCGAGTGGAGGGATTTTCGTTCTGCAGGGTGCCCTGTGGGTCGCGCGGGGCGCGCCATTCGCCGGCAATCAGGACGGGTTCAACAGTCATCGCCGGTTAGCTCCTTGCACTTGCAGGTTGCAGTCGTACCCGTTCCCCTACCGGTGGCCATGGGGCCTGCCGCCCGGTTCCGGGTCAAATCCGCCTCAGGGTGCGGTACACAATCTTGACAAATCCGAGCACTTCAACGCCCAGGGTAATGAGATCACCAGCCTTGAGCGATGTGCCTTCGCCGTCCTCCTGTTCTGCTTCGGCCTTGACCTCGCCTGCGTACCAGGCCAGCAGGGCACCGAGCAGGGCCCCCGCGCCAATGCCGGCCAACAGGCGCAGGCGGCCCTGAGAGTCCCTGGCCCGTTCCGGTGCCAGTTCAGTGGGATCGGAATCGCTCATTCAACGCTTGGGAAATAGGGAGGCCACCACGCGGCGGGTCTGTGCCGCCTTGGCCTCGACCTGAACAACCGGTTCCACAATCCGCCTACCGGCCTTGTCCACGAACTCGGCCGCGGTGTTGACATGGCGTCCACCGGCCGCCAGCCCCTGTTCACTCCATGTACCGGTCAGTTTCACCAACTGCTTGGTGTAGTGCAAAGCCGCCAGCATCAGGCCGAAGGTAATGAACAGATTAACGGCGATCACGATCAGCGCGATTACGCCGGCGATGGCCAGAAACAAGTCCACAGGGTCCGCAACAGCCGGGAAGGGCAACACGGAATTCTAGCACCGCGGCGTTGGACCGGCTGTTGTCCAGCCGAACTGAAACAGCGTCGACCTGTGCCGGATCCGACCGAAAATGAAAGACACCGGCATGCTCTTTATCTATGCCAAGCGCTTAGCCTCCTTGATAGAAACTCTCAAACGTCAAACCACGAGGTTCCAGTAGGCGCTGGGTGGCAAGATCGCGCCGCACAGATACAAACCTTTGACGTACGTGCTCCGCGATGGCACTGACCATCGGCTGCTGCATCTGACCAGGAAATCCTGCACCTTCGATGAGTATGTCGTGCAGGACGAGTGCATCCCCTGCCGACAAAACTGCTACGGTTGGTACAACTGGATAAATCTTGATGCCAAGATGGTCAAACTCAAGGTCCAAGTGTGAGGCACTCAGCATTCTGTCCGATGCCAACACTAGCCCGTCCTTGCAGGTGGCAGCGATACAAACCGTCATCAGCAAATCCTTCTCCAGAAACCTCAGTACTTCAGTAGTATTGTTTCAAGTTCTTTGATTGCAACTGTTCAGGCTCCCTACGACAGGTGCACCGAGTTGACATGCCTTCGCGTGAAACGTTCCCGAGATGTCCTACACCCGTTCCGCGCCTGCGGCGGCGGCGAACAGTTCGGCCGCGTCCGCCGTCTGCGCCTCGAAGCGCAGCTTGTAGTTGCCTTCAGCTTCGGGGTCGTGGTCGATCACGACATGGTCCCCAGCGCTGAACCGGCCCGTCAGCAGGCCCTTGCTCAATTCGTTTTCGACTGACTTCTGGAGCACACGCCGCAGTGGCCGCGCACCGTAGGCGGGGTCAAAGCCGATTTCGGCCAGATACCCCACGGCAGCCTCTGTCAGTTCCGCCGACAGGCCAATCTCGTTGGCCCGGTGGACCAGGTCGGACATGAGGATGTGCACGATCTGCTGGATGTCGTCCATGTTCAGGCCGCGGAAAACGATGACTTCGTCGATCCGGTTCAGGAACTCCGGCTGGAACATGCGCTTCAGCTGGTTGCTGTACTCGCCCTTGACCTCTTCCTCGTTGAGCACCGGCGTGGCAAACCCCACCTTGCCCTTGCTGATCACGTCCGCACCCAGGTTGCTGGTCATGATGATGATCGAACTGCGGAAGTCCACGCGGCGACCCTGACCGTCCGTCAGGTGGCCGTCGTCCATGATTTGCAGCAGGCTGTTCCACACATCCGGGTGGGCCTTCTCGATTTCATCGAAGAGGATGGTGCGGTAGGGGCGGCGGCGAACCTGCTCGGTCAGCTGTCCGGCCTGGTCGTAGCCGACATATCCGGGCGGGGCACCAAACAGACGGCTGATGGAGTGCCGCTCCGTGTACTCGCTCATGTCCACGCGGATCAGGGCATCCTCGTCGTCGAACATCTGCACCGCCAGTTCGCGGGCCAGTTCGGACTTGCCGACGCCGGTCGGTCCCAGGAACAGGAACACGCCGATGGGCCGGCGCGGGTCGTTAAGGCCGCTGCGCGCCCGGCGCAGGGAATCGGCCACGGCCCCGATCGCCTCTTCCTGGCCGACGATCCGCTTGCGAATCTCGGCTTCCAGGTTCAGCAGCCGTTCCGTCTCGCTTTCCATCAGGTTGCGCACCGGAATCCCGGTCCAGGCCTGGACCACCTCGGCGATGTCGGATTCCTCCACCACCTCGTCCAGTTCGGCTTCCTTGCGCCAGGCCGCGTAGCGTTCGTTGTAGTCCGCCTCAAGGCGCGAACGCGCGATTTTGTGATCCGCGGCCGCTTCGTAGTTGCGTTCGCTCCAGGCTTTCTCCTCCAGGTTCAGAAGCTTGTCGATTTCCGCCTTGGCCTCCTTGAGAGCGTCGGGCTGGAGATGCAGGGCCACCCGCAGCTTGGCCGCCGCCTCGTCGATCAGGTCAATGGCCTTGTCAGGCAACTGGCGATCCTGGATGTAACGCTGGCTCAGCTTCACCGCCGCCTCGAGCGAATCGTCCGTGTACTGCACGCCGTGATGGTCGGCATACCGGTCGCGCACACCGTGCAGAATCTCCACGGCCTCCTCGTAGTTGGGTTCGTCCACGAACACGGAGGCAAACCGGCGCTCCAGGGCACTATCCTTCTCGATGTTCTCCCGGTACTCGTCCAGGGTGGTGGCACCGATGAACTGGAGTTCACCGCGCGCCAGAGGCGGCTTCAGCATGTTGCTGGCATCCAGCGAGCCGGCCGCATTGCCTGCGCCCACGACCGTGTGCAGTTCGTCGATGAACAGGATGATTTCACCCTTGCTTTCAATGACCTCGTCCAGGGAGCCCTTCAGCCGCTCCTCAAACTCGCCGCGGAAGCGCGTGCCGGCCACCATGGAACCCAGGTCCAGGGACATGACCCGCTTGTCGAGAAGCGGTTCGGGCACATCGCGGTTCACAATGGCCTGGGCCAGCCCCTCCACAATGGCGGTCTTGCCCACGCCGGCCTCGCCAATCAGCACCGGGTTGTTCTTGGTCCGGCGCGAGAGGATTTGCAACACCCGCAGGATTTCCTGATCCCGGCCGATTACCGGATCGGTCTTGCCCTCCTCCGCCAGCTGGGTCAGGTCGGTGCTGTACTGGGAGAGAAACTTAAACTTGCTGCGGGGGGCTGCCCCGCTCTCGACGTCCGCCTCTTCGGCTTCCTGGGCCTCGTCCAGGCGTGCCTTGCTGGCTCCGGCCCGGGTAAGGATGGCGGCCGCCTCGCTTTGGCCGACATGCACGATGGCCTGCAGGAAATGGGCCGTCGTGACCTCGCCGTCACCGCCCAGCTCCTTGGCCTTGGTAAGCACCCTCTGGAGCTGCGGGGTCAACTGCAGCTGCAGTTGACTGGCGCCACCGAAGGAGCCAAAGGTGCCCTTGGCCCGGCGCTCCAGCGCGATCTCAACCTCGTTGGCCAACTGCCGCGCGTCCAGTTCCATGCGCTTCAACAGGCGCAGGGCCGACGTATCCGACTGTGAAAGAAGGGCCAACAGCAGGTGCTCCGCATCCACCTGCACATGCTTGTATCGCGGCAGCAGTTCAATCGCGGCCCGGGCCGCGTCCTGTGCGTTTTGGCTGAAGGCCTGAAAGTTCATGCTCATCTGAAATACCTGTCGCAGTATTGTCTTGTCCGAATTTGTTTCCGCAGTGTCGGCAAAAGATTCTTGGCGGGCGTACCCCAATTCATTCCCTTTGTCATGAACCACGCAGTCCGTGGGCACGTGTGGTTTGGTGTTGTGGTGCTTCAGGGAATGCCCGGCTTATACGGAACGTGCAGCGTAGGTTGTGGGAGTCGTTCCTCTCCTTGGTCTGGCCGGCAACTTTCGCCTGTCCGAAAGGCAGGGGGAGTGTATACAAAGGCTGCAGGTGGCAGGGAGAAAAGGCTACGGCTCAAACCAAGCTCTAACAACATTGCGCGAGGTTGCCGCCCGTTCGTGGCAATCATTCTTTGGACATGCAGATGCAACGCGCATATTGCGCGTTGCGGGCACGGCCCAAGGCCGCCCGTGGCCGTGGCCTACAATGGTGGTTATGACCCGGATCACGAAACCCGTCGCCGGCATGAACGCCGCCCTCACCCCGGACACGTCCGTGCCCGCGCAAGGCAACGGCCTCGCGGCCGATCTCGAGACCGGCTCCGCAACACCTCGTTCCCCAGCAGCAGCACCCAATGGCGGCAGGGCCTCCAATGCCTGGTGGGCCCAGATCAAGTCACTCGACCACTACGACCCCGCCTACCCCTACGACCCCCGGCACGTCTACGGACCCGACTGGACCGACGACGACGCCTACGGCAAGGACGGGGTGACCTTCATGGCCACCCCAGCCCACCAGACCAGTGTCCACGGGTGCCATGACGAAGCCCAACGCCTGCTGGGACGGGGCCATGTCTTCCAGGAGCGGTGCCTGAGACTGCCCGACCTGGGCGTGCCCAAGACCAACCGCTATGCCCAAAGCGGACAGGTCATCCCCGACGTCTTCATCCAGGAGCGCCCCCGGCCGGACGAACGCCGGCACGAAGTAACCTACGACCCGGACAACCCCATCCTGTTCGTACTGGAGGTGTTGTCCGAATCCTCCTTCCGCCACGACCTCGAACCCAAGGTGGAGATCTACCGGGCCATGGGCGTCCGGGAGTTCTGGCGCTACGACCCGGAGCGATGGCATCGCCAGGAAGGCGAACCCCGGCTGTGGGGCCTGCGCCTGTCGGCCGACGGCGAATTCGAGGACATTGAACGGCTCCGCATGGCGGACGGGCAGCCCGTCTACCGCAGCGATGTGCTGGGCGAGTTCCGGATGCTGGACGAAGGTGAAGACATCCACATCCTCCAGACCTGGGATACGACACGCGGCGTCTGGCTGGACCCGATGCGGGCCAGGGACCTGGAAACCAGTGCCCGGAATATCCTGTCTCTATTGAAGCAGCAAGCAGCACAGGGAGCGTTGGCATCCGATGTGCCCGACACCCTGGCCGCGGCTTGGCAGAAGGCCCGGTGGGTGCCGGACTTTGCCGAGGCCCTGCAGGTAACGAGCGGCGAGAAGGACTGGTCAACTCTCTTGCCGCCGGGAGACAACCGCGTCTGAGCTGATTGTCCCAGGCTTTTTGGGATGCGGAATGGCACCAGGAGCCGGACCAGAGATTGGCGCTTTCAAGGGACGCAGCGCGTCTCAACGAACCGTCACCGGACAGGATGCGCAGGGTTCCAGGTCCCAACGGAATGCCGGTGATCCCGCTATCGGACTCGACCGCGGTGTCCCTGCTTGCGTATTCGGTATCTGCCGGGCAATGAAGCGGCGCATGGAAGTCCCACCCAATATTGTGAGCAAGCGGCTGAATTCAACCGTCGCGGCTCATCGGGTAGCCACAAACCGGTTCAGAACCTTCAGGGTGTTCTCCAGCACCGCCAACTTCAGCAGTTCGTAGCCATGGCTGTTGCCCCGCGCGCACCCAAACGTCAGGGCGCGGTCCACCCAGCCGGCAGCAAACGACATGGAGGCGTCGCTGGCCGCACTGGAGTAGACCACGGTCTGCACCTCCACGCCCACTTCCCTGCCTGCCGCCAGCAGTTCCTTCATGAGCGCATGATCAAAGTGCGCGATGGTGTCCTTGCTCCAGGCAACGGGCTGGTCGTTGACGACCAGCGGGGCATCGGGCGGCACTGGAGCGCCATCGATCGCGATGAAGGTTTCGGGTTCCAGCTTGCGCGTCAGATTCTTGGCGCCAAAGCCCCCGATCTCCTCGTTGTGCACGAAGGCAATGGCCGTGTTGCGCCGGGGCTTGGCATCGGAATTGACCAGATCCTGGAGCAGTTCGAGAAGGATTGCGCAACCCAGCCGATCGTCGAAGGTCCATGATCCCGCCATCGGATCATCCGGGTCGCCAAAGACGATGGGGCCCCTGACCGCGGCATGGGGAACGGCCGAGGATCCGGGCCGCACACCGCGGGCCAGCACCTGCTCCTTGGTCAGGCCGGTCTCAATCCACGTTGCTTCCCAATCCACTGGATTGCGCTTTTCCTGGGGAATGTGCAGGGAACCCATGCTGAGAACGCCCAGAATCGTCTCGTCGTCCCCCAGAACCTCAACCGGGGTTTCGCCCAGCTTCCAGGGATACAGGCCTCCATTGCGCGCAACCTCCAGATTGCCGTCCCCCCGCACCTTGGTGACGACCAAGCCAATCTCATCCATGTGGGCCGCATAGAGCCACCGCGGCAGGGAGGGATTCTCACCCTCCAGTTCGACCCAGACGTTGCCTCCGGCATCCCGCTGCGGGGTTAGGCCCATGGTCGCGATCTGGCTTTCAATCTCCGCGGCGATGGCCTGCTCCCGGCTGGATGGGGACGGCAGGTACAGCAGGGACTTGAATCGGTCCAGAATTCGGTTGGACACTGTCAGGCCTATCTGATGGTCGGGCATGGGGATTCGCCTCCGCGTCTGTTTGGGAATTCCGACTCACAGGGCCGGCAAGTGCAGGATAATGTACCGGCCCGGTTTGCCAAACGCCGGACTCGGGCGGCGGGTGGGCGGAACTCCGGATGACGCAGCCGTGGAGCTGCACCCGCGACACTGAGATCTGCGTCTCCCAAGCACGCATCCCATGCCCCTATTTTTGTCACAAACCATGGAAACCATCCGCTGTCGCCTGCTCTGCCTGCTGGCGGTGTGCTGTCTTGGGCTGGTCGGCTGCACGGCCGCCGATGGTACCGGACAACTTCAACAGACGCCAGCCGTCCCGGATCGATTACAGGTGGTGACGACGGTGGCCCCCTTGGCCGACATCATCGGCAACGTGATTGGAGACCTGGCAGACCTGCAGGCACTGGTTCCGCCGGGTGTCAACTCCCACACCTACGAACCGACCCCGAGCGATGCCAGACACCTTGCGGCCGCCGACCTGATCTTCATCAACGGCCTGCAGCTGGAGGCCCTGATTCTCGATCTGGCCGAGGCCAACGTCGCGGAGGGTGCGCCGATTGTCGCCCTGGGCGACCGGATCCTCGACCGCAGCGACTGGGTGTTCGACTTCTCGTTTCCCGAAAGCGGAGGAGCCCCAAACCCCCACATCTGGCTGAACCCGGAACTCGTGATGGCCTGTGTCGAGGTGATCGCCGAGGAACTGGGCCGGGCCGATCCCGCCCAGGCGGAAGCCTACGCCGCCAACGCCGAGGACTACCTGGACCATTTGCGCCAGTTGGACAGCGCATTGGCCGAGGCGTCCGCCACGGTGCCGGAGGCTCAGCGACAGCTCCTGACCTATCACGATTCGTGGGCCTACTTCGGTCCGCGCTACGGATTCACCGTCACCGGTGCCATCCAGCCCGCAGACATGGCGGAGCCGTCGGCCCGAGAAGTGGCCGATTTGATTCGGCAGGTTCGGGAAGCGGACGTGCCGGTCATCTTCGGGGCGGCAGAGTTTCCCTCGCCGGTATTGGAGGCGATAGCCCGCGAAACCGGTGCCCGACTGGAGGCCAGCCTGGCAGACGACGTGCTACCGGGCGAACCGGGGAATCCGGAACACAGCTACATCGGCATGATGCTGTACAACACCCGCATCATCGTTGTCGCCCTGGGCGGAGATGTGCAGGCCCTGGACAGCGTGCCGCTGACGCGGAACCAAGCCGACGGCTGAATCATGGAACCGCAAGTCGAACTACGCGACGTTGCCATTCGGTACGGGACCAAAACCGTCCTCGAAGGGGTCAACATCCATGTCCACCAAGGCCAGTTCCTGGCCCTGCTGGGCCCCAACGGTTCCGGCAAAACCACCCTTCTCAAGCTGCTGCTGGGGGTACTGCAGCCCTCAAGCGGCACCGTCTCCCACGACGGGCAACCGGCCCGGCGCGGATCGGAACTCCACTATGGCTACGTGCCCCAGATCGAGGACGTGGACTGGAGCTTTCCCGCCACCGTGCGCCAAGTGGTCTGGATGGGCCTACGGCGTGCAGGGTTCTGGCCGCCCTGGCCGACAAGGGGGGATTCGGAACGCATCGAATCCATCCTGGAGCGGCTGGAGATTCCGCATCTGGTGGACCGGCACATCGGAGAGTTGTCGGGCGGGCAGCAGCAGCGCGTGTTCATTGCCCGCGCGCTCGTATCCGACCCCAGCATCCTGGTGCTGGACGAGCCCACCAGCGACGTGGATGTGTACAACACGGAAAACATCCTGCATCTGCTGGCAGAGCTGAACCGCACCGGGCAAACCATCATCATGAGCACGCACGACGTCAACGCCGCGGCCACGCACCTGCCTTGGGTGGTCTGCGTGAACCGGACGATCGTGGCCCAGGGACCGCCGGAGGCCATCCTGCAAAAGGAAATCCTGGACAGGACCTATCAGGCCGACCTCGTGGTGCTGAGGCAGAACGGTCAGGTGTTCGTCTACGAGGCACCCCACTCCCATACGTGGACGGAACTCCATCCCAAGCCGGTTGCCGCCCACGCCCCCTTCGACACCGAAGCAGGAGAGGATTTGGTCCACTGAACATCCTGCTGGAGCCCTTCGGATTCCTCTTCTTCCGCACCGGCTTCGCGGTGGCCCTGATGGTGGGAGCCATGTGCGGAGCACTTGGGGTCTACATCGTCCTCCAAGGCATGAGCTACATCGGGCATGGGCTGGCGCATGCTGTGTTCGGGGGAGCCGTCGTTGCCTTTATGGCGCGCTGGAACTTCTATTTGGGAGCCGGGATCTGGGGGGTGTTGTCCGCGTTGTGGATCAACAGCCTGTCCCGTCGGCCGGAGATCAAGGCGGATGCGGCCATCGGCATCATCACCACGGCCAGCTTTGCCCTGGGGGTGGCGTTGATCAGCCGGGCCCGGTCCTACACTCCCTCAGTTGAGGCGATGTTGTTCGGCAACATCTTGGGCGTGGACATTGCCGATTTGCTGGTTGTCGCGGGAGTCCTGGTTGCGTCCACCATTCTGCTGCTGGTCTACTACCGCCCCTTGCTGTTCCACACCTTCGACAGCGAAGTTGCCCAGGTGCAAGGGGTGCCGACCGGTCGGGTTTCGGTTGTCTTCGCGTTCCTCTTGGCCGCGGTGATCATCTCCTCGATGCAGGTCTTGGGAGTCACACTGATCTCCGCGGTACTGATCATGCCGGCCACGATCGCGCGCATGCTGACCGTCAGCTTTGGTCGCATGATGGTGCTCTCGATCCTGTTGGGTTCGGTGTCGGCAGGGTTGGGTATCTACATCAGCTTCTACTTGGACATCGCCTCTGGGGCATCCATCATCCTTCTACAGACGGCGGTCTTTCTAATCGTGTTGGCTTGGGCGAGCCTGCGGCAGCGAGGACTTCACACTAGCAGGCTGCTGAAAAACGCGGCCGGTTAGGATTAGGCCTGCTTGGCAACGGAGGAATCCCTGATGTGCGGTCGTCTCAACCCCCAACGCAGCATGCTGGCCATCGTTGACCTAAACACTTCGCACGACTTATTCTG
>JAAXGZ010000106.1 GCA_012271135.1 Caldilineales bacterium | reverse complement strand
GTTCGGGAGACGGTCTTCCAGCGGGGGCAACTCGCCCGACGCCACGCGGTCCCACAACACCGGTGACTCCAAGAGGTTGCCGGCCGGTTCCGCCGTCATATCCTCCACACCCTCGGCCGAAGCGTCGGTTGCAGGTTCGGCAGGGACACCGCAGGCTGCCACTGCCAAGAGCGCAAGGAGCAAGGCTGCCAGCAACCCTGCCTTGAAAATAGTCATAATTCAGGTCCTCCCGAATTATTGACAGATTGCAACACCAATCCGGTCCCAGGGGCTGGCCGAACAGACTCACTGCCGGCAATGATGAGTGGTGCAATGACAAAACTGAATTGGCAACCCGATTGTGGTTCGTCCCCCCCCCTTTGTCAAATGACTTCCGAACGGCATAGGGCAACCGTGAGGCCGGACCACGCCTTCATTGCGGCGTGCGGAAGGTCTCCGCATGGAGTGTGACTGCTGCCAGCCGCGCCCGGTCCACTACCACCCCCAGGCCCGGCGCCTGCGGAACCGATACGGTCGAGTCCGAGTTGAGTTCGAAGTCCGGGACCGCCACATCCTCGTGGTAGTAGCGGCGGGAGGCGGAGATGTCACCGGGCAATGTGAAGTTGGGCAGCGAGGCCAAGGCCAGGTTCCCGGCCCGTCCCACGTTGGTCTCCAGCATGCCCCCGCACCAGGCCGGGACGCCGGCATCCCGGCACAGGTCGTGGACGCGCAGGGCAGCGCTCAGGCCACCGACCCGCCCCACCTTGATGTTCATGTTACGGCAGGCCCCGATTTTCAGGGCCCACTCGGCATGCAGCGGCGAGTGAATACTCTCGTCAAGGCAGATGGGTGTCTGCATCTCGGCCTGCAAGGCGGCATGGTCCACGATATCGTCATGGTGGAAGGGCTGTTCGATCAACAACAGGCCAAAGTGGTCAAGTTCCTTCAGGGAAGCAGTGTCGTCCGGAACATAGGCGGAGTTGGCATCCACCTGCAGGGCCAGATCCGGCCAGCGGTCCCGTACCGCCTCCACGGGCTTGACATCCCAACCCGGCTTGATCTTGAGCTTCACCCTCGCATACCCGTCGTCGACCCAGGCCGCCACGCGGTCCAGCAGTTGGGGAATCGACGGCTCGATGCCCTGGGACACACCGACTGCCACCCGGTCCCCGCGGCCGCCCAAGGCGGCCTGTAACGATTGTCCGGCCTGTTGCGCCTCCAAATCCCAGACCGCGTTCTCCAACGCCGCCTTGGCCATGGGATGGCCGCGCACGGGGGCAAACAGCCGTTCGCAATCGCGCGCGGCCACCGAACCGGCTTCCAGCAACCGCGGCACCAGGTAGCCGGCCATCACGTGCAGTGCGGTACCCATGGTTTCCGCCGAATACCACGGCCCGGATCCGGCCACGCACTCCCCCCATCCAGTCAAATCACCGCTGCGGATCGCGACCAGGATGGATTCGCGGTGCGTCTCGCGTCGAAAACTGGTCTCGAACGGATGCACGTAGGGAAGCCGAATGTGATGCAGTTCAATGCATGAAACGACGACCGGTTGCCTGTCACTCACTGTTGACCTCCAGGGGCACTTGGTTCACAGTCCGATCATGCAGCCAGCACCAAACGTCCTGGCCCGCCTCCGCCTTCAGGCGCACGGGCACCCGCTCGGGACACACCGCCAACGGCACATCGCAGCGGGGATGGAAGCGGCAACCGCCGGGCAGGTTGCGCAGGTCGGGAGGCGCACCCGGAATAAACTCCGGCAGAGCTTCGTCGTGCAGGCGCGGAATGCTGCCCAGCAGCCGACGCGTGTACGGATGGGCCGGCTGCTCCAGAATCTGTTCCGAACTACCAATCTCGGCAATTT
Source organism: Caldilineales bacterium (assembly GCA_012271135.1). Lineage (GTDB taxonomy): Bacteria > Chloroflexota > Anaerolineae > Caldilineales > Caldilineaceae > Bin34. The sequence continues at coordinate 60,491 of JAAXGZ010000106.1, read as the reverse complement.
GGCCGGCGTAGACGACCGCCAAGCGGTCGCAGATGTCGCTCGCCAGCGCGATGTCGTGGGTGATGAACAGGATGGAGAGGCCCTCTGCCTTCAGATCCTTGAGCAGGTTCATGATCTGCGCCTGCACACTGACATCAAGGGCGGAAGTCGGTTCGTCCATGATCAACAGACGCGGCGAAAAGATCAAGGCCCCCGCAATCATTACACGCTGCTTCATGCCGCCCGACAGTTCGTGCGGATAGAGGTTCCAGGCACCGGCCGGGAGGCCCACGCGTTCCAGCAGGCCGCGGGCCTGCCGTTCGAGGGCATCCGGTGCGATATCGGAGGATCGCGACTGGCGCACCGGTTCCGTCAGCCACTTGCCCACGCGCATGACGGGATTGAGGCTGTTCTGGGCTCCCTGGGGCACCAGGGCCATGCGCCGCCAACGCACGGTGCGCCGAAACTCCTCGGCATCCAGGGCCGACACGCAGACGTCGTCCAGCCACACTTCCCCTTCGTACCGGGCCGTGTTGCCGGGCAGCATGCGCAGCATGGCGTTGGCCGCACTGGACTTGCCACACCCGGACTCGCCAACAAACCCCAGGGCCGTGCCCGGCTCGCCCAGTTCGAACGATACGCCGTCCACGGCCTTGACCACGCCGGCCGGATCGGCGTAGTGAAGATACAGGTCGCGAACCTGCAGGACGGGAGCCATCGTCAATCGGCCCGTCGGGTTTGGCGCAAGCGGGGGTTGACCACCGGCTCGATGGCCAGCGACAACAACATGAACGTGGAGGCCACCAGCACAATCAGAAGACCGGGGGGCACAATCCACCACCAGTAGCCAACATAGACCCCGCCGGTGCGGAAGCCCGCCTCCAGAATCTGGCCCCAGGTGGGAATCGACGGATCCCCCAGACCCAGGAAACTGAGACCCGCCTCGGCCAGGATGGCCGACGGCGCGGTGAAGATAATCTGGGCCAGGAAGTACGGCATGATTTGCGGCAGGATGTGGCGGTACATGACCCGCCAGCGCGAAGACCCCAGGCTTTGCACGGCCTCGATCAACTGGCTCGAGCGCATGTGCAGCACCATGACCCGCACCTGGATGGCCAGGCCCGGCCAGCTGAAGGCAATCAGAATGCCGATAATAACGGTCAGGTTGGGTCCGATGATGAACAGGAGAAAGATCAGCAGGGGCAGAACGGGGATGTTGGCCACAATGTCCGAGAGTCGCTGAATCACCGTGTCGGCGGCTCCGCCCAGGTAGCCGGACGCCATACCCAGGACGGTGCCGATGGAGGTGGACAGAAGTGCCACCACAACGCCAATCACCAGGGCGGTGGGCAAACCGTACAGCAACCCCTGGGCCAAGTCGCGGCCGATGCTGTCCGTGCCCATGCGGCCAAAGGCGTCCCCGCCGGCCACCAGTTCCACGGACCCGATGCCGTCGCCCTCCACCCGCGTGGCCGTCTGAAATAGGAATGTGTACTCACCCGACATCGGGGCAAATCCGTCGCCCGCCGCATCCGGCACGCCAAAGAGGATGTCCATGACGCGCGGGCGGATTTCCTCGGCATCCATTTGCAGTCCGTACTCCTCGGCCAGGAACTCCTGCAACGAACTGAGGGTGCTTTCGTCGGCGCTGAGCTGGATGCGCAGGGGATCGTCGAAGTGCCGCTCATATGGTCCCTCCTCCCCCTCGCGCGGTCCGCGGACGGCATGGCGCAAGACGCTGACACGGGTTTCGTCGGGCCTGATCAGAGTGAGTGCCAACAGCGGCGCCCGTTCCTCAAACCGCACGTCCCGCACAGTCAGGGCCAGGAAGGCCGGCACGGCCCCCTCCTCGACGATGTAGGGAATGTTCCAACTGGCAATCAGGTTGCGTCCCTTCTCTTCAACCGTCTCCGGTTCCCCGCGGACAGTCTGCCAGTGATCCGCCCGCGGTTGATTGTCCACCCGTCCGATCCACGCCGGCGGCGCGGCCTTCGGGTTGTCCACCCAGTGAATCGGGTTGCTCCAGACCCGGTTGCCGAAGTCGTCGGGATAGGAGACGACCACCCAGACCGAGAGCACCACCTGCGCGGCCAGGGACAGCAGGCCCAGCAGACCCACCGGAGTCTTGAGCAGGGCATCCCGTATCTGCCGAACGCGCATCAGTCGGCGTAGCTGACCCGCGGGTCCAGGAAGATGTACAGCGTCTCCAGCAGGAGGCGGATGGCCACGTACATCAGGGTGAACATGAAGGTAAGCGCCACGATCACGCCCTCGTCGGGGGTGCCGGCCAAGGCGTCGTAGTACAGCCGTCCCATGCCCTGCCAGTTGAAGACGGTTTCAATCAGAATCGATCCGGACAGTGAACCGGCCAGGCCGAAGATCAGGCCCGTAACAATGGGCGGAGCGGCCACGCGCAGGATGTGGGCGTTCCGCACACGGATCTCGGACAGCCCGCGGGCCCGGGCCATGCCCACGAAGTCCTCCTGGGCGATGTTGAGCGTGATCGTCCGCACCGCGTACATGTAGGGACCCACGCTGACCAGCACCATGGACAGCACCGGCAACACGGCATGCCGGGCCAAGTCGGCAAACCTGAGCCATCCCCCCTCCGGGGGCGGCGTGCTGTACATGCCGCCGGACGGCAGCAGGCGCCAATGCACCGACACCACGAGGATCAGGAGAATGCCAATCCACCAGGTGGGAATCGCGTAGGTAACGGCCGCCAGGCCGGATACCAGACGATCAATCCAACTGCCAGGCCGGGTTGCCACATACAGGCCCCCTGCCAAGCCGGTCAGGGCCACAATCACCGTCGAGGTGGTCATCAGCAGGATAGTGTTCGGCAACCGTTCCAGCACGATGTCGGCAATCCGGCTGGATCCGGCAAAGGAACGGAGGGAGCGGGCCTCCCCAAGGTCCAGCCGCATGACCCTGAACACCGAGGCGGGCAACCGGCGTTGCCACGGAATGTCGAGCCCGTAGAACGACTCCAGTTCCGCCTTGCGGGCGGCCAGGACCCGTTCCAGTTCATCCGGATCCCGGATGGTCTCGGCCAGGGTGGTCCGTTCGACCCGGATTTGCTCACCCACAACCGACGAAAGGATGCGATCCGAAAAGCCGGTCAGGCCCAGGGTCAGGACAAGCAGCAGCAGAACGACGAAAAAGACCCCGACCATGGTCAGGGCGCGCACTGCCAAGGGGATCAGGTTACGCATGGCAACCTGCCTGAAGTTGCCGGACCGGGATCCGGCAGCCTTGAGTCCGACAGGAACATTGCTCTACCTTACCGGCTGGCTGACAACCTCCACCGCGGTTGCCGTTATGGCAGCCGCCTTGCTCGAGTTTCGGATCCGATCAACACGGTCGCCTTGCCGTATTCGAAATCGGCCTTCTCAAACTGCTTGAAGTTGCAAATCAGGAGCCTGTTGAGCATACAGCCCAGGTCCTGCTGCAACCGCAAGGCCGACAGCGGAAGGCAAACGCTCGTGGCGTCCCTCGCTGTCGGCCTGCAGTATGCTTCTTCGACGCCGACCAAACCGTCGGCTCGGAGCGTCAACCGAAACCTACATCCGACTCGATCTCGAGCGTACGTTCGGTCACCCTGGCCAAGTCGTCGCTCCAGGCCGCCAGGATCAGCTTGAACAGATCGGCGTCCAGCGCGTCCGTTTCGTCCGCGGTCAGCGCAATGGCAAACGAGCCGTCGGCCTGTTCCTCGGCCTGTCCGCTAAGCAGGACCTTGCCGCTGGAGGCATCCTTGAGCACATACTCGACGGCCAGCTGGCCCGGCCCTTCAAGTTCCAGGAACACCGTGTAGTCGTCGCCGAAGACCAATTCGTCCGCCTCAATGTCCGTGATGCGCACGAACTCGGGCAGGCCGACGTAAAGGTCCGCGGGCGTGAAGGGGTAGTCCTCCGCCCGATAGGCCTTCAGTTCCGCGTACTGCGCTCCGGGGTCGTACCGCTCCAGACTGAAGGGCCCGTTGCCGATGACCAGGTGCCCCTTTTCGCCGAACCAGTCCAGCAACGCGTCATAGCCGACCAGCGCGGACTCGGCATCCACCAGCGGCTCATCCCGGCCCGGCAACTCGAACACCGACTCCGGAACCGTCTGCTTGCGCTTCATGTCCAGCAGCACGCGCCGGACCAACCGGGCATCCCGGTCCAGGACCAGGCTGATCCAGGGCACCTTGAACCGGGCCGCAGCCGTATCGGTGTAGGCGCCGCGGCGCTGCTCGAACACCAGTGTGTCCAGGGCGGCCAGCAGTTCCCAGGGCGTGCCCACGCTGGAGGGGATCCCGTAGCCCGCGATGTAGTCTTCCTCGAAGTGCCAAAAGTCCACATAGGTCTCGATGCGGTTCGCATCCAGCACCCGGTAGCCCTTGACGGTTTCGAGATAGGGCCGGGCCGTGGTGGCGATGACCGTCTCGATCAAGGCCTTTTGCGGGTTGCGGGAGATGTCTATGCCCTGGTGCAGGCCGTACACCACGTCGGCCATCGAGATGGGCCGGCCGTGGTGGAACTTAGACTGGAAGTAGCGGCTGTAGTCGTACTCGATGCGGCTGACCGCCGTCGTGCCCTCCGCCACCGGCACCCAGGCCTGTCGTGCGGCGTCCCAGTGCATGGCGTCGGCCGGTACGTCCAGGGTGCCGTCCGGGCCCGCGGTCTCAATCTCGAAGTCCAGGCGGAAGGCCTCCGGCCGGCCGGAGAACGGATGGTTCCACATCGCCGGATCCTGGAGTTGCCGCCAAATGTCCGAGGTGTAGACGTCGCCGATGCCGCCCACCGGATTCCAGGTGGAGCGTTCGGTCCAGACCCAGAGGTGGCCCACCGTCAATTCGTCGCTGTCCGTCTTGTGGGCGGTGCGCAGCGACCACAGGCCGCGCGGGCCGGCCGCGATGTCCTGCGTGATGCCGGTGACATCCGCCTGGACGGGATAGCTGTTCAGGATCGTGGCGATCCAGACGCGGACGCTCTCCTCCAGCCCCAGCTCGGTCATCCGCTTGTAAAGCTCGTCGCGGGCCTCCCGGTCCGCAAAGTCGCCCTGGAACAGCCGGCGGCCCAAGGTATCCAGTTCCTCGTGCTCATACTGCCAGAAGCCCACTTCGCGCCAGCCCGGCATGTTGCCTTGCCACGGGGCATAGTAGGCGTTGATACCGCTGTAGTCGTAGCGCTGGGGCGCGCCCCGCCCCCAGCCCTCCGTGTACAGATGCCACCGGAAGTCCGTTGGATTGGAGGTGTAGACCGTCTGGATGGCCGGTGCGAACGGCTGGTAGGAAGGGGAAATCTGGAAGCCGGCGCCGGTCAGCGCCGTCTGAATCAGGTTGCCCACATCCCGGCGCTCATCCTCCACGCGAATGATGAACTTCAGGACAATCGGCCTGTCCGCGAAATGCCAAACATCGTCCTTGAGCTCCGCCCCCGCCTCCGTCATGGCCGCGGCGATCTCCGCACGCGCCGATTCCGGATCATGGTCCAGCCCGGCCTCGTTGACCTGGCGGAAAATGGTCAGATAGTCGAAGTCGGTGGGGCTGATGTTCGTCAGCATCGGCACGGCCTGGCCCTGGTAGATCTCGCGGGCGACGAACTCCCGGTCGACCAGGCGCTGCACTGCCCGCCGCACCTCCGGAAGCGAGAACGGATTCAGGGTGCCCTCGGCCGCCGGAGCCGGATTGAGAATCAGCGAAATCGTGGTGGCCGGTGCCTCGAACAGCTGGATCTGTTCCTCCTCAAGCTCCCGGGCTGCACTGATCTTCAGGTTGTAGTAGTAGAGATCCATCTCGCCGGCCTGCAGATCCAGCGGGGCGCGATCCACGTCGAAGGCCCGAAAGCGCAGGGTCTCCACGGCAGGGCCGGTCAGGTCGTGCGGCGCGACATAGCCTTCGTCCACAGTGTCGTCGTCCCCGGCGGCCTGGCCGGAATCGGCGGCCAGCGAGGGTACGGCCCACAGCAGCAGGCAGACGGTCAGCAGGAACACGAAGCCGATGCGGGATTCTGTCGGCCGGCGGTGTGTCAGGCGCATGGCAGGCATGTCCTTGGATTGAAACGATGGGATGGAATGGCCGCGGGGCCGGAGGCATGCTTTGCGTCCCACCGGCCCCGGCGTGTATGCGTCAGTTGCCGTCCAACTGGGCCAGCAACTCCGCTAGCTGATCGGAGATCGACTTGATGTTGTCGAAGCCGAACTCCATGTAGAAGGATGTGGAGGCGAAGTTGCCCGACCCGTCCACCAGCGTCACGGCATGGGCCCCCTCGCCCGAGACGGGTACGAACACATTGGCCGTTATGCGGCCCAGGTCATCCGTGCGGCCGGCCGCCACCTCGGTGCCGCCCACCAGCAGGTAGTAGTTGATCAGCGGCTGGAAGCCATGTCCCTGCACCGTGATCTGCTCGCCCGCCGGACCGGCGTTGGGACTGATGAAAATCTCCGGGTTGGGAATGGATCGCTGGCGCGTAAATCCGATCTTCTGGTTGTAGCCGCCATACTCGCCCAGACGCGTGTCGGCCCACGCGATGTAAGCCTCGTCCTCGATGGCGGCAATCGCGAAGTAGTCGCCCAGGAACAGGCCGTTGGGGAACCCTTTGTTGGGATTGGAGGGGAAGTCCGTAACCCGCGTGTCCCCCACGCTCAGGTTCAACTCGGGCAATTCAAAGCCCCAGGTGTCCCCCTGATCGGAGGAGCGGGTGTAGTAGATGTGGTACCGGGTTTCCACGGGATCGTCCCGCATGTCACCCCACATCACATGGATTACCCCGTCCGGTCCCACGTCCACCGCCGGGAAAAACTGCAGCGCCGTACCGGTGTCGTGGTTCAGCTGCTTGGGCTGCGACCAGCGCTTGCCCCCGTCCAGGGAGCGAATGAAGAAGATGTCCCCTTCGTCGATTTCGCTGTCCGGGGGAATGGCGGTGTACACCACGTACAGTTCATCCTCGGGCCCCACCGCCAACTTGGGGAAGGCCGAAGCCCAGTACCGGAAGTAAGCGTTGCGCGGACGGAAGCCGGGCTCCAGGAAGCTGGCGATGCGCTTGGGATCGCCGAAACTCTCACCGCCGTCGGTGGACTTGGCAATATAGAACTCGCCCAAACCCTTCTGGCTTTCGTCATCCGTGCTGTCGATCCAGGCCACAAAGACATTCCCTTCGGAATCCACCACGGGCACCGGTCCCTGTACGACCCGCTTGGTGCCAATCGTGTTGGCCTGACCTTCAGTCTCGCTCACTTCGCCGTAGGTGCGGCGCACCGTGGGTCCTGCCGCGACAGGATCCGACCAGGTCGCGCCCCGATCCATTGAATAGACCAGTCTGGGAGTTGTATCAACCCGGGGTGAGCCGAGGGTCGGGATTTCCCCGATGTAGAGGATGTCGTAAGAGGTGTTGAACTCGACGTAGGTGACGTAGATTACTTCCTGGTCCTCGATGGTGGGATGGGGTCCCGTTGTCATCCAGGGCTTGTCCAGAAAGCCCAGCGTGATCGTGCCGCGCATCCGGCCGGTCAGGTCCTCCGTAACGTCGGAGGTCACCTCGCTGCGGGCGGTGGACACCGGTTCCTCCCAGGTGTAGCCGCCGTCCTCGGAACGGGACAGGGAAATGCTCGACACCAGGGCAAAGCCAACCGCGTTGCCGACCGTGTACTCCTTGATCCCGATGGAGATCGAGCCCATGTAGACGTTGCCGTCGCTGTCGAACTCGACGACCGGATCGCCGCCGGACACCCGATCCTTACGCAGGTACTTGACCTGGCGGGGACCATCCCAGTTGACACCGCCGTCGATGGACACATAGGCCGTGTTGTTGGGGAAGTTGTAGTCGATGGTGCCCAGCACGATGTGGTCGGGATCAAGCGGGTTGACCGCGATGTCCGGCTCCGTTTGCAGGGGGGAGTTGGAAAAGTCGCGCGTAACCAGGAGGTCACGGCTGAAGGCCGGTGCCGGATCCCGGTAGGGGACCAGGACCCCCAGCCCAGCCCCTTGCAGCGAATCCACGCTGTTGAGGGCGTTGACCACACCGCTCACCTGTTGCCGCGTGAGCGTGTTCCAACCCGGCCGATCAATCCACGCCCGCGGGTCCACGCCTTCGGCCATGAGCCAGGCCGGCCCGGAAATCACATCGGCGATCGGCGCCGCCAGATTCTGGATGTCCTCCGGACTCTTGGACACCTTGCCCCGTTCGGGCAGTTCGGGGGCCGGGCTCTGAGCCTGCACCGGCAACGCCAACATAATCAACACCATCATCGCCAGCAGCAGCCCTGCGGCCGCGCGCATTTGCCTTTGCATTCGTCTACTCCTGCACTGTGCCGGATTGTCGGCAGTCGTCAGCGGCGCAGTCGGATCAATCCCCAGTTCAGTGGAGGTGCGCTCTGCATGCGCGATCCTCTGCGCCCGGCGGACGCGGCCTCCGGACATCCGCGGTCCTGGCCGGCCCGATCCCAATTAGAGGGGCATTATAGGTATGCAGTGCCAGCCCCAACCGGAAATCCGACAATCGCGGACCGTGCCCACCCGCGTCCCCGGAACCGTGGAGGGCCGGTGGGTCAGGCAAGGATGTCCGGCTGCGGATCCCGTTTGGGCGGGCACGCCGCGGAACCGTCGGCGGCGTACAGGTGGCACGCGACCCGACGTTGAGGACCGGTTGTCTCCAGGGCCACCGACTGTCTGTCGCACACCCCCGGGATTGCCTCGGGGCACCGCGGATGGAACGCACAGCCCGCGGGCACATGCATCGGGCTCGGGGGTTCGCCCGGCAGCACCGGCCTGTGGGCATGCCGGTTGGCGGGATCGGGTTCGGGCACCGAGGCAATCAACGCCTTGGTGTAGGGATGCTGGGGGGAAGCGACCACATCCGCGGCCGGGCCCTCCTCCACAATCTCACCCAGATACATCACGACAATGCGCCGGGCACTGTGCCGGGCCGTGGCAATGTCATGCGTGACATACAGAATGGAGATGCCGTGCCGGTCCTGCAGTTCGCCCAGGAGATGAAGGATCTCGGCTCGGCTCGAGGCGTCCACCATGGACACGGGTTCGTCGGCGAACAGGTATTCCGGCTGCAGCATCAGGGCGCGGGCAATGCCCAGCCGTTGCCGCTGACCTCCCGAAATCATGTGCGGCCAGGCATTCGCCATTTCCGTCACCGGGGTCAGACGAACTTCGGCCAGGGCCTGCTCGATGCGCTCCCTGCGTTCGGTCCGGTTGCCGACGCCGTGGATTTCCAACGGCTCGGCCAGTGTCTCGGCCAGTGTCATATAGGGATCGATGCTGGCAAACGGGTCCTGGTAGATGGCCTGGGCCCGCCGCCGAAACGCCTTGCGCCGCTGACCGCCGAGCGTGGCCAGGTCCGTACCGTCAAAGAGCACGCGGCCGCTGCTGGGTTTGAGCTGGCCGATGGAAGCGCGTCCCAGCGTTGTCTTGCCGCTGCCCGATTCCCCGACCACCGCCACCGTTTCGCCGCGGAACACCTCCAGCGAAACCCCTCGCAGGGCCCTGGCCTGTTCGAAACGCAACAGCCCCGTGCGCGCACTGAACGTCACGTCCAGGCGATCCACCTGTACCAGCGGCGTGTCAGGGCCAACTCCGGATTCCCGGGTGGGATTGTGCGCTTGCTTCATGCGTCAAAGGCTTAATGCTTAATTTATGAGGGGCAGGACCGCGCGGACAACCCGGCCGAGAAGCTGCATCTTATAATCCCGTTCCCGGATTGGGTGTTTCCACCATACGGGTCCAAGGCCTCCTCCATTTGCAACACCGGGCCTGCCGAACCAATCCGCCAACATTAAGGTTTCGAATCCTCAATCCGCGATTGCACGGTACCGCACCATGTCCCTGAGCCGACTTCCACACCGATGCGCCGTCCTGGTCCTGCTGAGCCTGGCCCTGTTGTTGGCGGGTTGTACGACCATCGTCATACCTCCACGGGAGGAAGTGTCCGAATCGGACGCTCCAGTTGCGGAGACGGAGGCGGAAGTGGACGTACCCGCCGAAACCGCCGCGGAACCAGTGATGTTTGCAGGCCAACCGTCCTTCCTGGCCGGGTTGTTGGCGGAGCGTCCGGCCAGCGATGTCGATCCGGACCGGGCCTCAGCCAAGACACGGGAAGGCATCGATCTGTTCCAGACCAGCGACTTTGAACGGGCCGAAGCCGCCTTCAGAGAGGCGTTGCTGGCCGATCCGGACCATGTGCCGGCCCTGACGGGGCTTTCCGATCTCTTCAGCTACCAGCCCCAGATGTGGAACCAGTCGTTGGAACTGGCCGAACGGGCCCGCGAGTTGGCGGGAGACGATCCCAAGGTACTGGCCCACCTCGTCTGGTCGCAACAGATGTCACACCGCTTCGACGATGCCAAGGCATCGGGGGCCAGGGCCGTGGAGGTGGCGCCCGGCAACTTCCTGGCCCACGCCGCCTACGCGGACATCCTGCTGTCCATGTATGAAACAGAGCAGGCCCTGCACCACGCAGAACGATCGGTGGAGCTCAATCCCGACAGTCCCATCGGCTGGATCGTGCTGGGTGCCGTCCTGGAAACCATGCACGACTGGGCGGCGGCCGAGGAAGCCGTCAACAAGGCGGTGGCACTCGACCCGGACTTTCTGCTGTGGACCATCGTGCAGAGCCGTCTCGACTTCGATTTGCGGGGCGACCCGGAGCTGGCTGCCGAACTGGCCGCCGAGGTCATGGAAGCGATGCCGGACCACCCCTACGTACTGGGGCTGACGGTGGATCTGGCCATCGAGCGCAACGACTGGGCGACCGCCGAGGAAGCCTGTCGACAACTGGCAATCCTGAACAGTCCCACCACGCGCTATCCGGACGGTTACACCTGCCTGGCTTCGGTGGCCCTGCTCCAGGAGGATGCGGAACAGGCGGCAAACCACCAGGCCCAGGCGGAGGAAATCGCGTGGAAGGACCGGCTGGACGTGTCCCTGGTGCGCATGCGTCTTCTCAACGACGCCGAAAAGTGCCAGGAAAGCCGGGCTCTGGCGCAGAAGTGGCTCGATACCCGTCCCTACAGCATCTCGGCCACGCGGATGATGGGGGTGGGTTTCCTCTGCTCGGACGACTATGAACAAGCCATCGAACACCTGCAACGGGCGGTCGACAAGATGCCTTGGTCGGTGGCGGACGCGCGCCTGCTGGCGATTGCCTATGCCCGCAACGACCAGGAGTCCCAGGCCAACAGCGCGCTGGAGAGGGTCCGGAGCATTGCCTTTGAAGATCCACTCTACTACCAGGGCCTCTACGAAATCAACTTCATCCTGGGCGACTTGGAGGCCGCCATCGAAAACGCCCAGCGCTGGTCCGTCTTCCGCCCCCTGAACACGGACGCCCTCGAGTCGATCGCCTATGCCCAGATCTACAACGGCGACGTGGAGGCGGCCCTGCGGTCCGCCCAAGCTGCCCACGACATGGGCTCCACCACGTCGACGACCTTCGGCATTCTTGGTTATGTCAATCTGCTGTATGGGGACATAGAGGCTGCCGAGGACTTCCTGCTCAAGGCCGTGGAGCGCGATGGCGACATGTACCTGGCCCAGTACTCGCTGACCCAGCTGTACCAGTACAGCGACCGCTGCGAGGACAGCGAACCGCATGTGGATTGGCTCATCGACCAGGCGGACGAACCGGATGAGGTTGTCCAGATCAAGGAGCAGTTGCAAAGTTGCTTCGACCGCCGGGACGCCTACGAGAAGGCTCTGGAAAACAGGCTGACCTTCGACGATTACCGGTCGAAGGCCACCGAGTCGTTCACCAACGAAAACATGGCTGTGAAGTTCTTCAACATCGTTGAACGCGCCGGTCAGCGCTCACTCGTCGTCTGGTACGCCTCCGAGGAGGAACCCAACAGCGATGCGTGGAAGCGGCAGGAAATTGGGGCGGGAGTCGTGCTATCCACGCACGTGGCCCGCCTGGAGGACCCGCCGGACTCCATCATCGTGGTGTCCGGAGTCGACGATCAGCGCATTGTGATGGTGGTGATCGACATGCAGTACATCAGCTACTGGCACCAGGACCAACTGTCGGACGAGGACTTCATCCGAACCTGGCGCAGGGAGGACGCCTCGGGCATGCCATCCGACGTGTTTGACGAATAGCAACGACTTTGGACAGCTTGGTTCGGAAGAAACCGTGCCAAGCAACGAGGGGACGGATGACATCCGTCCCCTCGTTGCTTGCGGTCCGGAACGCACAGCGTTCCGGTGGTTCAGGCCTTCGGCACCATGTGTGGACGATGGCCGCGCGTCACGCAACTTCGGTTGACCACGACCTGTGCCACATCCTCCCGATCGGGCAACTCGAAGTTCAGGTCGCGCAGCAGGGCTTCAAGCACTGCATCCAGGCTGCGGGCTCCGGCGGCGGACACGAACGCTTTTTCGGCCAGCGCGTCTAATGCCCCCTCGGTCAGTTTGAGGTCGACTCCCCACTGGGCAAAACGCCACTTTGCCTGGCGCACAACGCTGTTGCGGGGCTCGGTCAGGATGGCCCGCAGCGTACTCCGATCCAGGGCCTCCAGCGAAACGTGAACGGGCAGCCGGCCCATGAATTCCGTCATGAAGCCGTATTTGACAAAATCCTCGGCGATCACCTGTCGCCTCAACTCCCCATCGGCCCGGTTCCGGTCCTCCGTCCGCTGCAGTTCGGCTTCGTGCCTGGCTTCGGCCTCATCAACCGGCAGCACCCTCCCGGAGCGATTTCGAACCTCACCCGATCCTTTCACGGTGGCGAATCCGATTTGCCGATGCCGACTGCCCAGACGCTTGGCGATGACATCCGTAAGTTCGTCGAAGACGCCTCCGCAGATGAACAGGATGTGGGTCGTGTCCACCTCGACAGGCTTGGTCTTGCCCGTGATCTTCGCACCGTCGGGCGATACCCGCAGCGTGGCACCTTCCAAAATCTTGAGGAGTGCCTGCTGCACCCCGTCGCCACCCACGTCCCAACGCATCGGCTTGGTGCGGGCCTTGTCGATTTCATCAATGAAGATGATCCCGCGCGCCGCCCGGCCCACGTCCATGTCCGCTGCGTGCAACAGACTGGACAGCATGCTCTCCACGTCCTCGCCAAAGTAGCCGGCAGGCGTTAGGCTGGTGGCGTCGACCGACGCAAAGGGCACCTTGAGCAGGTGGGCAATGGTCTTGACCAACAGGGTCTTGCCGCAGCCGCTGGGACCCAGCAACAGCACGTTCTTCTTGGCCAGCACCGGGTCGGCCTCCCCGTTTCCGGGTTCGGCTGTATCGGCCAGCTTGTTCAACCGCATGTAGTGATCGTGAACGGCTATCGCCAACGCCTTCTTGGCCTCGCGCTGCCCCACCACATGCAGGTCCAGGTAGGACACGATGTCCCTGGGAGACGGCAGCGGGAGGCGCCCTGCGGCCTTGGCGTCCTGCGTCTCCGGTTGTCGCGCCACTTCGGCGTTGACAACCGGTTCCCAGCCACGGCCGGGAAGGGCAACCGGGTTCCGCACCGGCTGAAGCCCCTGCCCGGAAGACGGCCAAACAGGTTCCGGCGGTGCGGGCAGGTCCTTGACCGGAAGCCCTTTCTGGGCCTGGTTCACATGATCAGCCTGCACGATGGCGAACGCGCACTCGCGGCAAATGCACACGCCGGACTTCAGGCTTTCCGTCAGTGCGGATGCATCCGCGGGCACCTGCCCGCAAAAACTGCAGGGGACCGTGTCCTTGTCCAAGTGCGAAATACAATCCTCCTGTCCAAGTCGTTGGAACGCTCCGCACCAAGCCGTCTACTCGCTCTCGGACCGGTCCTGGCTCGGCACGTGGATAGTGCCGTCGCGCACGGACACGATGTGGTCCGTATCTCCCAGCACCTGGTCGACCAAGCCGTATTCCTTGGCCTCCAGGGCATCCATGTAGCGATCCCGCTCGAAGTCCGCCTCGACTTCGCGCCAGTCCCGGCCCGTGCTCTGGCCCACCAGGATGAACAACTGGGTCTGCAGGCGCTCCTGTTCGCGGAAAGCCCGGCGCACGTCCTCCGTGTAGCCCTGCATGCCGCTGCTGGCCGGATGGAGATGCACGCAGGCGTGGGGCAACGCGAAGCGCTTGCCCTTTTCCCCGGCACTTAGCAGCACGGTGCCCATACTGGCCGTCACACCGACGGCGAACGTGCTGACTTCCGCCTTGATCATCTGCATAGTGTCGTAGATGGCCAGTCCGGCATAGACGCTGCCGCCGGGGCTATTGATGAACATCCTGATTTCCTGGCTGGAGTCCTCCCGGTCCAGGAACAGTAGCTGGGCCACGATGAGGTTGGCGACCTGATCGGTAACGGGCGTACCCAGAAAGATGATGCGCTCCTTGAGCAGCAGGCTATAGATGTCGTAGGCCCGCTCGCCGCGTCCCGTGGTCTCGATGACCATCGGCACGACATTCTGCGGATTGTGCCATCCCGCGGGATCAAACATACAGGCGATTCCTTCGCTGTTGGCTGGGGCCGGGCCGGTTCATCCAACCCGGTCTAGATGAGGATAGAACACGGATGCCGTCTCAACTGTATGCGTTCCGTCAATGAAGGCCACACACATACACCGCACGCACTGCGTTGCCGATGGTTGGTCGCAAACCACCATCGACTGCCTGCCAACCGCAGGCCGGCAAGGCACGGAGAACCGGGAGGATCAGGCCCCGCCCCAGGTTGGTCAAACCGATCCCGGCGCGGCGCAGGCCGCCCACCGCGGACCCGGCCGAACGGGCCGACATTGGTGTCCTTAACCTTGGGCTGCCGCTGCAACTTCCTCGTCGTGTTCCACATCGGCCTCGTCCCCGCCGGCGTCCTCGGGGAGCGGCAGGGAGTGGGCTCCGTCGGTGACCATCTTCAGCAGACCATCCCTGCCGACGTTCCGCAATTCGTCCGCCAAGCGCAACTCAACCAAGCGTTCCACAACAACTTCCGGATCGGGGCTGTCGTCGTTCGCGTACTGGTTCAACAAGCCGGGAGCTTCCGCTTCCGCGGCGATCCTAAGCCGCTCTTCGGTTCCGGCGGGAAGCTCGATTTTTTCCCGCTCGATGAACTCCCAGAGCAGCAGATTCTGTCTCAGGTCCTGTTCGGCCACCGGCCTTGAGGATTCAAGGTATTCCTCCTCCGTCATACCCAAAATGCGGAGGTAACTCTGGAGATCCCTAATGCCCATGGTCCGCAAGCCGGCCGCCTGTCGCTCCACGAACTGCTGCACCGCCCGTTCCACGGACACCCGGCCGTATTCCAGGACAGTATGACTTTCGAGGCCTTCCAAGGCCGTATTGAGCTCTTCGTTCAACACTTGGGCCGACTTCCGACGGGCGAATTCGGCCCACAGTTCATCCTCGTACTCCGCCAGCGTACGCTGGGGTTCCTCCTCGCCCAGTCTTCGGGCCAGCAGGGCGGCATCCCACTCGGCCGCGACCCACCCTTCCACGTCCTTGACGGAAATCTCGAATTTCACAGATCGCCCGGCGTGGACACTGGAACTGTCTTCGGGCCAGGACAAGACAAAGGCCCGTTCCTGGCCGGTCGCCACACCCAGAAGCTCTTCGTCCAGACCCGGCGGCGACAAGGGTTCCTCCTCGTCAAGATCCACAATCCAGTCATCGTCTTCCAGCATCACCTCGTCCGTGGGCTCGCCGGATTCATCCAGGAACACGCTGCGAACCGTCAAGGTCAGGGTGTCACCCCATTCGGACGGCCGGTCCACCGTCCGCCGTTCGCCGGACTGATGCATTGTCTGCTGACGGAACTCCTCACGCTCCTCGTCTGTCGGCTCAAGTTCCCGCGGCTCGATCCGGAAGTCGCGATAGGTGTCGATCAACGACACATAGGGCTCAAGGGTTATCAGGAAGGTCCACTGGACCGGATCGGTTGACCGCTCCACCAGGCTTGCCGCTTCGACCGCCTCGATGCCGGCCGACCTCATGTAGGCCCCCACGGCCTGTTCCACCAGGGCGGGTTCGGCCTCTTCCAGGAGTGCCTCGCGCCCTAGGAACCGCTCAACCACGCGATAGGGCACCTTGCCTTTGCGGAAGCCGGGGATATTGATGGTCTGGCCCAGACGGTTTCCGACCGCGGCCAAGGCGCTGTCGACCGTCTTGGGATCCGGTTCCACCGTGACCCTGATCTCGCGATTTGCCGCCGGAGCAGTCTGGAACTTCACCCGATCTCTCCCAGGAATTGTCGAAAGGGATTTGCAAACGCGGCCGGGGTTCGGACACGCATCGTACTGCGCCTGCAAGGCGCAACTTCCACCGACTACGATACCGACTCGCAATGTTAACACATAACACAGCAGGCAAATCGGCACTGTTTCAGGTTCATCGCAACTGCTGCCACCTGTGTTGACAGCCCCCTTGGCCGCCTGACGACTCGACGACGGTAGGGTCCGGCCGAACAAACGACCTCGCCGGCCGCTGCCGTATGGACCGAAATGTGCTACAACAAGGATGCACCCGCGTTGTCCGCCGCCGTTCTGCTTCATCCCGAACGCGGGTCCCTCCATGTTCGCGCTGTCACTTGCTGACATCATTGCCCGTTTGGCCGCCGGCCCCGCGCTGGCCGTCTTGCAGGACCAAAATCCGAGCGTGGTGGCACTGGTCCCGGTCGGTGGCCAGCCGGGCAGCCCGAACGGAACAGCGGCTACAGGAGCCGGCCCCCACACCGGACGGACCGGTATCCCGACAGCACTGTCGTCGCAGTGGTGGGCCGGGCAATCCAAGCACTGCCCTGAAGCGAATCATCCCGGAACCGGCCGGCGCGCGCCTGGCTCATCGGCCGGCGCTGGATGGTCTTGGCGACGATGCCGTATTCGAGGTGCTTGCCTTCCCCGCGTCGCGGTATCGAGTATGCGAGCTGCCCTGTCCATAGCCGCTGCACACGACCGAACTCCGTACCCGCGCGTTGCAGCACCCCACTGCCGACAGGGAATGTCGGCGACAACTATCCCGCCCGTTACCCAACATCCTGAATGGGGGATCAGAGCACCCCTTCCACAGATCCGGTTGTGCACATGTTGAGAAGTGTGCCTTCCCCCGGCCACAGGATTCCCAAGTGGGCTGTACGCAGCATCGTGGTCATTGTCACGGTATTGGCTTGTGGAATGCTGGAGGCGGCACCGTGGCGTGCATCCGGCGTGGCGGCCCCTGCAGTGGCTCAAGTGTCCCCGGTTTCGACGAGAGTTGCCTGTTTGCCGACCCCGACCCTTGTTGTAGTTGCGACCAAACGCCCCACCCCGGCGCCTGTCGACGACATGCCCGCGAAAGTCGTTGCAGCCGTGGAACGGGAACCGGTGGGTTTCCCGTCCCTTTCCGCCTATTCCGAGAGCCTGCGACCGGAATTCCAATCTATGCTGTCGGACTTGTCCCACCTGACCCGATACGACATGTCCGTGGAAATCTTCCCGGCACAGAGGATGCTCAAGGGAATTGCGGTCATCACGCTGCGCAACAACAGTGCAATTGCCTGGCCCTCAATCGTATTCCGGCTACCGGCCAACCATCCGCGGTTGCACACCGACATGTACTTGGAGCGCGTGATGGTGAACGGTCTCTCCGTTCAACCCGCCCTTTCCCCTTCAGCCACAGTGGCAACCATCCCATTGGCATCACCCCTACAACCAGACCACTGGGTTCGGGTTGAATTTACCTGGTTCCTTGGCTACGAACACCTGTCGGACGAGAGTGCCTACGTACGCAACGGGGCCAATCAGGACATGATCAATCTCCCCCACTTCTACCCCGAGTTGGCAGTGCATGCACCGGGGGCGCCGGGCACGAACACAATGGGCTGGTGGATACAGGAGATTCCGCAACACACCGACATACGGTTTCACGAAACTGTACTTATGACCGTGGAGGCAGTGGCACCTTCGGAATATGTTTTGGTGGGCAGTGGTGCGCCCGTGCACGAAGAGGCGGCGGCCCATGGCCGAAAGCGCCAGCGGTGGGTAACGGGTCCGGTACGGGGGTTCGTCCTGCAGGCCAGTCCCCTATACCGGGTCTCAAGCAAGGATGTGGACGGGGTTCGAATTCAATCCTTTTACCATGCCGAGGACGAGCCTGTTGCCCTTCGGGCATTGGACCAGGCGGCAGAGGCATTGGGCTTTTTCTCCAAGGCCTGGATTCCGTATCCCTATGCGCATTTGACCATCGTCGCGTCGCCACTGGCGGATACAGCCATGGAATATTCCAATCTGATTCAGATAGGTGTCATGAGGTACAGGTCCCATCCCTGGAATACAGCCTTTCTGGTGGTGCATGAAGTGGCTCATCAATGGATTTACCTCCTAGTCCACAACGACCCCGTCAATCATCCCGGTTTGGATGAGGGATTGGCGGATTTGTCCTATGTCTACATGATGGAAACTGTCGACCAAAATTTCAACGGATCGCGACACCTTGGCTACTGGCAACATCTCAACGAGGACTTCGGAAGCCAATTTCCTGGAGACTCCCCATGGTGGCTGGCCCATCCCTATCATGGTTTCCGTCACTACCACGCCACCCACTATCGGCGTCCCGCGGTTCTGTTGGGCGAGATTTGGACTTACACCGGCCATGAGGCGTTCACCGATAAACTGCGCCACTACATGGATCAAAACCTGTTTCGAATCGCGACCCCGGAGCAATTGATCGGAGTTTTTGAGGGTTTGGTGCCTCAAGGGCAGTTGACCGAGCTTGAAGAAGCCATTGGTATATCAGCGGCACCGGCCAGCTAATCGCGGGCAGAGGCCGGCATGGCCGTTGATGCGGTCAAGAGCCGCGGTGAAGCCAGGGCGGGAGATCCTTGGGTTCTTTGGAAAAAACCTGAAGGACTCCCTATCCATGGCGGATCGGGCCAAAGTTGACAAGACGGAAACCGCCCTCCGGACCGCCGTCAGGCGGAAGGTTCTAAGCCCATCAGGCCGGGAAGGGGCGCAAGGGTCCGGACTTCATGAGTCGGCACCGGCGCGTCCGGCGGCAACGGTTCGGCGGTCCGGTTGACCCAGACCGATGGCATGCCCACGTTGTTGGCACCGGCGATGTCGGTATATAGGTTGTCTCCGACGAACCAGGCATCCTTGGGATCGGCATTCAGACTCTCCAGGGCCAGCATGTAAATCTCGGGCTCGGGCTTGGAGTGCCCCACTTCGGCGGAAACCAAAACCGCTTCGAACCAAGGGGCGATCCCAAGGATTTCAATCTTGCGCCGCTGCAGCTGCGAAGGTCCGTTGGTCACCAAGGCCATCCGGATCCCGGTCTGTTGAAGTGCTTGGACGGCTGACCGGGCATCCGCGTAAAGCCTGAAGTGCCTGGCCTCGGTTGCATCATGAATACGAGCCGCCTTCCTGGCGATGCTTCGGGACTGGATCCCGCACTGGGCGAGCGTGAGTTCCCAAACTTCCTCTCCAAGGCTGAACGTGTCCTTGGTACCGTCCCAGAGTTCCGTCATGTACCGGTCTTTGTTGGAGGTCCAGATGGTTAGATTGGCTTGTTGCAGTTGCCGGGGCTCCACGCCTGGATGCAGTTCGCTGACCTGGCGGCAAATCCCCGCCAGCGTGTCCTGATAGCTGCTGTTGTCCAACAACGTACTGTCCAAGTCGAAGACAATACTTGGCATCTTACCCATGACATTGCACCTCCAGGTGAGGGGGCTGGTGTCGACATCTGAACCGACCATACACAGCCGACCGACTGTGTTCCAACAATCCGCGGGCCGCGTTCACCACACAGCACGTAGCCCCGTTGACCCGGGGAGCAAGCCGTATTGTCGGTTGCCGAAACGTCTGGAGAGCAACATGGCAGTGACCGCATCCACAGTCGCATGCAATCCGATGCGACCCGAAACACACGGTTCGGACCCCGTCGCCTCCCGAACGGTTCACAGGCTTTGTCCGGCGGCATAGGCAGTGTCTGCCGACGACAACCCTAACTGCGTCCGAACGCCTTGGCCAAAGCCTTGCTGGAGAACTGGACGATGGTAGGCCGGCCGTGAGGGCAGGTCAGGGGGTTTTCGCAGTTGCCCAACTGAGTGAGCAGCGATTCCATTTCGTCAAAGCCAAGCGGCTGGCCGGCCTTGATGGCGCTGCGCTTGCAAATCACGCGGACTAGCCGTCGCTCAAGTTCCTCGTGCACCAAGTCCCGATTGTCCGCCAGACAGTCGAGCACCTCCCGCAACACGGCCCGTGGTGCACGCTCCGCCAGCAGGGCGGGCATGGTCCGAACCACGTAAGTCGAGCCACCGAAGGCGGCGATGTCGAATCCCAGAGCCGACAGCAACCCCAGGTGGGTGTCAATCAGACCGGCGATTTCGGTTCCGATCGCCAGGGTTTCCGGCACCAGGAGGGCCTGTCGGGAACGCAGGTGCTCGTCTACCCGTTCACGGTCAAGCCAAGCCTCGTACAACACCCGCTCGTGGGCGGCATGCTGGTCCACAAGCACCATGCCGGCCGATGTCTCCGCCACGATGTACATCTGCCCAACCTGCCCGATTACATGGAGAGGAGGCAAGTCCCCGACAACTGGTTCCATGCGATTGGACTGCACATCGTCCTTGCCGACAACGGGCAGGCGACCATGCGGCCGGAGATCCAAATCGACTCTTGGCAGATCCAGAGCCAGACCCTCCGCGTCGGATGCGGACCCTTGCCACTGTCCTGCGGCGTCCTCATGGACCGGCGTGACCGCCAACGGAGCGGCCTCCGGCACCTGCTGGTACGCGGCCAGGCTGTCCTCCACGGCATGCAACACGGCCGCAAACAAGGCCCTGTCCCGCAGGCACCGCACTTCCGCCTTGCGGGGATGAACGTTGACATCCAGCAGGACGGGATCCATTTCAATGAAGATGAGGCCAAAGGGAAACCTCCCGCCGGGCAGGCGTCCGTGACATCCCTGCACGACCGCCTGTGTCACCGACCGGTCCTGAATCCAGCGGCCGTTGACAAACACATCGATGTGGCCCCGGTTGGGATAGTGCAGCGTCGGCGGCGAAACAAAACCCGCAACCTTGATGTCGTGGCGCATTCCCTCCAGGGACAAGGCCTGACGTGCCAACTCTCGGCCATGCACCTCCAGCAGGACCTCCCGCACATCGCCGCGGCCGTGGGTCCGCATCAGCACCCGGTCGTTGTGACTGTAGGCAAATGCAACCTCCGGCCAGGCTAGCGCATACCGCTGCATCATCCGGGACACGCGACCGGCCTCTGCAGGCGCGGACTTCAGAAACCGCTGTCGCACCGGCGCGTTGACAAACAACTGCTCAACCTGCAGGGTTGTGCCCTGTACGGCACCCGCCGGTGCCTGGTCCTCAACCTTGCCGCAGGCAAACCGGAGGCGACTGCCGGTGGCATCTCGTCGATGGCGCGACACCACGGTCACGTGGCTGACAGCCCCTATGCTGAACAGGGCCTCGCCCCTGAACCCCAAGGTTTGAATGCGATCCAGCCCTTCCGAATCCGCCAGCTTACTGGTGGCGTGGCGCTGGAACGCCAACTGCAGCTCGTCGGCGGGAATGCCGTCTCCGTCGTCCACCACGCGAATGAGTTCCAGGCCGCCACCCTTGAGAGCCACATCCACATGGCGAGCATGGGCATCCAGCGAGTTTTCGACCAATTCCCGCACCGCATCGACCGGACGTTCGATGACTTCGCCGGCGGCGATGCGCGCCACGGTAGCGGCCGAAAGGTGTTGTATTGCCATGGGCGGAATTCCGGACCCGAAACGGGGACGAACAACCCAATCCCGGGAAGCGGCATGGCCAGACGGATCCGGCCATCTTCAATGCCGGGATTGGACAACGATCATATAATGCGCCGCTTGGGCGACAGGGGCCGCCTGCAGTTCGCCCCTCGCTGAATCCTTCAAATGCCTTCGGGGACATACCAGCCGTGAATCAGTTCGTGGTCCCGCCCGACACTATCGGCGTCAATCAGATCCGCAAACAGTACCTGGATTTCTTCGCGGAGCGCGGACATTGGCCGGTAACCAGCAGCAATCTTGTGCCGGCCAACGACGACACGTTAATGTTTGTAAACGCCGGCATGGTTCAGTTCAAGGAAGCACTGCTCGGAGTGGAGACCCGCCCCTACCGGCGTGCCGTCACGTCGCAGAAGTGCTTGCGCGTCAGCGGCAGGCACAACGATCTGGACGAGGTGGGCCCCAGCCCCAGGCACCACACGTTCTTCGAAATGCTGGGCAACTTCTCCTTCGGCGACTACTTCAAGGAGGATGCCGTCAAGTTTGCCTGGGAGCTGGTAACGGAGGTATGGCAACTGCCGGTCGAACGACTGTGGTTCAGCATCTACGAGGACGACGACGAGGCGGAAGAGCTGTGGCGGACCGTGGGGGCTGCGCCGGACCGCATCCGCCGTTTCGGCCGCAGTGAAAACTGGTGGTCGATGGGCGACACGGGCCCCTGTGGCCCCTGCTCGGAACTGCACTACTACTGGGGGGATCTGGACCAGCAACACGCCGACGGCGTCAACCGCGACGACGAGTACCTTGAGTTCTGGAACCTCGTCTTCATGCAATACGATCAGAAGACGCTGACGGAGCGCGTGCCCCTGGCCAACCCCGGCGTCGATACCGGATGCGGACTGGAGCGCATCGCGAGCATCCTGCAGGGAGTCGAGACCACCTACGACACCGATGTCTTCCGCTTCCTGATGGACCGCATCCAACAACTGGCGGGTGCTTCGGACCAGCAGCGCCAAGCCTCGTATGTGCCGTTCCGGGTACTGGCCGACCACAGCAGAGCCGTCACCTTCCTCATATCCGACGGTGTCTTGCCGGGCAACGAGGGACGCAACTACATCACGCGTCTGATCCTGCGCCGGGCCGCCCGGTTCGGCCGCATGCTGGGCTTTCAGAAACCCTTCCTGGCCCACATGGTGGAAAGCGTGGTGGAAGAGATGGGAGACCACTTCACGGAGATCCGGGATCGGCAGGCCTTTATCTGCGATACCGTAACCGCCGAGGAGGAACGGTTCTTGCGCACGCTGGAAAACGGTCTTGGCCATCTTGAGGACATCGTGGCGGATGCTCGGGACACCGGTCGCACGGAAATCTCCGGCGCCCAGTCCTTCCTGCTTTGGGACACCTTCGGCTTTCCCCTGGACCTGACCCGGGACATCGCCCGCGAACAAGGACTGACCGTTGACGAGGAGGAATACCGCCAGCTGGCGGCGGACGCCCGCGAACGAAGCCGCGCCCGAGCCAAGTTCATGGACGGCGGGAGCCACGCGGGCTACCGGGACCTCAAGACCCGGCTGACCGCGGCCGGCAGCCTGCCCCCGGAAGGCGTGGTCCACCTCATCTACGAGCCGGCACCCGATCCGGTCACAACGATCTTGGCACTGCTGCGGGACGATGAGCCGACAGCATCGGTGAACGAAGGCGAACGCGTTGAAGTCATTACCTCGGCCACTCCCTTCTACGTGGAATCCGGTGGCCAGATTTCCGACACCGGCCGCATTCGGTCGAGCGACCACACGTCCTGGGAAATCATCGTGGACGACATCCAGCGTCCCGTGTCGGGACTGCTGGTCCACCGGGGCACGGTGCGTCGGGGCAGCCCGACGGTCGGGGATGCCGCCATGTGCGAAGTCGATCAGGAGCGCCGTCGGCGCATCGAACGCAACCACACCGCCACCCACCTTCTGCACGCCGCCCTGCGGACGGTCCTGGGCGAATCGGTCCACCAGGCCGGATCCCTGGTGGCGCCGGATCGCCTTCGGTTCGACTTTACGCTGCCGCGGGGCATGAGCCCCGAGGAAGTGGATCAGGTCGAACAGATGGTGCGGTCCGTGATTTTGGCCGATGCACCGATCAAACTCAACTGGGAGTCCCATGCCGAAGCGGTGGCCGGTGGAGCCACGGCCCTGTTCGGCGAGAAGTACGAAGATACGGTGCGCGTGGTGCGTATCGCGGCGGACGGCTTTGAGAGCCAGGAACTCTGTGGCGGCATGCACCTGGACCGCACCGCCGCCGTGGGGCCGTTCTACATCGTCAGCGAGGGCAGCAGCGCAGCCGGGCAGCGTCGCGTCGAAGCCGTAACCGGCGAGGCGGCCAATGCCTGGGTCCGGTCAGTCCTGGAACGAACCCACCAGGTGGCCGACGCACTCAAGACCCAACCCCACCAAATCGTGGAAGCCGCCGAAGCCCTCGCCCGACGCGTGCAGGAATTGCGGCGCGAGCTGGAACAGACCCGTCGGCAAAGCGCGCTTGACGACATCGACCAGCTGGCCCAAACCTCAATCGTGCTTGGTGAAGTGCCGTGCGTGTTCGGTCAGGTGCCGAACCGGGACGGGGACACCTTGCGCGAGATGTGCGACCACCTTCAGAACCGGCTCGGAGACAGCGTCATCGCCCTGGGTTCGGCCACCGACGGGCGCCCGTTGCTGGTCGTTGCAGTGTCCCGCGGCCTGTCGCAGCGAGGCCTGCACGCCGGAGCGATGGTCAAGCAGGCGGCTTCGGCAATTGCCGGCGGCGGAGGGGGCCGCCAAAACATGGCGCAGGCCGGCGGCCGAGATCCGGCCGGCCTGCCGCAGGCACTGGACATGATCGCCGAGGCGGTGCGCGAGCGCACTGCCGCCTGACCCAACCTCGGTCCTGTCCCGATCCGCGCCGCCACGACACGAAACCCGGTCACCATTCCAACCTGTGCACACCACCGTTGTTGTCCGCGACTCCAGCCGCTTGGCCGAATTGCTCCAGGCTGTTTCAGATGCCGCGGGAACCGGGTTCCTGGTGGAGATTCACTCCGTGCCCCCAGGTGCGGACCTGGCGGAGTGGTGCCTGGCGCTGACCCATCGAGCCCGTGTCCGCGGTCTGCCCCTTGCCTACGTCACGGCGGGCCACCTGCCCGGGGCAACCATGCACCGGGTCCGCGGGAATAGGTTCCAATCGGTTGGCGAGGCCGAGCACTGGCTCGCCACGGCGCGCGTATCGAGTCCCCTCCGCAACGGGGCAACCATTCCCCGGCGTTCCCCCGGCAATCCCCGTGCAGGTCGGGGGCGCGCCATGGCTGTCCTGCCAACACCCCGGGGCTGGATCCGCAACCTGTTCGGAGTCGCGGTGTTCTGCGCCATTGCGGGATTGTCTCTCTGGCTGTTTCTGACCCATGTGCAGCCGAGCGCAACATTGACGGTGGCTCCGTCCTCCCATGTATTGGAGCTGGACATCCCCATGTCCGCCAGCCTGTACGTCCAGGCCGTGGACAACGACACCGGTCTGGTTCCGGCCACCTGGATCTCCGTCTCGCACGAGGTGGTGGGCACGACGGAGACCACGGCGATCACCAGGGAACCCGTGGACAAAGCGCGGGGCCACCTTGCCATCACCAATCTGGGCACGGAGGGATTCACCATCCCGGCAGGAACCCAGGTGCAAACCGGCACCGGCGACGCCATTCCCTTCGTGACCCTCGACGATGCCATCCTGGCGGAAGGATCCGGACTACAGACGCTGGTCGAAATCGAAGCCGTCGAAGCTGGCGAGGAAGGCAACGTCCCGGCCAACAGCATCAACACGATCACCGGTGGCTGGGCCCGGCGCGTGCGCATTGCCAATCCCAGCGATCTGACAGGCGGCACGTCCGAGGAGCGGTTTGCCGTGTCCCAGCGCGACCAGGACTACCTGCGCGATGTGCTACTGGCCGATGTCCGCGGCAAGGCCCTGACAATTTTGGAGCCCGAGGTTCCGTCCAATGCCTGGCTGCCTAGCGAAACCGTATCGGTCTCAATTCAGTGGACCAACACCGAACTGTTCAACGGGGAAGTGGCCGACGAATTGACCCTGACGATGATGGTGCTGGTCAGCGGATTGGCCGTCCAGACCAGCGACCTCGTGGACTTTGTCCTGGCCAGGCTGGAGGCCGAAACCCCACCGCGCGCCCTGATTGATCCGGACAGCTTGGACTTCCACCTCGAATCCGGGACCGTCAACGCGGGCACCGAGCTTGCCTTCACGGTCAGGACCAGGGCCCGATATCTCCAGGCAACCGATCGGCGGGTCCTGCGGACCATGCTGGCCGGCACACCGATCGCGGACCTCGACCGCAAAATGGCAGAGCTGGACATTGAGGAACCCTGGCAAATTCGCATTTCCCCACCCGAACGCGAAGCCCTGCCATCCCTGCCGCACCGAATCCGGGTGGAGACCAGTTGGCCGGCCGCCTCGACCACGGACAGCTGATGACGCCGGAACTGAAGCCGCGGCTGATGGCCGTGGACGTGGGCCTGACCAAAATCGGCATTGCCTTGAACGATTCGCTATGGCTCGGCGCCACGCCGCTGGAGGTAATGACCCGGACCAGCCGGAAGGCGGACTTCGCCCACCTGTGCCGCCTGCTGGGCCGGCACGAAGTCGCTTCGGTGATCTGCGGCCTACCCGTCTCCGATCACGGTAACGGCGAAACCGACCGGACCGCCTACATCCGGGAATGGGCGCGACGCTGGATGCAGGCTCAGCGGCATTGGCTCGAACAGGCCCGGCCCGTAATCTTCTGGGATGAACGCTGGACCACCGCGGCAGCCAGAATCGCACAGGGGGAGGCCGGCCACAGCGGCCCGGAGGACGCTGTGGCGGCGGCACTGATCCTCGAGGACTACATGCGGGCACGGGAACGGTCCGACCCGCGCGGGTGGGGACGCATCGATCCCTAGCCTGGAACCGGAACCGATGTTCGGCACCGCCCGACAACGCCGATACATGCGCGATCGCAACCGTCAATACACGGAGCGCGCCCGCAAGGCGTCGCGTTGGGGCGATGCCCTCCATCCCGCAACTCAAACCTGGCGATGGCTGCTCAGGGCCGCGGTGCTCGCGGGCCTGGGCGCGTTGCTGCTGTGGAGCCGCGGCGTGGCGTTGGCCCACCTGGATCGGCAGGTGTCGGACTCGGACCTGCCGAGCCGAACGCTGCTGGACATCCACCAGGCCGCCTCGGCATTGACCCCGGACAACATCGAACACTGGATCCTTTCCCTCAGTCTTGAGCTGCAGGCAGATCGCCTGCTAGTCCCTCGCGGCAGCGACCCCCGGCCGCGGCCGTTCGAAATTGGTCTGGGCGAGCCGGCCCTATACATCGCCTACCGCCTGGAGAACGAAGGGTTTGTGACAAATGCCGAACTGTTCAATCTCTACCTGCGGGTCCAGTTCCTCGACCGCTATCTGGAAGCCGGCAACTACATGCTGTCGGAAACCATGACCATCCCCGAACTGGCGGAGGCCCTCAACGCGCCCAGCTACGAAGAGGAACTGGTGACGTTGCTGGAAGGCATGCGTATGGAGGAATTCGCCGAGGTGCTTGAGGCCAACTACATCATCTCCGCCCGCGAATTCCTGGATGCCGTGCGGGACCCCAGATCCATGGAAATATTCGACGACTACGACTTCCTGGCCGACCTGCCCGCCGATGCCACCCTCGAGGGCTACCTGTTTCCCGACACCTATCGCTTTCCCGTGAATGCCGACCGCGTTGAAACGGTCGTGGCCAAATTTCTGGACAACTTCGACCGCAGGCTGGGAGAGCAGGGCCTGACCGCCGAACCGGCCCTGACGCCCCGGGAAATCGTGACCCTGGCCAGCATTGTCGAACGGGAAGCCGTCGTGGCCGAGGAAAGGCCCTTGATTGCCAGCGTGTATCTCAACCGCCTCTCGGGACTCTGCCGGGACGAGGTCCGCGGCCCCTTTCTGGAATCGGATCCGACAGTCCAGTATCCCCTCGGCAACGCCACCGACGGTTGGTGGCCTTCCATCACGCTGGACGATTACGCTCGCGTGCAGTCGCCGTACAACACCTTCCAGAACCAAGGCCTGCCCCCCGCCCCCATTTCCAACCCCGGACTCAGCTCGCTGGACGCGGTTCGCAGTCCGGCCAACAGCGTCTATTGCTTCTTCCACACCACCGGGGTCGACGGCGCGCACGTGTTTGCCGCCACGTATGCCGAACACCAGCAGAACACCATCCGCTATGGCCGGTGACATTGAGGTGGGCACGACGTTGCAACGCCACAATCGGCTGCAGGGCCGCCGCGGAATTATCCGTCGGAATACAAGCAAGGAGGCCTGAAATCATGCCTCCCGGTGGACTCGGTCAGTGATCCGCGCGGGCTTCGGCAGCAGATGGTCCGAGCGATCCAACCTCTCCCGCCAACGCGGCGGCAATCGCCTGCACCAGCAGGCCGTGTTCGGCGGTGTGCATCCGTTCCGTCAAGCCCTCCAGGGTTTCCCCTGCGCGGAGCGGCACCCGGACAACGCGGATGACGGGACCGGTGTCCACCCCTTCGTCCGGTACCCAGTGCACCATCGCACCTGTTTCCCGGATCGTCCCCTCCCGCCAAGCCGTGTAGGCCCGTTCAATGGCGTGCAGCCCCGGAAATGCTCCGGGAAGTGCCGGGTGAAGGTTGACCACCTTCCCGGGAAACCGATCCAGAAAGGAACGGGTCAGAATCCGCATCCATCCCGCAAGCACAATCAGGTCGGGATGCGAAGCTGCCACACAGCGCGCCAGTTGTTGGTCATAGGTGGACCGCGACCCACCGCAGGCCCGGTGTTCCGACCAGGACAGAACCTTGGTGGGGATCCCATGCCGACGGGCGCGTTCCAAGCCGAAAACCGCTGCCTTGCTGGAAATGACAAGGCCCACTTCCGCCTGCAGCCGATTGGTGTCGCACGCCTCGATCAGCGCCTCCAGATTGGAGCCGTTCCCCGAAATCAGAATCGTTAACCGCTTGACCTTGGACACACGATTTATTCCAGCCGGACTCCCGAGCCCGGTTCGAGCCGTCCCATAATGCAGGCATCGCCCAGCAAGTCCACGGCTGACCGGGCCTGGTCCGACGGCAGCGCCAGCACCAGGCCGATGCCCATGTTGAACACGCGGTACGCCTCGTCGCGCAACATTCCGCTCCACTCGACCAGTTGACGGAAAACAGCCGGGGGGCGCCAGGCGGCCGTGTCGACCACGGCACCCACACCGTCGGGCAACAGGCGTCCGACGTTGCCCTGGAAACCGCCGCCCGTAATATGGGCGATGCCTGCCGGCGCCAACCCCTCGGCCCGGAGCGCGGCTGCATGCGCGGCATAGGAGCGGTGCGGAGCCAGCAAGGCGTCCGCCCAGCTTGCGCCGCCCGGTTCCACAGACAGGTTCAGATCCCGATCCTCCACGACCGACCGGATCAGGGTGTAACCGTTCGTGTGCGGGCCACTGCTCGTCAGCCCCACCAAGAGGTTCCCGGACTTCATTCGGTCGCGTCTGGGCAGGGCGTCGTCGGCGTGGACGGTCCCAATCAGCGTACCCACGAGTTCGAAAGTACCGGGACGGTAGACATCCGGCATCTCCGCGGTCTCGCCACCCACCAGTTCGCAGCCACTCTCCACACAAGCCCGCCTCATGCCATGGACCAGCATTGCCACCGTCCCCGGATCTGTCCGGTGCAGGCCGATATAGTCCAGGAACATGCGAGGCCGGCCACCGGCAGCGAGGAGGTCGTTGACGCAGTGGTTGACCAAGTCCGCGCCCAGACCATCCAGCCTGCCTAGGGACGCGGCCAGCAGGGTCTTGGTTCCCACCCCGTCGGTGGTCGCCAGCGTACGTACCGACGGGTCGACATCATCCGCGGCCACCCCCTGGGCGAAGGCGTTTGTGTCAAGCCCCGCTCCAGTGCGCAGCAGACCAACCGCCGCCTCGCCGGCCTCGATGTCCACCCCCGCTTTTCTGTACCGGGCGCCGGTCACCGCCGTGCGGCCTCCAAGCCGATGTCGGACCGGTACTCGGCCTTCTCAAAACCCAGTGTCTTCACGCGACCATAGGCGGCAACCCGCGCCGAGACCAAATCCGCGCCTAAACCCACCGCGGTCAGTACACGCCCTCCGTCAGTAACCACATTCCCATCCGGTGTTTCTTCGGCGCCGGCCAGGAAGACGACGGTGTCGCCGCTCCCCTCAGCGTCCAAACCCGTGATTCGATGCCCGATCCCGTACTGGTTGGGATAGCCACCCGATGCCATGACAACACCGACCGCGGGACGCGGATCCCAGTCGAACTCGACCTCCGGCAGCCGTTCCTCGGTGCAGGCGCGCACGGCTTCGGCGATGCCGCCGCGAAGGCGGGGCAGCATCACTTGTGTCTCGGGATCCCCGAACCGTGCGTTGTACTCCAACAGCATGGGACCCCTACTGGTCATCATGAGGCCGAAGAAGAGAACCCCAACGTAGGACATACCGTCGCGGGCCAATCCTGCGAAGGTGGGCGCCACCACCTTTTCCTCGACAGAGGCCAACTCGGCCTCGGTCAGCGGTGACGGGGATACGGCACCCATACCGCCGGTATTGGGACCCTCGTCTCCGTCGTAGGCTCGCTTGTAGTCCTGGGCGTGGGCGAAGATTCGATAGTCCTTGCCGTCGGCCAGGGCAAACACGGACGTCTCCCACCCATCCAACCTTTCCTCGATCACCAGCGGTTGGTTCACCTGCCAGAGACCGGAGCCCCGGAGCTGTTCCAAGGCACCGAAGGTTTCTGCTCCCGTGCGAGGCAGGATTACCCCTTTGCCGGCAGCCAACCCGTCCGCCTTGAGCGCGACGTTGTAGCGGAGCCGTTCGCAGTAGGAGAGCGCGAGTTCGAAGTCAACGTGTTGTTGGTACTCCGCGGTTGGGATGCCGTGGCGCTGCATGAAGTCCTTGGCAAACACCTTGGAGGTTTCCAGGCGCGCCGCCTGCCGACTGGGGCCAAAGACTGGAAAGCCCTCGGCGGCCAGAGCATCGACCAGGCCCGCAGCCAATGCAGATTCCGGGCCGACCACCACCAGGTCCACAGCCTCTTGCCGCGCGCAGGCCACCAACCCTGTTACATCGGTCGTGTCAATGGGAACTCTGTGCGCGGAGGGTAGATAACAGACGCCGCCGTTGCCGGGCGCGATCAAGATGGAGGAGACATCGCGGCTCCGGGAGAGGGACCAAGCCAGCGCGTGTTCGCGGGCACCGTGACCGACTACGAGAACTTGCACGTCGTCAATTTCGGGGCTTGGCCGCGCTATCTGACTCGGCCGCAAACGGATCGGGGGAAAGTTGGACGCATGTCACCTGTTGCCAGTCCGCGGTGGTGTGGAAACTCCACTGTCCAGAGTGTGCGGCCGGTACTCTAACACGGACAGATGTCCAGGACATGGGATCCCATATTCAGGTTGGCGGCCTACGCGAAGACCGACGCCAGTTCCAACTTAATCTCGCCCTCGATCGATTTGGCAGTGACGGACTCGAACGGATACGTGCCGGTAAAGCAGGCATCGCAATACTCGTGGTTGGTGGTGCCGGACAGTGCTGTGCGCATACCCTCCAAGGAGAGATACGCAAGCGAATCCGCGCCCACCTGCCTGCGGATTCCCTCCAAATCGTGCCGGGCCGCGATCAACTCCTCGCGGCTCGCCATGTCTACCCCCATGAAACAGGGGTGCAGTATGGGGGGACAGGCAACTCGCAGGTGCACCTCGACAGCCCCGCCGTTGCGAAGCAGTGCGACCAGCGGCCCCGCCGTGTTGCCGCGTACGATCGAATCGTCAACCAGAACCACGCGCTGGCCCGTCAGGTTGTCCCCGAGCGGATTGAATTTCATGGCAATCCCGGTGCGGCGCAGCTCGTCACTGGGCTGGATAAAGGTACGGCCGATGTAGCGCGACTTGGTCAGTCCCTCCGTGTAGGGGATGCCACTCTCCCGCGCGTAACCGATGGCGTGTGGCGTCCCGGAATCGGGCACGCTCATCACCCAGTCCGCGTCCGCCGGAGCCTCCAGCGCCAGTTGCTTCCCCAGCGCCTGCCGGGACTGGTGCACCAGCCGGTCCGCGAAGACGCTGTCCGGACGGGCGAAGTAGATTTCCTCAAAGGTGCAGAAGGCCTGCCGCTGCGGCGGCACCACCTGTTCGATCTCATAGCCACCGGGCCGGATCCGCACCACTTGGCCGGGCGCAATCTCACAAACCAAGGAGGCTCCAACCGGGGCGAACGCGCAACTCTCGGAGGCCAGCATGTAGGACTCGCCCCGTCGCCCCAAGGCCAGGGGCCGTAATCCCCATGGGTCGCGGACGCCGAAGATGCCATCCTGCGTGAGGACCACCAGCGTGTAGGCGCCTTCGGCCTCCTCCATTAGCAGCTGGAAGTTCTCCATCCACGGCAGTCGCGCCCGGCGGGCCAGGGACATGAGGATGACCTCGCTGTCCGTGGCCGTGTTGAATCCAGCCCCTTCCTCCAGGAGTGCGGTGCGCAGCACCCCGGCATTGATCAGGTTGCCATTGTGACCGATGGCAAGGGGACCGGCAAAGGTCTCAAGGGTGAACGGCTGCGTATTGGGAAGACTCGAGGAGCCTTTCGTCGAGTACCGGTTGTGGCCAATTGCCATCGTGCCGGACAACCCTTGCAGATTTTCCTCGTCGAAGATTTGCGAGACCAGACCCATCCCCTTGCGCACTGCAAGCTGCCGGCCGTCCGACACCGCGATCCCGGCCGATTCCTGTCCCCTGTGCTGCAGTGCATAGAGGGCATAGAACGTTGCCTTGGCCACGTCCATGTCGGCCGCGGCAATGCCGAAAACCCCGCAGGCTTCGCGGGGCGAATCCATGGGCAGACGGTCGATCACGATTGCATCTCCTCCGCGGACTCCGCGAAATTTGGGTTGGGCCCGCATACTGCCGCCAGGAATTCCGGAGCCGCGGGCCATCCACCCAAGGCTTGACGGACCCCGTCCACTCGTTGCGCGGCTGCCCGCGCGGACATGGCTGTGGCGGTCACATGCCCCATCTTGCGTCCAGGCCTGGCCTCCCCTTTGCCATACAGGTGCAGGAATGCATCAAGCCCCCACTCCGCGTGCCCCATGGGCAAATCCCCGTGTCTTGGCCACAGCTCGCCGAGCAGATTGGCCATCGCGCTGCCGCCCCGCATTGCCACAGACCCCAGCGGCAGGCCGCAGACAGCACGCACCTGTTGTGCGAACTGGCTGGTTTCGCATCCCTCAATCGTCCAGTGTCCCGAATTGTGCGTGCGCGGCGCGATCTCGTTGACCATCAGCTCACCCGTCGCGAGCAGGAAGTACTCCACACAGAAGAGCCCAACCAGGTCGAGCGAGCCAGCGATCTTGCGGGTCAGTTCCTGGGCGCGCCGCGCGGTGGCGGCGGGGATCGGCGCCGGCGCGACCGAGACGTCCAGAATCAGGTTGCGGTGGTGGTTGAGGACAACCGGATAGACCGCCTCATCACCCAAGGGAGAGCGGGCCATGACAACAGAGAGTTCGTGCGCGAAGTCGACCACACTCTCGAGCACCGCATCCTGTCCCCCCAGTTCCTGCCAGGCGCGCGGCAACTCGTCGGGAGACGCCACGTACACTTGGCCCTTCCCATCGTAGCCGAACCGCGCCGTCTTCAGCAGGCAGGGAAAGGGCAGATGCGGTGCGGCCGGCGGCGGCTCGCCCGCGCGCAGGACCGCAAAGGGGCTGACAGGCACACCGTGTTGCTGCAGATGGGTTTTCTCCCGGATTCGACTCTGTACGGTGTGCAAGGCATCCGGGCCGGGCCAGACCTGCACCCCATGGTCAAGGCAAACCCGCAGCGCCGCAACCGGTATGTTTTCGAATTCGTAGGTGACGACCTGGACTCCGCCAGCGAAATCGCCCATGTCCGCCGGTGATTCGAATCGCCCAACATACTCACGGTCCGCCACCTGGCCCGCCGGTGAACCGGCCTCCTCACTGAACACCGCGGTCCGGTATCCCAGCTCCCGCGCCGCGTGGCAGAGCATGCGGCCCAGTTGGCCGCTGCCCAGGATCCCAATGCAGGCTCCCGGCGGTAGCGCGGCATCCAACCCCATGTGGCCTACCCAGCCTCTGGATGCGGTGGAGGTGGCAGTTCGGCCGCCAGCACGTCGGCCGTCTGTCGAACCGTGTAGGCTTCGAGCCGTTCGCGAAGGGCCTCGTCGCGGAGGGCCAGAATGCGCGCCGCCAGTAACGCGGCATTCATGGCCCCCGCTGTGCCAATGGCCATGGTCGCCACCGGCACCCCGCGGGGCATTTGCACAATGGAGAGCAGCGAATCGAGCCCTTGAAGCGCACTGCTCCGGACGGGCACGCCAATCACCGGCAACCGCGTGTGGCCGGCTGTCATGCCGGGCAGATGGGCGGCGCCGCCGGCACCTGCGACAATGACCTGCAGGCCTCGACCTTCCGCGGCTTCCGCATACTCGCACATGAGATTCGGCGTGCGATGCGCCGACACGACACGCGCCTCGTAGGGAATGGCCAAGCTACGGAGCGTCTCGGCTGCGTGCCGCATGCACCCTTCCCAATCCGACGTACTGCCCATGATCACCCCGACCAGGGGCTGTTCCACCGCCACGTTCGTCGCCTCCGCCTTTATGTTGCCTTGATGCCGTCCGCGCGCAGCGTTTCCAGACAGCCGGCGACCCGCTCAGCCGCCGGGTAGGCACCCGGTTCGAAGGGTCGTCCCGTCAACCGTTCCAGCACCTCGATGTATCGGCTTGCTGTCTGGTACGCCAACTCTTCCGGGAGCTCCGGCGGCCTCCCGCCCTCGCCCGCGAATCCGTGCGTTGTCAGCCACTTCCGCACGTACTCCTTGTCCCAGTTGGCACGCGTCGGATCGTCCGCTTGCCAGTACCGGCTGCTGTCGGGGGTGTGGAATTCATCCATCAACAGGATGCGGCCCTCCCCATCAACTCCGAACTCGTACTTCGTATCCACGAGCACAAGTCCCGCCTCGGCCGCGACTTCCCGCCCGCGCGCAAAGAGGCCCAGTGCGAGTTCCTGCACCTGCGTCCAGGCCGAACCATCCAGCAGGCCGCGCGCAACCACCTCGTCGGACGCGAGGGGCTCGTCGTGGCCTTCCAACGCCTTGGTGGTGGGCGTGACCAGCGGTTCCGGCAACGGATCATCCTTTTGCAGACCGTCGGGTAGACGGTGGCCGTAGAGAACACGCTCCCCCCGTGCATAGCGGGTCCAGAGCGAGGTCTGCGTCACACCCGTAATGTACCCGCGCACGACCACCTCGACCATCACGGGTTCGAGCCGCTGCGCCACCATGATGTTTGGATCCGGTATGGCAATGACCGCCGTGGGCGCAATGTCGGCCAGGGTTTCCGCCCAAAAGGCCGTCAACTGGTTGAGAACCTGTCCCCTGAAAGGTATCCCGCCCAGCACCCGATCAAAGGCGGAGATGCGGTCGGTGGTCACCAGCACCAACTGTGGGCCCAGGGCAAAGAGCTCACGTACCTTCCCGGAATGGATGGACGAGAGATGTCGCCCAACAGGCGGCAATCCGGTGAAAGGATTGCGCCAAGCCTCCGCAAACAGGTCGCGGTTGAGTGTCACAGAGCCTCCACAAAGGCTTCAAAGAGACGAAGTCCCATCGCATCCACAGGCACCGGGACGGGACTGTGCCGGCGCAGAAGATGATCCTCCGGATGAGGCATGAACCCCACGACCAGACCGTCCGGGCTGCAAATTCCTGCTACGTCGCCGACCGAACCGTTTGGGTTGTGCGGGTAGCTCCCTGCGGCGGCCCTGCCGTCGGCATGCACGTAGCGCAGCGCGATCCGGCCTTGCACCGCGAGATGGTTCAGCGTGTTCGCATCCTGTGTCAGGAAACGGCCCTCGCCGTGCGCCACGGGGCAGAAAACCGGCATCGACAGTCCCCGCAGCCAGTCGGCTGCACAGTCGGCTGCCGGCGCCATATGCACCCAACGACATTCGAAATGCCCGCGCTCGTTGTGGGTCAGGGTAACGGCGCGGTTCCCCGGCTTGACGGGCTCGCATCCGCCATCCAGCAAGCCCGACTTGACAAGCGTCTGGAAACCGTTGCAGATGCCGAGCACCCGTCCTCCCTGTCCCACAAAGGTTCCGACCGCGTCCTGCAGCCAAGTCGTCAGGTCAAGAGCCTGCAAGATACCGGCACCCAATGCGTCACCGTATCCGAAACCGCCGGGCAGGACAACCGCCCGACAGTCAGTCAGGGAGACAGTGCCTGCGCGGACATCCCACACATGGGCAATCTCCGCCTCGGCACCAGCCAGTTCCAGGGCGCGCAAGGTCTCGGCATCCCGGTTTGTGCCCGGCGAATGGAAGATCAGAACACGGGGACGAGCCATCTCATTACTCCGCACCCCGCCAATACGCTGTCAGCGCCTCCACGGCGGCATCGACATGCACCGTCTCATGGTGTCGCATCAGCACCCGCTTTCCGCCCAACCGACCCAAGCACAGCAGCGGCAGGTCGCGACAGGCATTCGTCACCGTCTCCACAGCCTCCGGATCGACCTCGATCAGAATCCTGCCGTTGCTCTCGCTGAACAGCGCGTGCCACGGATCCGCATGGACTTCGGTCAGATCCAATTCCATCCCCATGCGGCCTGCCAGCGCCATTTCGGCCGCCGCCAGCGCGAGACCGCCTTCGCTGGCATCGTGGGCGGAGAGCACGCTCCCGGACCGGATCAGCCCGTGCAGCGCGCGGTACCGGTCCCCGAATGCCGCCTCCGTTACGGGCGGCACACCTCCCGACAGACCATACAGGCAGTGGAGAAGGCTGCCTCCCAGTTCCGCGCGGGTGTCGCCCAGTACGAAGAGCAGGGATCCGGAGAACTTGGCGTGCACCGTCATGCAATGATCGACATCGGGCACGATGCCAATGCCGGAGATGAGGAGCGTACCCGGAATGGGCTTGCCGTCGTACTCGTTGTAGAGGCTGTCCTTGCCCGAGATGAATGGAACCTGCAGCGCGATCGCCGCGTCCCGGCACCCCTGCGCGGCCCGCACCAGTGCCCCCAGCCGATCGGGAAGCGTTGGATTGCCCCAGCAGAAGTTGTCAAGCAGGGCGATGTGATCGGGATCGGCACCGGCGCAGACCAGGTTGCGAACAGCCTCGTCAACGACGGCGCCACCCATGGCGTACGGATCGTGCAGGCCGAGCATCGGGTTGATCCCATGGCCCACCGCGACGGCCCGGCCGGAGCCCGCCGCCTCCAGGGGTTCGAAGACCACACCGTCGGCCGGCCCGTCCTGGCAGGGACCGGTCAGGGGCCGTACCAGCGTGCCGCCCCGCACTTCGTGGTCGAACGTGCGAATCACCGCCTCCTTGCTGGAGACCGACGGATGCGTCAGGAGCGTCTTCAGGGCTTGCTCGCCATCGGCCCACGGAGTTCCGGCCGGAGCGCACGTTGAAGGTTCGCGGTGGATCGCGTTGAGTTCCGGCCGCGGCCAGCCGTGATGCACGAAGTCCATCGGCAGCCGCCCGACCGTTCGCCCCTCGTGCCGAACATGCAGTTCGCGGTTCCCGGTGAATTTACCCAGGACACTCAGTTCGACCTCCCAGTGATCCGCCAACACCTCCAGCCGCGCCAGCCGCGCGGGCGGCACGGCCACCACCATCCGCTCCTGGGCTTCGGACAGCCACAGCTCCCAAGGCGCAAGAGCCGGATACTTGACACGGATGCGATCAAGGTGAACTTCCACCCCGAGCTCCTCGCCCATCTCGCCGATGGCAGACGAGAACCCGCCGGCACCGCAGTCCGTGACCGCCGTATAGAGCCGTTCGTCGCGGGCCTGGCCCAGCAGCTCCATCAGTCCCTTTTCGAGGATGGGATCGCCAATCTGCACGGCGCTACCCTGCGTCTCCCGGGTATCCTCGGCAAGATCCGCGGAGGAAAAGGTGGCGCCGTGCAGGCCGTCCAGGCCTGTCCGGCCACCGAGTGCCACCACCAGATCGCCGACCTCCGCTCCCGTCGGGTGGACGCCGTGCGGCGCCACGCCGATACAGCCGCAGTAGACCAAGGGATTGTTCACGTAGCCCCGGTCGTAGACGATGGCGCCACTCAGCGTGGGCAGTCCCAGTTTGTTCCCGTAGTCGCCGATCCCCCGCACAACCCCCTCCCGAATCCGACGCGGATGGAGGGTTCCTGCGGGAACCGCCGCGTCGGGCAGGTCCGGCGGACCAAAGCAGAGGACGTCGGTGGCGGCGATGGGCCGGGCCGAAACGCCCAGGACATCCCGCACGACACCACCGACACCAGTGTGCGCGCCGCCGAAGGGATCCAGGGCGGAGGGATGGTTGTGCGTCTCCACCTTGAACGCCAGATCCAGGGCGTCGGTGAACCGAATCACTCCGGCATCATCCTCGAACACCGAGACGAGCCACGCCTTCGCCACCTCGCGGTTCACCGCGCGGATGCAGGTGTCGAAAATTCCGTCAATGGTCTCGGCGCCAATGGTCCGGCCGTGCAGATCCTCGTGGCGGAAACGGATGCGGGCCTTGAAGGTCTTGTGTTGACAGTGTTCGGACCAGGTCTGGGCCAGAGTCTCCAGTTCCACGTCCGTGGGATCGCGCCCGAAGTCCCGAAACGCCCGGCGGATGTACTGCATCTCGGCGAGGTTCAGGGCCAGACCCCGATCCCGGCTCAAGGCCACCAGCCGCCCGTCCGTGAGGGCTCGCACCGGTATAGTCTCGCATCGACTTGAATGCCCGGCCCCCTCCTCGAACTCGGGCTGCAACCATCCCACCGCATACCGTTCCGTGGTGGCGTTGCACAGCAGGTCGCGGGCAATCCGATGCAGGTCCTCCTCACCGAGCGATCCCGCAAATTCGTAGCGCGTTGCGCGGGCCGCGCGGGCAGGGGGAAGTCCCAAGCGAACCAATGCGTTCTCAAGGACGCGGGCCTCGGCATCCGTCACCCCTCGCTTGCGCGCGACCTCCACGGCTGCAGGGCTGCCTGCATTGTTCCGGGGATCGCGCATCCACGCGGCCGTTTCGGTTACGGGGTCCCTGAGCAGCCTTGCACAGAGCAATTCCAACGCATCGTCGTCAAAATCCGCGTCCAGAAAGTAAACCGCGGTCGCCTCGCAGGCACCGGTAGCTGCCAGGCCCAGAAAGGGCAATTGGGCAGTGACTGCGCGTGCGCGGTGACCCAAACCGCCCCGAATCTCCAGTCGAATCACGGTCGAGTCCGTCCGTTAGCTGATACTTGACGCCATGCCGACGCAATGTGCGCCGGCAAATGCCGCCGATGGGAGTGTGCGGTCACGTCTTGGTAGTTGCGCCCCCTCAGCTGTTCCTAATTGATCGTGCACCAAACGGCGGGGATTGGGAAATCCTGCTCCCTCCGCGCGTCGGTTCCGCACCCTCTCCGATGCCAAAATCCGGGGATTTCTGTTTGCAGGCCCAAGGCCGGTGCGATGGATCGTGTTAGGAACCGTGGATGTGGTTGCACCAACGGGCCAACCTTGATCGAACCAGGGGAGCCGGAGGGAGGGGGCGAGGCTTAGCCATCCGGAACGCATGACCCGCGACAAAACGGCCAATCCGTGTTGAAGCAAAGCCCACGAATACACTATCCGGCATGCGCATCCTGTTTGCCACACCCCATCTGTTCCCCGACGTAGTCGGCGGATCCGGCCTCCATTCCGTGCACCTGATCCGGCACCTGGCCGGGGCCGGGCACGAACTGGACGTGCTTCATCCATATCCAACCCGCCACTTCCCGGATCTGCCTTCCGTGACGGAACACACACTCCCCAAGGGCCGTCACGTTCTCGACTTTGCCCGGCACGTGGACCGCTGGACCGGTCCCCGGACTTGGGACGTGGGATACAGCGACGGCCTGCCGCTTGTGCGCTACCTGCGCCGCCGCCGGTTCCCGTGCATCGTGAACGACCACACCTGGCGGGAGTTCCAGCCACAGTACTTTCGGGGATTCCTGCGCCACGAGCCTCGCAAAGCCCTGATCGATCTCGCCCTCTTCAGACCGCGTCTGTGGGCGCGCCGCCATCTGGCCCGGAATGCGGATTATGCCGTCAGCATGGGTGGGCTGCTGGACGAGAACCTGATCCAACAGTGCAACCTGGCCCCCGAACGAATCCTGAACCTGCCCAACGCCGTGGACGTGCACGCGCCGGAACTGGATGCGAACCCGGCTCCCGCCAGCGATTCGAACCACCTTCTCTATGTAGGGACTATCAGCTACCGCAAGGGGATTCACATTTTGATGGACGCCATGCGCCACGTGCAGGACCTGGATATTCACGTGCGTCTCGTGGGGGACGGCCCCTTGGTCGAAGCGGTCCGGAAGGCCGGCTTGGACAACGTGGAACTGGCCGGCCCGCGCTTCGGGACCGATCTGGCCCGGGAATACAGACAGGCTGGGGCCTTTGTCTACCCGTCGCTCCACGAAGGGATGCCCACCGCTCTCTTGGAGGCCATGTGGCACCGCCTGCCGCTGGCGGCAACCGATGTGGGAGCCAACCGGCTGCTGGTCACCCGCCAAACCGGGCAGCTAATCCCGCCCAACGATGCGGATGCTCTCGAAGGGGCTATTCGGTACCTGGCCGCGCAAACCGCCGCCGACATGCATATGCAGGGCCAGGCAAGTCACAACCTGGTACGGGACCGGTACAGTTGGAATGTGGTGGGCCCCATGTATGAAGAGGCCTTCCGGACAGCCGCGGCACAGTAGCCCTCGGAGCGGCTGCCGACCGCTCCGAGGGGCCGAGGCTAACCGCGGTCGTCTTCCCGATCAGTGGCCATGGGAGGCACAGGCACCAACGAAGCAACTTGTTGCCATACCTCGTCCGTCATCCCAACGTCGAGCGCTTCCAGGGACGAATTGAGCTGCTCCAGGTTGCGGGCACCGATGATGGGTGCGGTCACACCGGGATGGTAACCGACCCAGGCCACGGCCAGCGCCGGCGCCGATACGCCCAGTTCCCCGGCCAGGGCCGCAAACTTGGTGGCGGTGTCAAAGTAGTGTTCCTCACCGTACCGGGCCTGGTACATTGTGTTGACCGCCAGGCGCGATTCGGCAGGCCGCTCGTCCCACCGGTACTTGCCCGAAAGAATGCCGCCGGCCATGGGACTGTAGGGAATCACCCCCAGACCCTGATCCTGCGCCAGCGGCAGGATTTCCACCTCGGCCTGCCGCTTGAGCAGGCTGTACATCGGCTGGATGCACTCGAAGCGCGTCAGGTCCAACCGGGCGCTCTCCCCCAAAGATAGGGCAATCTGCCAGGCGGCCCAGTTGCTCACGCCGGCATAGCGAATCTTTCCCTGTTGCACAAGCAGATCCAACGAGCGCAAAACGTCGGGAATCGGTGTGAACGGGTCGAAGTGGTGAACGAAGTAGAGGTCAATGCGGTCCGTGTCCAGCCGCCGCAGGGAATTCTCCACCTGCATGAGGATGTGGCGACGGGACAACCCCTTGTCATTGGGCCGATCGGACACGGGAGAGCAGACCTTGGTCGTCAGGACAATCTCGTCGCGCACCGGCTTGATGAGCGCCCCCAGGATCTCCTCGGAGCGACCGCCGGCATACGTGTTGGCACAGTCGAAGAAGTTGATGCCGATGTCTCGACAGCGGTTGAACATCCGGCCCGACATGTCGGCATCCGCAATGTCACCGAAGCTCATAGTCCCAAAGCACAGCCGGGACACCTCAACCCCTGTCCGCCCGAGTGTTGTGAATTCCATGTGAAATCTCCTGGTTGTGGGTGGCAGACATGCGGAACTGCCGCCCTGATTGTGAGCGAACCTGCCCGCGACCAAGAAACTTGGCACCCCCAGCGCAGCAAGTTAAGGAACTTGTGCATCGGATATCGGACTTTTCCGTGTCCTGCACGCAATGGCCTGCGGTGGCGCATGACTCACGCAGTCGCAGCCATCTCGGATCACTATGACCGCGCCCATGCCGCTGAGAGGCCGGCGCCTGCAACCCCGCCGGGTCGGCTGGTACCCCAAGACCGCGCCCACGACGTTCATGGACGCCCCGGCCTTGGTCCGGATGAACCCCTGGACTGACCAACCCCCTTTGCCCCTGTCCCAACCGTCCCCCGACATGGCAAAACCGCCGCTGCTGTCCCCGGAATACCTGTGGGATTTCTTCTGCTACACTGCCTGAACACGACCGCAGTCGGGATGCGGCTGTGGTGCCCGCATCCCCAACCTGCCGCCCGCTTGGTCAGATGGGATCGCGTTGTAGGGAGTCCAGCCGAGAACAGACCATGAGTCGATACCAAGGACGGCCCCGCAAGGATTCCAGGGCGGTTGAGATGTGGCTGTACATGTTGGATCATGTAGCCGACTCGTGCCGCGCTGCCGCCAAGTGGCACAAGTTCACCCAGGTTACGCACGAGACGACTCAAACGCGCCTGGAAGGCAGTGTGACGGTTCTCATGGGTGCCTACAGCCACCTGAGCAACAAGGAACGCCTGCCGTGTGTTGAGGGGTTCATGCGTTTGGCATCCGCCTTTGGCGTGGATGTTGTCAACGAAAAGACGGGGCGCAGGCGGGCACCGAACGAGTTGCTGGATGCCGGCATGCTCAGGAGGTACCTGCCCCAGTTCTTCACAAACCTGCTGCAGGCGTGGTGGCATGTGTTTGACGATCAGGCTGTGCCGCCCCCGGAGGCAGTGGACCTGGACTCGGTTCTTTCCTACCTGGTATCGGAGTAACCGCAGGGGCCGAGCCCCTATAGTCACCATCTTGGATACCTGCATGTTCTAGCCGGCTATCGCGGAATGGGCTTGGCGCCCCGAGCGCGGCGGCATTCCGAACATCGGGAACCGCGCACCGCACCCTGATCCGCTTAAGGTCGACATCATGGCAGTCCTGTTTGGCAACGTCCCTCTAGCGAACCCCTCCATGATTCTCCTGTCAG
Organism: Caldilineales bacterium; assembly: GCA_012271135.1. Lineage (GTDB taxonomy): Bacteria > Chloroflexota > Anaerolineae > Caldilineales > Caldilineaceae > Bin34. Next base: position 17,881 of record JAAXGZ010000106.1, on the reverse strand, counting down.
CCATTCTGATTGCCTTGGCCGGTCCCTGCGGTATCCCTCAACATCGGAATCGGCCATAATCCTGTGGTCTCCTGATCGAATCTCCCTGCTCAAGCGGCTTCCAGTGGTCGAACTACTCGCCTGTACCCAACCCAATCCCGCGTTGCATGGCACTGCCCGCGCGGATGCCAGCGACGTGGCTTCCCTATGGCAGGGCCAAAGCACGTTCGCGGCCAATTTGATCGAGTATGCGGCCCGGCTCTGCTACAGAAGCACCCACCGCATGGGCACCTCCCCCAACTTCATCTCAGCCCGGGTGCGGGAAGGCCATGAGGATGTCATCGAACATGTCGTGGTCACGCTGCGCTGGACGGACACGGACGAACCGGCCCGATGGCGGGAAGCCAGCCGTCACTGCGAGATCAGCCGTACTGCGGACCGGACATGGATTGTGTCGGGAAACACCAGGGTCTGGCTGCATTTTTTCCGCGAAGGCCGCGCCCTGGAAGCGGTACCGCTGCTCAAGGCCCTGGTACCCGAGGTCTATGACGAATTTACCTGCAAACCACGGGCCCCGGCCGCTCGTCCGACTGTCGCGCAGGAACCAACGGACACGCTGCTGACGGCACTGCAACCGGTGCACAAGCCCCCGCAGCGGGTCTCGCTCCTGGGTTATACGCAGCCGGTGCTGGAGGACCCGAAAATGCTGCTGGACCACGGATCCGCCTGCTTCCTGTTCGAGGGCATCTCGCGGGCCTGCACCCACCAGCTCGTGCGGCATCGCCTGGCCAGTTTCAGCCAGGAATCGCAGCGTTATGTCGACTTGAACAAAGGCGGCTGGAGCGCCGTCATTCCCCCGCGGGTGGCGCACAATGAAGAGGCCCGGGCACTGCTCGACCGGTCGTGGGATGGCCTGCAGGAGACCTACCGCGCCCTGCGCGGCCTGGGCATCCGCAAGGAGGACGCGCGGTTCCTGCTGCCCAACGCCACCGAGACCCGCATCGTGACCACGATGAATTTTGCGGCCTGGTCGCACTTCCTGTGGCTGCGGGCCGTGGACAAGGCGGCCCAGTGGGAAATCCGGGCCATGGGCCAGGAAGTCCTGCGCATGCTGTACGCCGTGGCCCCCGAGGTGTTCCAGGAACACATGGACGTGTTTGAGACGATGCGGAACTGACATCGCCGGCCGGTCTGTTGGCAGCCAGGCCGGAAGCGGTCCGAATTCGGTCAGGATACGCCGCAGCTGGCTGCCTACACTCTCCCCACGCTTGCACCCCGTCGCGGCAGGCAGGAATCGGGGCAGTCATGACCGAAGCTCAGATCCTGAGTGTGATCCTTCTCTTTGGAGTGATGATTTACTTGGTCTTCACGACCCGCTGAAGGCATCGATTCCGGTTTTGCTGTGGATGCCGCAAGCTCCATCCTGCCGTCCGGCAAGCTGGCACCGGAGCGGCTCGCCCGCGTCCTGAACCTGCTGCCTGCCTCTGATCCGGCCCTGCTCGTCGGACCGGGCCAAGGTGAGGATGCTGCGGTCCTGGCATGGCCGGACAGCGACCCCGAGCTGTTGGTTGCCACCAGCGACCCCATTACGTTCACAACCGACGACATCGGGTTGTATGCCCTCACTGTGGGCTTGAACGATCTGGCAGTGTGCGGGGCGGAACCCCGCTGGTTCCTGCCGGTGGTCCTCCTGCCGGCCGGCCAGACCACCGTACCCGAAACGGAACACATGTTCCAGCAGTTGGGAGAGGTGTGCACCGCGGCCGGGATCGCCGTTGTCGGAGGCCACACCGAGGTCACCGACGCGGTTCGCCGCACAGTCATCAGCGGAACCATGCTCGGCACAGTGGACCGAAAACACCTGGTTGCCACGGCCGGCGCGCAACCCGGAGACGTTCTGCTCCTGGCTGGCTGGTGCCCCGTGGAGGCCGTCAGCATCCTGGCGCGTACCATGCGAAGGCCGCTCTTGGCCCAGGGTTGGACGCCGGCTGAACTCAATGACGCTTCACAATGCCTTTACGAACCGGGCATCAGCATCCGGGAACCGGCCCTGGCGGCTGCCCGCAGCGGACTGGCCACCGCCATGCACGACCCCACGGAAGGCGGCGTGGCCACTGCCATGCGCGAACTGGCCGCGGCCTCAAACACGGGGCTGGAGGTGAACCTGGACCGCATTCCGGTACCGGCCTTCGCGGCGCGCATCTGCCAAGACTGCGGCCTTGATCCGCTTGGCTGCATCGCGTCCGGTAGTCTGTTGTGCACCTGCCGACCCGGCGATGCCGACGCATTGAAGGACACTTGGCGCGACCTGGGCTGGCCATCGGTTCAAGTCGGCCACGTCACATCCCCGGAAGCGGGACTTGTGGCCCAACACCGGGGCAGGCCCATGCCCTTGCCCCAATTCGCGGCGGATGAACTGACCCGGCTGCCGGCTGTCTGAAGGCCACAGTCAGTCCAGGCCGACCAGGGTTTCCTCCATGAGGAAGTCCACCACCTTGTACATGTCGTCCGTGTCCCTGTAGATGGCCCGCTGCTTGTCCGCGCTGGAGCCGGTCTCGAGGATGCGGTGGATGGTTTCGAATTGTCTTCCGATCTGAAGTTCGGTCACCTCTTCGGACAGCATTCTCAGCAATTCCCGAATGGCGGTCCGTGCTGGAATCTCCTCTCGGGTGCCCAGATTGATCAGCTTGCAGTCCAGTCCCCCGCGGGCGGCACGCCACTTGTTCTCGTCGATCAGATCCTTGCTGAACAGCCGGAACGTCAGGTTTTTGGAACGCAGCTTCCAGACCCACAGAACCAGTGCCTGCAGCAGAGCGGCGATGGCCACGCCGTCCTCCATGCGCGGGCAGATGTCCATGATCCGGTACTCCAGCGTCGGATAGGTGTGGTGAGGCCGCACGTTCCACCAGATCTTGGACGTGTCGTCGATGCAGTTGGTGTTGATCAGCGTATTGGCCAAGGCTTCGTATTCCTGCCAGCTGCTGAACACGTCCGGCATGCCGCTCCGGGGAAAATCGTCGGCCACGAAGGCCCGGTAGCTTTTCATGCCGGTATCGAGGCCACCCCAAAACGGACTGCTGGCCGTCAGGGCCAGCACATGCGGCAGGTAGTAGCGGGTGATGTTCATTACGTCCATTAGGAACGCCTTGTCGCTGATGCCGACATGGACGTGCATGCCCCAGACCAGCATGCGGCGGGCCACGATCTGGTACTCCGAGGTCAGCGACTGATACCGGTCGTAGGGGGAGATCTCCTGTTCTTCCCAGCGGCTGACGGGATGCGTGCTGCCGGCCACAATCCGCAGGCCCCGCTCGGCCGCCAGGTCCCGGATGTATTCCCGCTGGGACTTGAGCTCCTGCATCACCTCGTCCGGGGTGTGGCAAACACCGGTGCCCAACTCCACCATGGACTGGTGCAGTTCGGAACTGATGGTGCGGTGGTAGATGGTGGCTTCGTTCCGGCTGGTGAAGTGGGAAATTACCGACTGCAGTTCCCGGGACTCGGGATCCACAACCTGGTATTCCTCCTCCACACCCAAGGTCAGCTCCGGTCGCTTCATGGCTACAGATCCGTGGATTCAGAGACGATGTGATCGACTACGGCCTGCATGGATTCCCCGCTGGACTGCCACACCGCAATCTGTCGGTCCGCGGACGAGCCCCCCTCAACCAAGTCGTGCACCCTCTCGATGTACTTTGTACTGTTGAGGGTTTCGGCAAACGGCAGGACCAACTCCCCAAGCTCCCACATCAGCCGGTTCAACGGGACTTCGGCCTCCTTGCCGAAATCGATGAGTCGGCCCTCGGTGCCATAGCGCATGGCCCGCCACTTGTTCTCCATCAGCAGGATTCGGTCGTAGGTCCGGAACTGCTGGTTGTTCAGGGTCAGCGATGCCATGAACGCGGCAATGCCCTGAAGCAGAGAGCCGATGATCAACAGATCGTCCAGCTTGGTTATGGCATCGCAGACGCTGACGATCAGGCCGTCGCAGTTCCGATTCGCCCGCACATCCCAGCGAATAGCTTCCGATGATCCGATGCTGTTGGACTGGATGAGCGTATCCAGGAACTCCTGGTAGACATTCTGGCTCTCGAACATGGGCGGAAAATTGGTGCGCTGCAGCGAGTCCCGGAGGACCTGGCGATACCCCTTGAGACCCGTCAGTTCGCCGGACCAAAGCGGGGAACTCGTGCTCAGGCAGAACACGTGCGGCAGTAGGTAACGCATCCCGTTCATCACGCTGATGGTCAGATCCGGATCACCAATCGTGATGTGGAAGGTTGTGGCATAGATTTGAAGCCGACGGGCCACGACGGCCACCTCCCCGACCAGTTCGCTGTACCAGGCGAAGACCCGGGTACGGGTCTGGGGCATGCTGTCCGGGTGGGTGCCGGCAATGGCCATCCGGCAGCCAACCTTGTCGAGCAGATCGGCCACTTCCGCCCGCTGTCGGGCCAGTGCCTGCCCCAGGCTCTCCACATCGGGGTGAAAGTCCACGTCCAGCAGGGGCGCGATACCCGCCAGTTCCGGCTTCAGGACCCGCTCCGTCTCCTCCTCGTAGATCACGATCGGATCCCGATCCGGAAACTGGTTGATGTAACCCTGCAGCTGCCGCGATTCCGCGTCGACAACCGGGTACTCTTCGGCAACGGCCAACTGCAAGGAAGGTTTGACTGGCGGCATCTCGTGTCCTGCGAATGTGCGACTAGGCCGGTACCGGATTGGGACAGTCGTAGCCGAAGCCGTCGGCCCCGTTTTCGGTGTCCCTGAACTCCAGCGGAAACTCGAACTTGACCCGCTCCACGTGCTCCATGTCGGGCGGCAGCCCCAGGGAGAGATCAACAACGCACTGATAACGGCTGCCGGGCCGCGGTTCCTTCAGGTGAATGGTGGCATCCAGGTAGGTGTCGTCATAGGACACGAACGCCAGACTGTTGCCGGCCGGTCCGTCAACGGCGGCGACATCAATGTCAATGTTGGGTTTCTGATCGGGCTGCGCCTGCAATTGCATGCGAAACCAGAGCCGCTTCAGATCTGGATAGGGAAACACCAGGATCTTCTGAATCCGCAACGGCTCATCCGGCTGGACAAGCGAGATCGTGCTCAACGGCCGCCCTCCAGTGTGCGCGCGCCAGGGTTCTGCAACTGCTGAAGTTTAGCACCGGTCCCGGTAGCCTGCACCGTCCCGAACCGTACGGACGGTGCGCCCCCACGCCATAACCTGGCAAATCCTCCAATCGGATGATGAGCAGACCAGCCAGACCATAGTCTCATCGCAAGAGCGTCAGTCACATCCGGTGGGCATTGGCCGGGAGTTGGAGGAGATCCAGACGCGTACTGGTCCCCGTCTTCCCCGTACCGCGTCATGTGCGACACATTCCGGATCCTGGCTGGCCTGACGAAGTTCGTCATCCCCCCAAAAACGCCATCCGGTTTAAGGGCTTGGGGTCCCGAATTATGAGATGCTGCCCTGCACATGCCGACGGGAACCGGGTTGCTCTTCAGATTCGACGTGCTTCGGTGTCAGCAGCCTTGCCTGTAACCACATCCAGAGCAAACGCAAAGTGGCGGGATGGGGGTGAATAGGGGCTTTCCGAAAACGGTTCCGGATGTTGGCTGCGCACTGACACAGAGCAAATCCACTGTCTATTGGGATTAATTCAGTATGGGCAGTCCGCACCGGCTGCCGGGTCGGAGCCATCCCTTGTGCAACAAGGAGGGCCGCCGTGCATCTTATGGGACATCCGGCCATCACCGTGTACTGGCCTGCCCGGGTAACGAAGTGCCAGACCGACCAGCGGGAGCCGGTGGCCGCCTGAAAGATCAGGTATCGGTCGTAGCGCATTTTGGGATGCCAGCCCTGACGGTGGAGGGCGGCCCACAGGTCGGAGCTCTGCAGGCCCCGGTCGCAGAGGACACGCACGGTCATGTCCGACGGCACGGTGGGGCTCAGCCGGTCCAGCAGCAGGGTGCACAGATCCGGCATCCAGAGCCCGGGCTGCGATCCGGACCTTCTACACGCGCCTGGTGGCCCGGGACTCGCCCAAGAAGGTCGCCGCCATGCACAAGTTGTTGACCCTCCTCAAGGCGGTGATGAGAGACCAGACGCCCTGGCGGATACCTCCCCAGACGATGCCAGGGACTTGCAACACAGTTGCTGTCAGACAAGGAGGAAGAGAAAAATTTTATTTGTCTTTCTATCTATATAATTTATAAAAAAAGATTATTTGTAACAATATTTGCAGAATTGAATAGGCAACCGGAAGGGAAACAGAAATTCACTTGCCTAGAATAGGAATGGAATTGTAACCTTTGTTACACAAGTAGGTTCTGTATGGACTAGACTCGTTTCCATGAACGTTTCTCTCACTTTCCGTCGTACCTACTTCACACGCTGCTCCCTGTATCAGCAGGTACGGGGTTGTTGGCAATACCGGAAACGAATTCCCGATGGAGCCCAACAACCTTACCATTCATGTCTTTTCATCCTCCCCCACCTTTTGGTGGAAATTTTGTTTGGAAGACAAACATGAAGATGTGGTTGACTTTTCTTACGTTCATCGCCTTGGTGGCACTGGGGGTAACCCCGGTGTACGCTACCCAGCGATACTACGGAACCGGTACAGGAAGAACCGGTTCTTGCGTTGTCTGAAGCTGTTATCTTGGCAGAAGAAAATGGGTTGGGGTTCCAAGCTACCAACCCCACAACTCTTCCCACCCGTACGGAATTGATGGCGGCTATTGCCACCATTCAGGGGTTAAACTATTCCCAGGAAATGGATTCCGCACAACCCAACGGGGCTGTGGCGTACGGAAATTCCGAGGACCGTAGTTGCCGTCACAACTTTGGTTCATTTGCGGCCATTTTCCAACACCTTGCTCTCACTTTAGGAACATTCAACAACAAACCCGCCTACGTGGATTTGACACGCTATGATGTAGAATTGCACACATGGTTGCTAGGGCAAGACTGGGTACAGGAAATGTGGATAACCCATTTGGAAAAAGACGACTATCAGGTAGATGGGTATAAATGGCGGGCCACAGCAGAATTTCGGTTTTGGTACCGTTTTCTGACTTATAGTATGAGAACCACTGGATTCGATGTACGGTTTGGCCTGAATAAGTTATTCAAACATTGATTAACCCCCAGTACCAGTACCTGTTCAGGTATCGGCACTGTATTAGGGAGATGCAGGTTGTGTCAGAAAATAACAAATCGAATAAAAGAGATTGGACAGAAGAAACCCTTTTCTTTCTGTTGAAATGTGCCGGGGGATTCGTGTTTTTTGTATTGGTGGTATTGGTAATTTACACCTTTCATAATTGGTGGATAGCCAGGGCAACCGAAACGTCGCCGTCAAGCCAGGATCGGAGCCAGCAGGGCCGGATTGTGTCCGATTTTGTCCCGCAGCAATCCGATGGACAGATCCGGTCTGAAATTCTGTTGAACCGTCCACACCATGTTCAGGGAAGCTCGTCTGAGGAGGCCCATCACGGCCGGGGCGTGGTCCCTGGGCAGGCGACAGTCGTCCTCCCAGGACTACATGTCCAAGGTGCGGTGCAGGCCGTTCCCACGCCCCAGTGGCCGCGGACGAGGACCGGCAGTTTCCCGGCATCCACAGGCAGGCTGGAGATGTCGTAGCACACGGAGCGCTGTCGGCGGCCCGTGCGGTGGGTCCGCCGTTGCGCTCGACGGTCCCGCAGATAGGCCTTGCCGACGCGCAGGTCGCGGCACAGGCACAGATGGTATCCGTTCCGCTCCAGTCTCCCGGCCAACTGTGACAACAGCGCCTCGTCCTTGGGTTCTTCGGCATTGATCAAACCATCCACAAAGAGAGAGGTTAAGATCAGCGGCCAGGTGTGCCCGCAGGGCAGTGTCCAGGGAAAAGTTTTTGATCGGCCCGGAACTGCAGGTCGGGGAACTCGGGCTGGATCCCGGGAGGTCCGTGCACCGTCCATGAGCCCGCGTCGCCGGTCCCGCGAACGGCATCCGCCCACTGTCCAATTCCCGCCTCCTCACCGATATGGATTTCCTGGCCCGACCCAATCAGGCCAATCACTACACACCCGCTCCGCGATGGCAACGAACTCCTGGGGTTCGGACATCGCCTGCGCCGGAGGTAGTTTGTGGGCGTCAGCCACCTTGGGGGCGTCAAACGCACGCTGCCCCTCGTCAAACACGATCACATGGTGATCAGGCACGCTGCCGCCAGTGCGGCCATAGGTCCTGACGTAGTCCTTGACACTGCGGACAAACGCGCGTCCACCACCACCTGCGCTCTTCAGTTGGTACTGCAAACCTGCACCAGCGGACCCTTGCCGGAGAGAAATATGGCTGAGGACGGGGCATCCCGTCTGGCCAGCCGATCCGGTTCCTCGGAATGGACCATTCGCAGGCCCACCAGTGTCTTGCCGGCTCCTGGCACACCCGTGACCAGAACCAGCCTGCGAGTCCGCGTGGCCGCCGCCTCCCGGACGATGTCGTGGATGCCGTCAACGGCTACATCCGTGTGGGCGAGGGAACGCCACAACCTCGGTACCCGGCGACTGTGAAACAGAGGGCCGCCTGAATCAGGCTCGGCAGGGGACGATAAGCGTCCGCGGACAGAAACCGTTCGGATTCCAGCCGGTCCAGCCGGGATTTCGAATCCACTGCGGCCAACAATTCGTCCAATCTGTGCGGTGGGCAGACGTGGACATGCCCGGTGCGTTGGACAGGGCCTTGCATCTTCGTCGGCACCAGAATGGAAACAACCCGACGTTGATGGCAGTCCCTGTGATAGTTGACCAGGTCCCGAGCATAGGCATGGGCCTGGTCAACATCCACCGTCGTGGCCGCTGCCTTGCCCTTAAGCTCAATGACCGCCACTCCGTCATGCAAAAGGAAGACCGCGTCGATACGGCGCGCCTCCAGGGGCAACTGGTATTCGAGCACGGCCGTGTAACCGCCGGCTGCACCGTCGTAGCGCACCACCTCGCCAACTTCGCGCTGCAGGTGCGGCACGGTTGAAGTCCACGACCGGTATTCCGACAGGGAGTGGGTACCAACGAAATCCTGGATGCGGTGCACCACCCTGGTCGGCGAAGCCTGTTCAAAGGCCCTGAAATCCGAATCCCACCCGCGGCCCGCGGTGTTCAGGTCGGGTGATTGCAAGGATGTGGTTGACACGGTTGCTCTGCTCCGTCAATAACGTTCGGGCAAAGTTTGCCGGTCCGGTATATCGCACCCACGCCACGCCCGGCTCAGCAGGTACGGGATCCGGTTCGCTCGCGCGACCCGTGCCGCCGCCAGGGCAACGCCAAGGTTGGCCACCGGCAGTACCGGGACAGGCCCAGAGCCAACCGGCCCCCGCATCCCGGTTCCAGCACAACCTCAAATACCGAGTCCCGTTCGCCCAGCGTTTCCCAATCAACCTGCCTGCCGTCCACAAGCCGCAGGTCCGAGACGGCATGTTCACCATAGGCACCCAACTGCACCTGGACGGTGCGCCTCTCCCTGACATTCAGGTTCACAAGTTCCACTTCGATCCCTTCGGCATCCATCGCATGCACCAGCGAAGCCACATCGGACGGCAGGCCGGCCCGACGCGCCTCCGGATCGAAGTAGCGCAACTGGCAGTGCAACGGATACCCGACGCGTCCGGTGGGCAGACCGCCCAGCATGGTGCAAGTCAAAGCCTCGGTGCAGGCCGGATTGAGATGGTTCATGTCGTCGGACAGACGCGTGTCCGGGGTCGATGGATCCGCCCGCACACCCTCCATGCGGTTGCGGACCTCTTCCAGATCCCGCCGCAGTATCTCCTCGGGCCAGCCCGGATTGTTCCCGGCCAAGAACCGATTCCACCCGGACCGTGTCGCTGCGGGCAATCCGGTTGCGTCGTGGGACCAGTACAGAATCTCCTCCGCCCCGTCCTGAAACGGGTCGGCACGGTACTCGTACCAGCCGTCGTCGCCGAACATCCGAGGATATTCGGCGCCGTTCGGTCCCTGCCGACTGTTGGCGTTGACCGCCTGAATGACACCGCGCCAGGTTTCCACATAGCGGCGATCGCCGGTCAGCAACAGGGCATTGCCAAATCCGTACGCGGCGCGGTGGCTGAAGAATGGCCGGTGCGCCTTGCTGTTGCTGCCGGGTACCGATACGGTAAAGCCCCAGCCATAGACGCCTCCGTACCAGCGGCCCCCGCAAGGGGAACCAACCACGCCGTCGGTGCCCACAATCGTGGGGATGATACCGCCGTTGGCCTCCGTGCGCTCCACCCACTTGTCCATGTAGGCGGTGATCCAGTCGCGGTAGCGCGGTTCCCCATCCAGCATGAACGCATTCAACATGGGCGTCGTAATTCCGAAATTGAGGGGACTGTCGCCGTCAACGTCGTTGTACTCGGCAAAGTGCTCCAGCATCTGGGCATAGCTTGTCTCACCGTGTCCGGGCCGAAACCGACCCTCTATTTCGATCGGATCCCCGGCCCAGTCCAACGCCGTGGCCTTGCGCAGCAGGGGACCCCGGCTGCCGTTGAACATGCTGCGCACCAGGCACAGTGCGGGATCGAAGTTGTCCGCGCCCGGTTCGTCCCCCAGGTAGAAGCCGGCAAAACGGCGGGTCCGCCGCCTGAACTCCCGGTTGTCGGGATCGCAGAGGCCTTCCAGAAAGAATGCACTGTATCCCTCCCCGTTGTGGAACCAGTCAAACATGACCGGAAATTCCTTGTAATACATCCCGTCGCGCGCAAACGGAACTTCCGACGTCCTGGCTTCCGTGTACTGGCGCAAATGACCTTCCCAGCCGTGTCGATACAACGTCAGCAGCCAGTCCGGGGCGCCCAGGGCATGCAGCATCGTCCAATTGAGCAGATTCTCGGCGGCATCGTCCGGTCCGTCGTCCCCGCCCCAACGGGGCACGCACTCCAGGAATCCTTGCTGGTCGAAGTACTTGGCATGAAACACACGGCACGCTTCACTGGTCTCCCTCAGTAGTTGTCGCTGGAACAGCGCCCAAGTCGGAGGTGAAACGGGACTCGCAAGGACAACGGGCATGAAATTCACTCCGAAGAAAGACAATGGGGAGGCAACTGGAATTGGTCAGTAGGCCCGTTCCATTTCACCGACCGGAATCTCTATCACCGTGTGGGCTTCCGTCTGAACCGCCTCCCGCAGCAGCAGTTCCAGTTGTTCCGGAGATTCGGCGCGCAGGCCCCGGGCGCCAAAGGTCCGGGCCATGGCTGGGAAATCCGGGTTGTGCAGGCGGGTGCCGATCACCCTCTCGTCGAACTCCTCCCGCTGGGCGCGTAGGACGTTGCCGTAGGCGTTGTCGTTGAACACCAGGACCACTGAGTGAATGCCTTCCTGCACCGCCGTGGCCATGGCATGGGCACCGTACAGAAAGCCTCCGTCACCGGATACGGCCACCACCGGCCGATCCGGCGCGGCCAGCTTGGCACCCAAGGAGTACAGGTAGGCGGCACCCAGTGTGATCTGAGTTGAGGAAGTCAGATACCGCCCCTCCGCTGGCACCGACAGGTAGTTGCGGCTGTAATATCCCATCTGGGTCATGCCCTGGATAATGACCGCCTCCTTGGGTGCCCCGCGGCGAATCGCCTGCATCAGCGAGTGCTGTGGTTCCAGCTGACGATCCGGCGCGAATCGTTCCGTCTTCAGATGACTTATCGTCTCGAGATCGCGTGCTGCCGCGGCATCGGAGCGGTCCGCGAATCCGGATGTTCGCGCATCCAGGGCCTCCAGGGTGGCCTTGGCATCCCCGTGCAGAAAAAGGGTGTTGGCAGCGGATCGTTCCGGCTGCAAGGCGTCGATGTCGATCTGCACGACCGGAACCGAAAGATGGCTCAGGTCTTGGCCAACTCCGACCGCAATCACCAGATCCCGCCGGTTGATCCACTCCTTCACGGGACCATAGCGCATCTCCGGGTACCCCAGACCCAGCGGACCTGCCTCGTCCACCAAACCCTTGCCGCGACGGGTGGTGGTGACCGGAATGCACAGCCGTTGGGCAAAGGCCCGCAGAGTGTCCTCGGCACCCGACCAGCGGACGCCGGAACCGACCCAAAGCAGGGGGCGGCGGGCCTCCACAATGCGTGCAGCAGCAGTGTCAACCCCATTGGCAATGGGTCGGGTCGACTCCGACGGGGAGGCCGGCAACGCCACCTCGTCGCTGGCGGCCAGGACTTCGTGGGGCACCACGAGCCCGACCGGGCGCGGTCGTCCGGTCGATAATTGGCACCAAGCTTCCGCGACTAGGTCGGGAATATCGGCCACGGCCTGGGCCATGCCCGTCCACTTGGTCATGGTGCGCAACGTGGTCAACTCCAGTTGCCGGTAGTTCAACACAGGATTGGTGTTGGCGCTGGTCACCACCAAAACCGGCGACGAATTGGCAAAGGCCGAGGCTAGGCCGGCGCCGGCATACAGCAGGCCGGGTCCCGGAACCACCAAGGCCACGGCCGGCCTGTTGGATACCTGGGCATAGGCATCCGCCAGGAAGGTGGAGTCCAATTCATTCCGCACCGATACATACCGGACCGTGGGGTGCTGCCAAAGGGCATCCACGGCTTCGTACTGGCCCCAGCCGGGCACGCCGAAGACCATGTCGGCCCCCAGTGCTGCCAGAGACTGAATAAGGGCTTGTCCACCGTTGAGTCTGGGCATGTCTTCGTTCCTCGTGGCAATGGCGGTTTACGGCAGGTCCAAGGTGAGGTCCAGCGCCAGCTCTCGGAAACGCGGCACCCGGTGCAGGGTCACTAGGTTGGTATCGTGCTGGTTGATGCCGCCCAGAGATGTGCGCGACAGAATCAGCAGGTCCGATCCGTGCGGGAGGATGGAGGCATAGCTGAACGCCTCCAGCGGCTTTCGGCTCATGGCCACCACCCCGGCCTGCAGCCAGTTGATCGCGTCCAGGCTGTACAGCAACGCCAGAATGCGGCGTTCGTTGCCGGGTGGGCCGGCCTGTGTGCGTGCCTGGAACGTGTTCCAATCGTGCCACGAACAGGTTTGCAGGTTGGCCGCGGTCCAAAACAGATGGCTGGGTGGGTCGTGCACAATCTGAAACTTGCACTGGGCACCTGGCATGGCCGAGTACTGCATGAATTCGCAGACAAGACCAGTGTTCGTGTCATGCACCCGATTGACGGCGGCGATGCTGCCGGTCGAGTAGCCATCAATGCAGGTTCGCAGGATGTTGCGGAGCTCCCCGTCGACACACACGATGTTGCCCTCAAGCCAACAGTCCTCCATGACCCGCCTGGGATAGTCGGGTTCCCGGTGCCGCCCGTGCAGGACATCGGGCACGCCGGGAAACGGCAGATGATTGGACATGCGCCAGCTGGCGGGGGACAGGAGGTCTCCGCCGGGGTTCCCAGCCACCACCAGCGAATGCCAGTCGCTGCGGCCCCGGCCGCCGGGTCGATCCAGAGGACAGGTTTCGTAGGCCCGGTACACGTGACCGTTGTGATGCAGGATATTGGTGGCGGCACCGTGATAGCGGTCCTTGAACAACACGGACTCCGGCGTCCAGGAAGCCCCTCCGTCCAAGGACCGCTGGATTACGATTTCCCGAGTCATGCGGCGGCTGCCCAGCAAGTAGACGGCATCCTCCACCTTGAACAGGGAGGGCCAGGTCATGTCTTGCCGGGACAGCACACGCCAAGTCCGGCCGTGGTCCTCGCTGGCCGCGATGTGCAGCTGATTGGGTATGGTCTCGGTGACCGGTGGCGGCTGGAACCATTCCCAACTGCACAGCAGTCGCTCTGGCCCATCCGCGATGAGGCAGGGGGAGCCGGTGTAGTGGTGGCGGTGATCGGGTGATTCGGCAACCACCGTGAATTCAGGCGCCAACAGCCGGGGCATGGTTCGGACGTTCCATAAACTTGACGAACTGTGAGGAGTCTGCCGGACCGACACCGGTAGTCCATCCCTACAGAAGTGGTAACCGTCCGGTGGCCGAAGCACGGCGGGGCCGGCGGCCCGGGCCTTGGTCTATCGGCATTGGCCCATTGTAGGCGAGGTTCCGGGTCGGCGTCTCTGGCGGCAGATAAGGCAGCACATGAAATTTGTTCACGGCGCCGCAACCTTCAATGCCGATCGATCGCGCCGGTACCGCCTGACGCGGGTTTGGGATGTGTCTCGGCCTGCGCTCACCTGGTTGATGCTGAATCCCTCCCGGGCCAATGCCGTGAGACACGATCAAACCATCCGCCGCGTCGTTGGTTTCTCGCAACACCACGGTTACGGCGGCTGTCGAATCGTCAACCTGTTCAGCCGGATCGAACCGGACTCAAGGGAACTCGCGGCATGGCTTCGTTGTCGGGGAGACCATTCCAACGATCCCATCAACCAAGAGTTTGTGCAGGCGGCGCTGTCGATGACGGGGCCGGTCGTCGCGGCCTGGGGCAATGTGGCAGCGCCGTTCCTGGAACGGCACTGGATTACAACCCTGGCCGATCCCGCGGGTGGTTGGCTGTCGCTGGGCCAAACAACTCTTGGCCAACCGCGGCATCCCCTGCGGTTGGCAGGCGGAACACGGCTGACGCGCTGGCAGCCCGGCTGGCACAGGCAGCGAACAGACGAATCGTCGATGCCTGCGTCGCGGCATGGTCGTCAAACCACGAGTTGGCATGGGAGTCGAACCCACCGCAGCCAGCTCAGCACTGCCTGCCACTGGTGTTGAAGACCAGGGTGCCCACCGGGACACATGCCAACCCGCCGACATTATAGGGGCTGGGCGACACCCCCTTGGGCACAACGCGCCTCAGGACACCATCCGCTCAACCTGGTCGGCCAGCACAGGGAGAACCTCTCCCGATCGCCCGCGTACACACGTATCGGCCCAACCGGTCAACTCGGTGTCCTCCGGATTGACTTCCACAACGTGCGCCCCCGCTCGGCGGGCCAGCAGCGGCAGCTCCGCCGCCGGCCAGACCAGACCGCTGGTTCCGACCACCAGCATGACTTGGGCCCGTTGGCAGGCCGCATAGGCTCGTTCCCAGAGGTTCGCGTCCAGCAGTTCGCCGAACCAGACCACGCCCGGCCTGATCAACCCTGCACAAGCCGCACACACCGGAGGTTCGGCCGCCAACCGCTGCGCCAGGTCCAATGGGACCGGCATTCCACACTCGAGGCAGCGATAAGCCGTCAGCCGTCCGTGTAGATGAACAACATCTGCTGATCCGGCGCGCTCGTGAAGATCGTCCACGTTTTGCGTGATGGTCGTGAATCCATCCAGGATCCGTGCCAGGCGCGCAAGGGCCACGTGGCCCGGGTTGGGCTGTGCATCCTGCACGGTCCTGACCCGATCGCGGTACCAGCGCCAGACCAGGTTCGGGTTGTTCCGAAACCCGTCGACCGAGGCCAGTTGTTCGGGGTCGAAGCGGGACCACAATCCCGTCGCCGCATCCCTAAACGTGGGAATGCCCGATTCCGCACTGACTCCGGCTCCCGTCAGGCAAACGGATCCCTCGGCGCGCGCCAATCGCCGGGCGATGGCCGCCAATAGACCTTCCGGCCCGGCCGCATGCATGGGCCCGGAGTGCCCGTTGCCGCCGTCAGGCACCGAATCGTTTTAGGCGGCCGGCATGCGCCATCAACTGCGGAAGCAGGTCCGTGGCCGGGAACAGGCCCATGCTTCCCGCCGCACACCCCTGTTCGCCAAACGCCCGCACCGAGTCGGGCCGGACGTTCCGGGCCCACAGCAGGGTGGGCACCGGATGCCAGCTGTGGCTGCGCAGGACCGCCGGGGTGCTGTGATCCCCCGTGATGGCCACGGCATCGGGTTCCAGCGCCATCAGGTCCGGAATGGCGGCGTCCACGGCTTCAATCACGGCTACCTTGCCGTCGAAGTTGCCGTCCTCGCCATAGCTGTCCGTCTTCTTGACATGTACGAAGAAGAAATTCTTGCGGTCCCAGTGATCGGCCACGGCCCTGATTTCGTCGGCGGGTTCTTCGCCTTCGAATTCGATGGGCTCCATGCCGACCAGGCGCGCCACCCCGCGATACATGGGGTAGACCGCGACCGCGCCTGCCTCCAAGCCCCAGGACTCCGCCAGCGACGGAACGCCCGGATCCTTGGCCAGACCCCGCAAATTGAGACTGTTGGCGGCCGGCTCGCCGCGCAATGCCTCCCGGGCCACGGCCAGCCAGCGATTAAACAGATCCGCAGTGTATTGTCCGGCGTTCGTCCCACTGGCATCGACGACCGGCAACGGCGGCTTTCCGACAACGCCCGGATCGGTCTCCGTCAGTTCGCCACCCAGACCCTGGCCGCGCAGAACCAACACGAAGCGGTAATCCTTGACCGGCCGCACGAACACCTCAACGCCCGGCAAACAATCCTGCGTTGCCTCCTGCAACAGTGCGACACACCGTTCGCACTCGGACGTCGGGATACGACCGGCCCGGCGATCGAGAATCGTGCCATCGGGCGCCGCGGTGGCGAAGTTGCCCCGGGCCGCCACATCCTGGGGACCCAGGGAAAAGTCGATCCCCAGCGCCTCCAACACACCGCGGCCAATCTCATGCTCGACCGGGTCCACGCCAAAAAGTGCCAAGTGCGCCGGTCCGCTGCCCGGTTCGACCCCAACCCTGACGGGAATGCTCAAGCCCGTCATGCCCTCCGCGGCCAGCCGGTCCATGTTCGGCGTCGCGGCACATTCGAGTTCGGTCCCGCCATGGTCCGGGGAAGGCAGGCCTCCCAGGCCGTCCATGACCAGCAACACGATGTGGCCGCCCGGCTGGGCTAGGGCGGCATAGAGATTGCGTGCATCCACGGTATGGGTCCCTCGACTGAACCAAGACGCTCCATGCGGACGGTAAAGTGCGGTAACCGACAGCGGCTACCCCCTGCCCGGCACGAACCCGCGAGGCAGTATAAGTCCGCGACAGCCGCGGCAGCCGGCCTCGATTCCCACATCGGACCGGACCGTTGGGAATCAGTACCCGGTCCCGAACGCCTGCAGCCTCTGAAGCAAGAAGGCCGGGCTGTGCAGCCCGGCCTTTCCTTTTGTGGTCGGCCTGCTCAGCCAGCCAGCGAGACCTCGGTCTCGGGATCGAAGATGTGTGCGTTGGCCATGTTGACCGCAAGCTCGATCTGGTCGCCGCGCGTCTGGCGGGTCCGGGGATCCACCCGGGCGATGAAGGATTTCTCGTCCTTCGTCTTGAGATAGAGGAAAATCTCGTGTCCCATGAGCTCGACCACGTCCACCTCGGCCTCCATGTCCGACTCGAGAATTCCCGGTGGAATGAACTCGCGGGCATGGATGTCTTCGGGGCGGATGCCCAGAATGAGCTGCTTGCCTGTGTGCGGGCGCCAGTCCGTCGCCTTGGGTTCCGGCACTTCCAGCTCAAAACCTGACGTGTTCACCATAACCTTGCCGTCCTTCTCCACCAGCGTGGTATCAAAGAAGTTCATGGACGGACTGCCGATAAAACCGGCCACGAATACGTTGGCCGGGTGCTGGTACAGGTTCTGGGGAGTGTCCAACTGCTGGAGCACGCCCAAGCGCATGACGGCGATCCGGCTGGCCATGGTCATGGCCTCGACCTGATCGTGTGTCACGTAGATGAAGGTAGTGGCCAGATCGGCGTGCAGGCGGGTCAGGTTGGCCCGTGTTTCCACGCGCAACTTGGCATCCAAGTTGGAGAGGGGCTCGTCGAACAGGAACACTGCCGGATCGCGCACAATGGCGCGGCCGACTGCCACACGCTGACGCTGACCACCGGACAACTGCTTGGGCTTGCGGTCCAGCAGCTCTTCGATGCCCAGGTCGGCCGCAGCCGCCTGCACCCTCTGCTGGATTTCCGCCTTGGGAGTCTTGCGCAGCTTGAGGCCAAAGGCCATGTTGTCGAACACGCTCATGTGGGGATAGAGCGCGTAGCTCTGGAACACCATGGC
>JAAXGZ010000131.1 GCA_012271135.1 Caldilineales bacterium | reverse complement strand
GCCGCCACCGCCGTCGGCCCCTCCCCTAGACGCAACCGCCACAGCGCATGCAGACGCGTGCGTACTTCGGCCACGGGCTCGGCCCGGTACTGCGCATGCAGGGCGGCCGCCGTGTCCTCAACCGCCCAGACGATCGCCGTCTTGCGAGCCATGGCCGTTCCTCCCGGTACAACCGTCCACATATCAAGTAATGCTATTGTAATGGATTGGTATTACGGTTCAATGCTGGGACGACGGTGCTGATGGTGTTGTATGTCTTGTCCGCCAGTTTGCGGACCCGAACCAAGCTGCTTTTCTGAGGTGGGACTCCGTCTGCCCGCCCGGGATGGATTGCCGGATCGAGCAACCCGAAGGGTCCCAAAACGTCGTCAATCCTTTGCCGGGTTGGAACCGTCTCCGGTCCGGGTGCCGGTTTTGGGCAACCTGCGGTCAACCCGATGGCCTCAAACCTCAGGGCGTCCCGTCCGCTAAGCTCGACTTTGTACAAAGTCGAGCTAAGTCGGCGCCAGCACTCCATCGCGAATCTCAAGGCACTGTGCCGTGCCCCTCATCGCCTCCGGATAGTGCCCCCAGTCAGGGGTCGCGGCTACCACCTGCGCGGCATCGGCCATGGCCTCGCACACGCGCATGCGCCGGCTTGTGTCAAGTTCGCTCATCACGTCGTCCAGTAGCAGCAGCGGAAACTCGCCGGTGAGTTCCCGAATGGCCTGTGCCTCCGCCAGCCGCCAGGCCAGGATGCCCGTCCGCTGCTGGCCCCGACTCCCGAACTTCCCCAAGGACCTGCCGTCGTTGAGGAACACCACGTCGTCCCGATGCGGCCCCGCCATGGTATGGCCCCGTTCCAGTTCGGTGCCCAGCACCGCTTCCAGCGCGCACCGGAACTGCTTCCGTTGCGTTTCACCCTCTGCCTCGTCGCTCGCTTGGGGCGTCACTTCTCCATTTTCGAAGTCTACGGCGGCCGACGGTCGGTACCGCACCGACAGCACGTCGCCGTTGGCGGTCAGTTGCGCCTGGGTCTGCTCGGCATGCTTGGACACCTTTTGAATCCACGCGGCCCGCCGCCGCATGACCTGTACCCCTTCCTCAGCCAGCTGTTCGTCCAGAAACGCCATCTGCCGCGTGAATGTCGGTGGCGGCGTTGCCATCCTTCCTCGACACTGGGCCAGGAGGGCGTTTCGATTCGCCAGTACCTTGCGATACTGGACCAGATGATGCATGTACTGCGCGTCCAGTTGGCACAAGGCTACGTCCAGCGCCCGGCGTCGCAGCTTTGGACCGTCGGACACCAGTCGGGTGTCCTCCGGCTCCACCAGTACCACCTTCAGGTGTCCCAGTATGTGCGCGGCAGCGATTTCGGCACCGTCCAGGAAGAGGTGCTTGGCCATGGGCGGGCCCAGCCGGCCGGTGCCGAAGAACACGCGGAGGACATGCCCCGTGCCGGCTGCGTTCTCCGTTTCGGCGCGCAGGTCGAAATACTTCGGTTCCTTGGGGTCCAGGCTGTCGTGTATCGACTGCCGGTCGGTTTGCGATCGCAGCGACTTGCTCAGGGCCAGGAAGCAGATGGCGTCGAGCAGGTTGGTCTTGCCGGCTCCGTTGGGTCCCTGCACCAGTGTGCAAGGCGCCGTGAAGTCCAGCTCCACGTGCCGGAAGTTGCGGAACTGTCTCAGTTCCAACCGCCGCAGAACCATGGTTGCCGCGGAGTGCCGCCCCGGAATCTGCAGTCCTATGCCTGCAGCCAGGTTTCCGGCGAAACCAGGCGGCCCACCAGAGCCTCCAGGACTGCCTCGGCATGCGGCGTGGACTTCATCTTCAGATCAGCTTCCAGCAACATGTCTATCATTGCCCGGACCTGGTCTGGTGAGAGTCGTGCCGCGTTGTGCATGGAGCGTTGTACGGCATAGGGCTTGACCTTCATTGCCTTGGCAATGGCATCGGGACTCTCGTGGGAAAGGCGTACGGCGGCCAGCATACGCGCCTGGGCACCAAGGGTCGCCAAAATCTGGATCGGATGCAGGCCCTGGGACAGGAGATGGCTCAGGACGCGCATGGCCTCGTCCCTCTGTTGTTGGAAGACCGCATTGCTCAGGGCGAAGATGAAGTCCTCGCTGTAGTCGGGCACCAGTTCCCGTACGGCCTCAAGGGAGATGGGTTCCCCCTTGGCATGGGCGGACAGCTTGTCCAACTCCTGATCCAGGTTGCGCAGGTCGCTGCTGGCGCGCCGGACCAGTTCGTTTACCGCCGCGCCCTCCATCTGCAGTCCCTTTTCACTGCATCGGAATTCGGCCCAACTGCGCATCTCATTGCGTTTGGGTGCCGCAAGGTTCTCCCGGCGCAGCTTTTTTTCCCTCTCCAGGTCCTCGATGGTCGGCACTGCCAGGCCACCGGCCGGAGCCGGCAGTTCGCGGATGGCCTTGAAATCGGGCTTCAGGTCCGGTTCGTACAGCACCAGAACCGTGGTTGCGGGCATGCCGGCGAGTGCCGTCAGGCCCAGTTGCCACCGTTCCGCCAATGTTTCCCGGCCTTGGGTTCTGGACCGCCGGACCGAATCCGCGAAGGCGGTCCAAACCTTGTGGGCCGCCACAATCCGCTCGTCCGCCATCACCGGCAGGGCTTGAATCTCCCGCTGAATGTCCTCCAGCGACGCGCCCGGCGCCTCCAGTTCCACGTAGTTGAAATCCGCCATGGCCGGATCCAGGCCGGCCTTCAAGTCCCTCAGGAACAACTGGTAGCGGAACGGGTCCGCTCCGGCGCACAGGTGGATCACATCCGGGCCCCGACCGAGACCCGCACGGCCGGCTTGCCGAAAACCCGCAGGGCATACACCTCGGTCACCTCTCGATCCCGCAGGTCCGCCAGGGTGGTCACGGTCTGCAATCGGGGACCCAGCACCTTGGCCGCCATGCTCAGGGCCGTCATCGACAGCAGGCCGGCGATAAACCGGGCCATGGAGAATCCACGTCCGGGCCGACCCAGGAATTGCATCACCAGCACCGACAGCAGCGCCTGCACCACCAGGTTGGTGCCACAGTCCGGATGGATCGCCAACCCGCGGCGCCCCTCGTCAATCGCCGCTTGGGCGTCGACCACCGCCTGGTCCACGTCTTCGACCGACATTTCCCCGAACAGGGTGAAGCCCGACGGGTCGCTCAGTCCGCTGGCTTGCCGTATCTGCCCCCGACCGCCCAGCACATGCAGTGTGGCATGCTCCCAGGCATGATTCTGGCGCGTGCTGCGCACCGCCGCCAGCAGGTCTGTCAAAACCGACGATGGGCTTGGACTGTGCATCAGGCCCGTCCCAACAGGTCCAGCGCCTTGGCCGTCACGTTGGCCGAGGTCAAGCCGAACTTCTCGTAGAGCACTTCGAAAGGCGCACTGGCGCCGAAGTGATCCAGCCCGATCACCGCCCCGGCCTTCGGATCATTGCCGACCCAGCGTTCCCAGCCCAAGGTGGCGGCCGCCTCCACCGCCAGCCGCGGCACGCCTGCGCCCAGGACTTCCGCCCGATACGCCGCGTCCTGCGCGCCAAACAGTTCCCAGCTGGGCATCGACACCACGCGGGCCGCGATCCCCTGATCGGACAGGGAGTCGGCGGCTTCCATCGCGATGGCCACTTCGCTGCCGCTGGCGATCAGCACGATGTCGGGCGCGCCCTCCGTATCCCAGAGCACATAGGCGCCCCGGGCCGCGGCCGGCAGATAACCGCCTTCCGCATCCTCGTGCGGCCACTCCGGCACAGTCTGCCGGGTCAGTGCCAGCACGGTGGGGCCGTTCCGGTTCTCCAGCGCGATGCGCCAGGCGCTGGCGGTCTCGGTGCCGTCGCACGGTCTGATCAGGGTCAGGTTGGGGGTGGCGCGCAGGATGGCCAGGTGCTCGATCGGCTGGTGCGTTGGACCATCCTCTCCCAGGCCGATGCTGTCATGGGTCATGACATAAACGACGGGCAGCCCCATCAGGGCTGCCAACCGCAGGCTGGCCCTCAGGTAGTCGGTGAAGACCAGGAACGTTCCGCCGTAGGGGATCACACCCCCGTGCAGGGCCATGCCGTTCAGGACGGACGCCATGCCGTGCTCGCGCACGCCGAAACGCAGGTTGCGCGCCTGCCGGTTGGAGGCCAGGAAGTCGTCGGACGAATCGATGTCCGTCTTGTTGCTGCCGGCCAGGTCTGCGCTACCGCCGATCAACCAGGGGACCGCTTCTGCAACGGCGTTGAGGGCCTTGCCGGACGTGTTGCGCGTGGCATCGCCTTTGCCGGGCGCGAATTCGGGAAGGGTCTTCTGCCATCCCTCCGGCAGATCGCCGCTTAGGGCCAGCTTCAGTTCCGCAGCCTTCTCAGGATGGGCCTTCGCGTACCGGCCCAACAGGTCGTGGTACGCCTGTACCTTTTTCTCTCCGTTCTCGACCGCCCGCCCCATGTGTGCCGCCACGTCCTCTGGAACATGGAACAGTTCGTCCGTCCAGCCCAGTTCGGCACGGGTCAGGACCACTTCTTCCGCGCCCAATGCGGCACCGTGGGAGTCCGATGTGCCGCCCTTGTTGGGGCTGCCGTAGCCGATGGTCGTGCGGCAGCCGATGATGCTGGGCCTCGAATCGCCCTGTGCCGCTTCGATGGCCGTCGCCACGCCTGCGTCATCCATGCCGTCCACCTGCTGGACATGCCAGCCGTAGGCTGCGAAGCGGTCAGCCCAATCCTCCGAGTAGGATAGATCCGTGGCACCGTCGATGGTGATCCGGTTGTCGTCGTACAGGTAGATGATCCGACCCAGCTGCAGGTGGCCAGCCAGGCTGGCCGCCTCACTGGCCACGCCTTCCATCAGATCCCCGTCGGACACGATTCCGTAGATGTGGTGGTCTACCACCGGGAAGTCGTTCTCGTTGTAACGGGCTGCCTGCCACTCCGCGGCCAGGGCCATGCCCACGCCGTTGCCGAACCCCTGGCCCAGCGGTCCGGTTGTGGTTTCCACTCCCGCCGTGTGGCGAAACTCGGGATGGCCCGGCGTACGGCTCTGCCATTGCCGAAAGTTCTTCAACTCGTCCAGTGGCAGGTCGTAGCCCGTCAGGTGCAGCAGGGCATAGAGCAACATCGATCCGTGTCCGGCACTAAGCACGAAGCGGTCGCGGTCCTGCCAGTCCGGATGCCTGGGGCTGTGCCGCAGGTACCGGGTCCAGAGCACATAGGCCGTCTGGGCCATGCCCATGGGCATGCCCGGGTGCCCGGAGGCAGCCTGCTCGACCGCGTCGACCGCGAGCATACGGATGGTGTTGACAGCCTTGAGGTCCAAGTCGGAAAGATGCATGGAGGGGTGTTCCTGTGAGTACCTATTCCCCGATTCTAGCTGTGCGGACCCCCGAGACCCGATAGTCGATTCGCATACCGGGTGCCGGCTTGCCGTTAGACGGCCACGGCCATGCCGTCGGCTCCCGGATCCGCAACTCCGGTCACCGAACCCGCTTTGTCGATGGCAATCGCATGCACGATTGCGAAACCGCCGCGACTGTAGCCCGTCCTCTCCGCTGGATGCATGTTCGCGACACGCTCCACCGTTTGCCTGGGAAACCGGGCATGCATGCGGATGAGGTCCCCCTGGCAGTCGAGGCGCGGGGCATTCACAGCCTCCTCGACGTTCATGTTCCAGAGCAGGGTGTTGAGCAGCACCTGGGCCACGCTGGTGATGATCATGGTGGAACCGGGGGCGCCCAGGATCAGGCGGGGTAGTCCCCCGCGGGTGACAATCGTGGGGCTCATGCCCGTGGTACGGCCTTTCCCGGGGGCAATGGAGTTGGGATGTCCCGGTAGGGGATGGAAGTTCACCATGGAGTTGTTGTACATGAACCCCAGGCCGGGGGTGACGACCCCGCTGGCGGATCCCAGGGAATGGGTCAGGGATACGCTCAGACCCTGCCTGTCGACCACGGACACATGTGTCGTGTCCTGGGAGCCCTGTGGTTGGAAGGACACCTTGATCGGGTCTCCGCGCTGGATGATGTCCACCCAGTGATCGGCGCGCGCCGGATCCATCATCCAGTCGGTTGGAACCTCCTCGAACTCCGGATCCGCCATATGGGGATTGCGGTCGGCAAACGCGGCCTTCATGGCCATGGCCAGCAGGTACAGGTAGCGCGGGGAGGCCGGCTCCAGACCCGGCTCCGTGCACAGCCGTTCCATGATGTTCAGGATGGCCACGACCGTGGCACCGCCGTGCGGCGGGGCACTGGTCGACACGTCCCAGCCCTTGAACGAACCGCACACCGGTACGGATGGCGGAAGGGCGTACGCCTCCAGATCGCCGGCGGTCACAAAGCTGCCGTTGGCCTCCAAGTTGGCAGCCATGCGCTCCTTCATTTCGCCGCGGTAGAAGTCCTCGGCACCGAACTTGGCAACGTGCCGCAGGGATGTGCCGTAGTCCGGATTGCTGACGGGCTGATTAACTAGAGGTGGCTTTCCTGTCTTGGTCAGGAAGATGCGGGAGGCTTCTGGGTTGCGCTGGACGACCTCCAGCGGACTGATGCCACCTGGTGCCTCAGGCCAGCGCTGCCAGACCCGTGCCGTGCGGTCCATCATGCGCCAGCCGCCTTCCGCCAGGTCGGCGGCCGGTTCGAACAGATCCGCCCAGGGCAGGGAGCCCCACTTGCGGTGCATGTGGTCCAGGCCCTTGACCGAGCCGGGCACGCAGATGGATGTGTAGCCGCAGTCGTTGACCTGATCACGCAGGATGTAGCCCCAGCCAGTCGGACCAAACCGTTCGAAGCGGTCCGCCCACATGTCCGGGGTGGTGCCGGAACCGGCCACGGCCGGGCCGTCCACGGATTCCGGAGCGGAACTCCCGGGCTGGTGGATCGTTGCCACCAGATAGCCGCCGAGGCCGCACATGTGAGGGGACACCACCCCCTGGACCAGTCCCGCTGTGATGGCGGCGTCCATGGCATTGCCGCCGCGTTCGAGCACGTCCACCGCGGCATCGACCGCGTACGGTTGCGGTGCGCAGATCATTCCCTGCGCCAAAGGGGCTTGAACTTGCATGGAGGGATCCCGTGTTGGACGGATGCGGCCGGAGGCCTGTCCATTATGGCGCAGTCCGACCGTGGAGCCATCGTGACGGTTCCGGTTACTTTCGGCGCATCCTGTGCCACCCGACCGGTCAGCCGCCACGAACGACCGGGTTGGCAAGGCGGATTGAAACCCCTGCCGGTTTCACTTCACAATGAGGAAGCTCCAGAGTTGCCGTGCTTCCCGGTTCTTGACCGGGACCGGTCGTCCGTCCGCCATCAAGTAGTGGGGGTTTCAACGTGAACGCGATCGTGAACATTCTCAACCAACAGGTGACTTCGGTCGGGGGGAATCCGCTGACGCTGGCGGACATCCTGACCACCGTCGGCCTGGTTCTGGCCTTCTATTTTCTGGCCCGGATCACCACGAGGGTTGCCAGAAACTTCCTGCAAGAGAGGACGCGCATCTCGGCCACGGCCCTGCGCCTGAGCCTTCAGCTGTTCAGTGGCTTCATGCTGCTGGCGGGGGTCTATGTCTCCCTGTCCGCCCTGGGTCTGGACCTGTCCGTGTTTCTGATTCCATTGGGTGCCATGAGCATCGGTCTGGGTTTGGGCCTGCAATCGTTGGCCGGGAACTTCGTCTCCGGCTTGGTCCTTCTGACCGAGCGCACCGTGCGCGAGGGCGACATCATCGAGGTGGACGGCATCATGGGCACGGTTCAGGAGACCGGCCTGCGTGCCACCATCCTCAAGACCTTCGGCAACACGGAGGCGGTGCTTCCGAACTCGGTTCTGACCTCGCAGCGTCTCGACAACTGGACCCGGTCCGACCGCGTCCTGCGCGTCGAATCGTTTGTCAGCGTGGCCTACGGCACCGAGGTGGAACCGGTTCACCAGGCTCTCATGGAACGCATCCGGAACCACCCGGCAGTCCTGGACGAACCCGAACCCAACACCTTCCTGGTCGAGTTGGGGGATTCCGCCCTGCGGTTCCGGATTCTGTATTGGATTGATGATCCGAGTCAGCGACTGCGTTCCCTCAGCGAGATCCTGCAAGACATTCACAAGGACTTCGCGGAACAGGGCATTGCCATTCCCTTCCCGCAGTTGGACGTGCACCTTCGCGACCGGTCGGCATTGTCCATACCATCCACCAAATGACCACCGTGTGTGCAAGAACCCATTGAAGCCAATGCAGCAGGCAATACCAACCAGGAGGACATGGATAGTACGGCCACTGGTGAAGGAGGAGGCCACGGGGATGAATGTCACTGGGGAATGACGGTTTCGCACGACGGAGCACCAGACCTCAAGGGGGAGACGAGTACAATGCAGCCACCAGAGGGCTGTCTATTCAGCAGGGCACGCAAAACGCTACGGCGTGGGTGGTTCTGTACCCATCCCCATCAGGCCGCGAACGCACTTGCACAATGACTACCGCGCAAGACCACACTCCGACCACATTCATGAGGTCGGTATCCGTCAGTGACTTCAGGTGTTTTGGTGACGAGCAAACCGCCAGGCTTGCTCCGTTGACACTGTTTGTCGGAGACAACAGTACCGGCAAATCTTCACTGATGGCACTGATCGGCATGCTCTGGGAAGCTCTCTTCTCACGCAACCTGATTCCAAACTTCAACCCGGAGCCCTTCGACTTGGGAGGATTCCGGGAAATGGTTCACTTCCGCGGTGGGCGCGGCAGGCGGCGGACAAGTTTTACGGCAGGAGTGGCATGGAGCGATAAATTGGACAAGTTTCGCTCTCTGGAAGCCATGGCAACGTTCCATGAAAAGGATGGATATACGGAAGTTCAGTCGTATATGTATTCTGTCGACGGATATTCAATCAAAGTATGCGATGCCTCCAAGCACGTGACATTCATGTATCGCGAGCCAGAGGGACCTATCTCCTTCGTATATGAATTCGATCTCCCGGCATCCGTGCTAGCTGTTAATTTGAACCCATTGAATGACTCCCTGTGGCAGCTCATTCAGTACGAAGTAGAAAACAATGCTGAATGCCAAAAGAGAGATCGAGAAACTATCCGTGCAATGCCAAACAAAATATATACAGCTTCTCGGAGAATTTCTGAGAGTGATTTTCGTATTGCATTCATGGCGCCTCTGAGAGCTCAACCTAAGCGGATTTACCAGGTGGGGCGGTCGATAATCGACCCCGTAGCACACAATCTTCCGAACTACCTAATGACAATAAAATATACTGATCCATCTCATTGGAGACAGCTAAAGGCAAGCATTGAAACTTTCGGGAAGCATCTGGGCCTGTTCAGCCAATTCGATGTGGTCGCTATGGCAAATGGAAAGGGCACCGGTCCGTTCGAGATGAGAGTCAGGGGTAATCCCAATCAACCTCGTTTGGTTGGCCCGTGGCGCAACCTTGTTGACGTAGGGTACGGCGTGAGCCAGATTTTGCCATTGGTTTGCCGACTGAGCGATCCCGGTGTGCGCCTACACTTGATTCAGCAACCAGAAATTCACCTTCACCCTAAAGCCCAAGCTGCACTGGGGTCCTTCCTGTGTCAGTGGGCAGCCCGAGGAAGGGGCCAAGTCATCGTTGAGACCCACAGCCAATACCTGCTGGATCGTGTCCGCATGGAAGTTCGAGACTCGCGCATCGACATCGGAACCACCGACGTGTCGGTGGCGTTCTTCGAGTTGCAAGGTTTGGAGAGCAGAATTGCCAATATCGGTTTCGATCATTCGGGTAACGTCAGCAGCGCACCACCTGGATACAACAGCTTTTTCGTTGATGAAGTGACACGGTCGATGGGCCTGTAGCCGTGTTTTGCCTAATCGTGGATACCAATAATCTGCGTTGGTTCACAGATACCAGTGAGGAAATCTCTCAAATTGTGATTGGTCTTCTGAAAAAACAAAGAGGCAAGATGTACATCGGTGGTGATTTAACGCGCGAGTACCCACCTAGTCTGCGTCCCTGGTTGGCCGAAGGCATTCGTGCGGGATGGATTGTGAACGTTCCGGACGGCGAGGTTGATCAGGAAATAGCATTTTTGTTGGATCACCATGTGCTGAAATCCAACGATTCCCATGTTGTGGCCTTGGCTCGTGTTTCCGGTGCCAGGGTGCTTGTTTCGTGTGATGGAGACCTGCGTGATGACTTCAGAGACCACAGTCTGATTTCGCAGCCACCTGGAAAGTTATTGCCGTTCAAGGCAGACAAAAGGCGAGTCAGGAAGTTTCTTCAGCAGCGGAGATTATGTACCCGAAAAGCCGAGACACTGACTTGGCGGGACACATTTAGCAACGGGATACGTACACTGGGCTGCTCCAGGCTTGGGTCTGATCGATCTGGGTGACGCGCACCCAGTAAGCGTGCGTGCGCGTCCGAGCTTCGTGGTCGCGGAAGGTCAGGCTGGCTCTGGAGGGTGCATTGTTGTTTGGTGCCGGGCCAACCGTGACTTTGCAGTCCAAGCCACCTGCATCCCGTGCCAGGGATGCCTTAAGGATATGGGTTAGTGGAAACTTGAATTGGACCTGGGGCGAATCGAAACTGCACATGGTGTGTTCGTCCCCTTCGATCTCCAGCAACACACCGGCGCGGTTGCCTGCCGTGGCGTTCCGCCAAGTCACGCGGTTGTCGTTGGGTTGGTCCACCCGGTCCTCGCCCCCGTGGAAGTTTACCGACTCGACTGCATGCACTCTGCCCCCTTCCAGGTTCAGCGAGCCATCCCAGGTCACGCGCTGGGCGCGTGCGGTGCCGCGCCGGGCCGTGCCTTGCCACAGCAGTCGGATGCGATGCCGCCCTTCGGTGACGGGAGCCGTTCCCGCCAAGCGCCATTGGCAAATCTCTTTGTCGTCCCGCAGCAATTCAACCGATTCCAGCGCAGCTGTCCCCTTCACCTTGATGCTGGCCTCCGGAACACCCGAAGTGGTGAGCAGCGAACCCATCGGTTGCTCGTCCATCTCAAACCACAGGCCTACGCGTTTCCCGGACGTGGCATAGCACCTCCGGGCATTCAGGGCCTCCCAGATGCCTGTGCGCGTCAGTTCCTCCGCATAGACCGCGGTCAGGCCGCTGCGCACGTTCCGGTTGTTGCGCCAGCCCGGATGGCAGGCACCGGGACGGCCGGTAATGCCGTCGGTCCCGGCCGTGATTCCGATTCGGTAGCCGCGGCGGAGGGCATCCTTGACGAACCACTCCGACGTGCCGTGGGTGGAGTGGATCTCCGCCAGCCGCTCGATTTCCGGGGCATGCCAGTCAAGATTGGTGGGACGGCCGCCGACGTGCATGTTGATCAGCACCGGTTCATGCCGCATGACATCCAGGAACGCCGGTGCGGTGGTCAGGTCCGGTTCGGGGTCCGGCTCGTCCTCCTGGAAGAACCGGCCCGAGCGGCGCAGCCGGGGCTCGTCGTGCCGGTAGAAAACATTGCGATCCCCACCGTCCGAAGTCAGCGCGCTCCACTCGCAGCCCAGGAAGGTGACGAATCGGCCGGGTTCGTGAAAGGCTTCCGTCTCGGTCCGGGTCAAGTCCCACAGGTCGCGCGACACGTAGTGGTCGTTGGCCTGGTGCGTGATGAACTGGAGACCGGCGGCATCCCGGGCATAGGTGAGGTGATCCGCCATCGAACCGGCACCGCATCCGACTTCGCTTTGGCCCGAATGCACATCCCCCCAAAAACGTCGCCACGTGGGTCGTTCCGCGGCAATCCGGGTGGGATTGCCGAGTGCCTTCAGGCCCGAGCCGGGCAGACGAGCCTCGACTCTGGACAGGCCGGCTCCCGTGAATCGAACCGGAACCTGGAACACGGGCGGGTCTTCGCAGACGACGGCCTCTCCCAATCCCAGGCACGAACCGCCTGGGTCCTGGCACAGTTCCCTGACTGTGGGCTGCTTCTGGTTCGGCATGGTGGCATTGCCCCAGCGATCCTCGGCCCTGATGGTCAAGGTCCCGGTTTCACCTACCAACCCGTGGTCGGGCGCAATGACAACCAGGCGCTCCGGCGGCCCGGGCACGATGGACAAACCCTCCACCGGCGACAACCGGTGCCAGGCGTCGCTCCGGTCCGGATCGATCAGCACCACAAACTCCAGGTTGCGCAAGCGGAAGGTGGGGACGCGCCAACCCCTGCCACCGTACGCTCTGTTGCCACAGGTCAGGATCACCTTGTCCCCTTCCACCAACCGATCCCGCAGGACCGTCAGTTCGAGGTGGTGCTGCCAGGGATCGAAGGAGCCTTGGCGGAAGTAGCACAGCTCAATCTCCGCCACGGGTGCGCGGCCGTGTGTGGGGCGGGTCACGACGGTGGTGAACCCGTCACCCCCAAGATGCTTGAATTGCAGGTCGGTCCAGTCCAGCGGCCAAGCCCAAGCCAGCGCCAGGCGACCGCCTGGCTCAAGTTCGGTCCGTCCGATCGTGAACGTGAACTCAAGCGAGACCCACTCGCCGGCCACGAAGGGCCGCCGCGGCGAACAGGCTGCATGGCCGTAGAGCTGCCCGCGTTCTTTCGGGGACAAGTCGACGTCATGCCAGACCGTGGGTCGGCCGGGTTGTCCGCTGGCGATGATCATGTTGGGGATCTCAGTCAAGGTGGTGGGAAGGCGCAGGTTCGGTCCAACACGCGTCCGGAAAGTCCAGGCAGCTGATCCTTGACTGCCACACAGATTGTTCCCGCGAAGGTCCAAGCTCAGGCGATGAACGATTTGAGGAACTGGTGGGAGAGCCGCAGGCCCCGCACTGCCGTTTCCTGCGTGGCAGCCCAGACTCTGTCCTCGTGTTCCACACTGAGGGCCTGGTCGTAACCGGCCTGGAACAGTTCATCCAGGAAGTGGAACCAGTTCACCTCTCCGTAACCGGGCAGTCGGTAGCGCCACCATTGGCTCTGCCCGGTTCCGCTGAGCTGCCGGCCGTAGATGCCGAAGGCATTGCGCCCGTCCAGGAGGATTTCCGTGTCCTTGGCGTGGACGTGGTAGATGCGGTCGGCGAAGTCGCGAATGGGCTGAATCCATTCGATTCCCTGCCAAACGAAATGCGACGGGTCGTAGCACAGGCCCAGGGCCGGCGACGGCACTGCACTGAACATCGCGTGCCACATTTCCGGAGTGGTTGCCAGCATGGTTCCGTTGCGCGGCCAGTTTTCGAAGGCCAGGCGTACGTTGCGGGACTCGGCATGGGCCGCGATGGGCGTGTACAGCTCCTTGAAGACGGCAATGTTGTCGTCGCCGCTCAACGACATGTCCTTGCCCAGGAGATGGGTGATGACTCCGATGCCGTGTCCGGATGCCCAGTCGATGGTGTCCGTGACCTGCCGGGTCAGCGCGGCCTGTTGGTCGCTCTCCGTGCTCAGGTCCGGTGGAGTCAGGGAGCCGGTGGCGTGTAGGGCCATGTCGAGGTTGTGGGCGACCTTGACGGCCGCGTCGTTGAGGACCGGCACGTCCAGCGTGACGTAGCCGATGTCGGATGCACTTTCCGCAAAGTTTGCGTAGTCCATGCGGTGTAGCGCGCCGTTGCTCTGAAAGCAGCCCAGGTACATTTGGCCCAATTCCTTGGTACAGGGGGATGTTTGATTGGACACCGAGAATCTTGGTGCCTCGACTGCAGATCAGGATAGCAAGCTGCTTTCGCCGACACGGACATGATCCACATGCCGCGGGCCGGCTCTGTACGGGCGCATTCGACTGTCCGCGATATAGAATCCGGTTTCTTCAAGCAACGAACATAACGGATCCGCACCAGGACGCCCCGTGTCAAACCCTCCCCAGACCACCAATCCGGATCACTGGCACCACGTCGCATACGATGCCCAAATCGTGGAGGGGGCCTGCCTGCTGGTGGAGGTGGAAGGCCGCAGCATCGGCATGTTCCGCTACAACGGGGAGATCAGGGCCATCCTGAACATCTGCCCTCACGAAGGTGCGCCGCTGTGCATGGGCGAAGTCCGGGGCACGACGTTGCCGTCGTCACCCGGCCGTTTCATGTGGGGTCGGGAGAACGAAGTTCTGAGGTGCCCGTGGCACGGCTGGGAGTTTTCGCTGGACAATGGGCAGTGCCTGTTCAACAGCACGCGCATTGGTCTGGTACCGACGGAAGTCAGGGACGACGAAGAGGTGTACGTCTATATGCGGCCCAGGCGGCGCCGGCCCTTGGAAAGTATTTGACTGGCCAACATCCGAACGGACCGCGGTGGC
The DNA here is from genome assembly GCA_012271135.1 of Caldilineales bacterium. Taxonomy (GTDB): domain Bacteria; phylum Chloroflexota; class Anaerolineae; order Caldilineales; family Caldilineaceae; genus Bin34. The sequence continues at coordinate 19,971 of JAAXGZ010000131.1, read as the reverse complement.
GGGCAGGTGGGATGGTTCGAAACGGCATGGCCATCACGCAACGCGTCTTATGATTCACTCCAAGCAAGACCGCGTAAACAGCCCTGTGCAGGTTCGCACCGGCCATGCGCCCCGTATCGGACAGGACCAGGATGCGCGGACCGCGGTCAGGAGGTACGCCATGGAACTCCAATCCCCACGCCCACGCCGTGGAGAACGGGAAAAGGAAAGGGAGACTCGCTACACAAACTGGCGCGGCATCCAGCCCTTGGCTGCCGCGGACCTGGAACGCGGGTTCGACTACGAGGATGAATGGAATCAGCGCTTCCAAACGTTGCGCGCCGATCCCGCAGTCCGAAAAGGGATCCGGGAGGGTCTGGAGCGGCTGGAGCGCAGTATGGCCATCGAGACCGGCGTGATCGAGGGCCTGTACAACCCCACCCATGGCGTCACCCAAACCCTGCTGCGGGAGGGCTTCCGCGCGGAGCACGTGCGCCGACAGGGCGTGGACGTGGAACCGGAGCACTTGGTGACGGTCCTGGACGACCATATGGCGGCTGCCGAAATGGTCTACGCCTTCATCCGCGAGGACCGCCCCATCACCAAGCATGCTATGCGTGAGCTGCATGCCCAAATCACCGCCCACCAGGAAACGCACAACGCGGTGGACATGCTGGGTCGGCGCGTGCAGCGGAGGCTGCGGCGCGGTGTGTGGAAGGACTTTCCCAACAACCCTACGCGGCCTGATGGCACCGTTCACCTCTACGCGCCGCCGGAGCAGGTGGATCCGCAACTGGACCTTCTGCTGGATCTCTATGGAGCCTACGAGTCGGCTCAACATCCTCTGCTGACAGGGGCCTGGATGCATCATCGCTTCATCCAGGTCCACCCCTTCGCGGACGGCAACGGACGTACGGGCCGCGTGCTCCTGAACTGGCACCTGGTCCGCAACGGCTGGCCACCCATCCTGGTGCACCGCCAGGATCGCAACGCCTACCTATACGCCATGCAGCAAGCGGATGCGGACGACCTTTCGGTCTTGACGGACTTCCTGATTGCCATGGCACGCAAGTCGATCCGCGTCGTCATGGCCGATTTCCCGGTGGAGGAGCGCATGGGCGTGCTGGGACCCGACGACCCCGACTACGTGTACCGCAAGGAAGACGGTTGGCGCAACGGCGTCTGAAACGGGAGTCAGGCACCGACCTCCATCAACGGCATCATGTCTTGGCCGGAGTTGTCCCTGCGCGTGACGGATGGAAACGCAGGCAGGCGCCCGGCCCGCGATCGGATGCGTTGACACCGCGGGTCCATTGCGGAGCGTCCGCACGTCCAACCAGGTTCGACTGTCCCACCGAATTCTGCAGGCATCACCGCGTCGGCCCGGCCACAGCCACCGCGCAAACGGGGTTCGTTGGCCTGCGGGCCAACCATCCGCCTATACTCAACCCGCTGCGAGCCGACGGCGGCGCGTGCCACCGTCGGGCCCCTGCATCTCCAGTGCACGAGGGTCGGCCCGGGCACCACGGCCACCTCCGCGTCAAGTTCCCCTCCCCAGTCAAGGAGCATAGAAGCTGCCATGTCCGCCCAGACTGAAGATCGACGATCCAAGGTTCCGTTCTATACGTTTCCCGGAAATCGGGAGCAGCAGGAGGAAGCCTTGGCCGCCAACCCCATGCTCAAGCGGTTTGTGTGGTCGCGCACAGCCTTGGCTGGAGACCGGCACCGACCCTACTACCACTACGTGAACCCCGAAGGCACACTCAACGATCCCAACGGCCTCTGTTTTTGGAACGGGCTCTGGCACCTCTTCTACCAGGGCTATCCGCCCGAGGATCCGCGGCAGCACTGGGGTCATTGCGTCAGCGAGGATCTGATCCACTGGCGCGATCTGCCCTATGCCATCTACCCGGATCCCGAAGAGTGCTGCTTCTCCGGCGCCACGCTGGTCGAGGAGGACCGGGTGATTGCCATTTACCACGGTACCAAGGTGGGCAACATGGTGGCCACCAGTTCGGACCCGCTGCTGCTCAACTGGGAGAAGCTGACCGGACAGGCCGTAATCCCGATGACCGCGCCGGACGGCGGCGCACTGCCCTACCGGGTTTTTGATCCCTGCATTTGGCGCAAGGGCGACTTCTACTACTCCCTGTCCGGCGGCACGTTGCCACACCCCACCAATGGCGTGCGTACGCGGGCGAACTTCCTGCTGCGCTCCCGCGACATGGAGACTTGGGAGTACCTGCACCCGTTCATCGAAGGGGACACGATGACCAAGCTGGGCGACGATGGGGCCTGTCCCTACTTTTGGCCCATTGGGCAGGGAGACGAGAAACGGCACATGCTGCTCTTCTACAGCCACATGAGCGGTGGTCAGGCCTTGCTCGGGGACTACGACAAGGACCGGGACAAGTTCGTGGTTACCTCTCTCCACGAGGCGAATTTCGGGGCGTCCGGTCCCGGCGGTGTGCACGCGCCGTCGGCCACGCCCGACGGCGAAGGCGGCGTGATCGTGATCTACAACATGAACCCTGGGCGCGTGCGGCGGGGCTGGGACCAGATTATGACGCTCCCGCGCCGGCTGACCCTGCGCGCGGACGAAGGCCGGGTCCGGGATCAACTGGCAGTGGAGCCGGCAGGCGACATTGAGTCGCTGCGCTCGAACGAGGTCTCCTTGGCGGATGTGACCCTGCCGGCCAACGAGGAGGTTGTCCTTGACGAGGTTGCCGGCGATGCCTTGGAGCTGGAGCTGGAGATCGCCGACGGGGACGCCTCCGTCATCGAACTCAACGTTCTGCGCTCGCCCGGGGCGGAGGAATACACCCGTTTCGCCTTCTACCGCAGTCGCGGTTTCCGCAACTGGGCCCGGTATGGCGGTTGGGAGCCGGCTGGGTTGCGGGCGGCCACCGACAGCATTGCCGTGCTGGACAACAGCCACAGCTCCATCCTGGACGACGTCTCCGCCCGCCCGCCCGAACAGGCTCCCGTCTATCTGGCTCCGAACGAACCCCTGCAACTGCGTGTGTTTGTGGACCGTTCGGTGGTGGAGGTGTTCGTCAACGGACGCCAGTGCGTGGCCCTGCGCTGCTATCCGGGTCGGTTGGACAGCACTGGCATCTCGTTGCGGGCCGGGGGAGCTTCGGCCCAGGTGACGCGCCTGCGAGCCTGGCAAATGGCCAATCTGTTTGCCCGGTGATAACGGGCGGATCGGGACGGCGGACCTGCACAGCCACCGCCGGCGTAGGTAACCCGTAGGTTGTTCGGAAGATACATGTGTGTTGCATTCCCGGACAATCGGCAGACTGTCCTCTGTGCCACTTCAGCATGGTTTGCCACTGTTGGTAGAATAGGAGTGTCCCAGTACACGTTTGGATGCCGCCGATGCCGATGATCGCGGGTTTCCTGGTATCCGGTACCGGGGGCATGCCTGTTTCAGCTGACAAAGGAGCGAGCTGATGAACCGAATGAGGAAAACCGCCCGCAAGGTGATGGCATTCATCTTGGTGTTCTCCCTGTTGTCCCTGAGCTTGCCGGTTGCAACGCCGGTGCTGGCTCAGGACATGATGTCCTGCGACCAGATGTCGGACATGGCCATATCGACCCTGGACATGATGCAGGGCATGTCGGCCGAGGAATTGGCGGCCATGGCCTCCATGGGCCTGAGCATGGTGGATGCCATGGGCGCGGACGAAGTCATGGGTATCGCCATGATGGGCGCCGACTTGATTGCGTCGATTGTGGTGGAGGTGTCGGGCCTGCTCGTGGGCTTGTCCGAGGACCTGTTGGGTGACATGATCCTGATGGGGCTCGCGACGGCCGGCATTGATTCCTTCCCCTGGATTACCGTCGAAGAGATGGCCTCCATGGCCTCCATGGGCATCACCATGGTGGAAGGGATGAGTTCGGCAGAGATGGCGGGTATGGCCGTGATGGGCCTGGACATGGCCCGGTCCATGTCCGAGGCGGACATGGCAGCCATGGTGGCCGTGGGCCTGGACATGCTGGCCGGCGTGCCTGACGATCAACTGGGCGCGATGGTCATGATGGGCGTGGACATGTTCTGCGGCATGATGTAGGCCTCTTGCTTTCGCCTGGAGGATGGGGCGCGCTGAGGAATCCGCGTCGTCGGTTTCCCGGTTGATCCCTTCTCTCCTCACAGGCCCCGGCTGTCCCTGAGGACAGCCGGGGCCTGTTTGATTCCCGGTCTGGCAACCGCATGCCAACAACTCCAGTACCACAGTCGTAGATCACTGGTTGACGGTAACGATAGTGGCAGTGCCAGTGGGATCGTGCCAGGACCCGCGATGCCGCCGCGGGCATCCGGAGCACCAAATGCCGCGGTTGGACCTACCTCACCCGCGTCATGCAGTGGGTCCAGCCTATGGGTTTGCGTTCCTCATAGTCGCTCTGGACCGTTTCCTGCTTGGCCATCCCAAAGGTTGTGTCGATGTGCCTGTGTACGTCGGCCATCCCCACTATTGGGGTCAGATCGCAGCCCAAGGTTGCAAATACCGTGTAGGCCCACAGTTCGGCGACCGCCGCCGACCTCGGCCAGAGTGTCAATCACAAGGAGACTCCAACGCATGGCAACGGATCCGGGAACACCGGTCGTCGCCGTGATCGGCAATCCGCGACAAGCGGCCTGAAACACTACGAGGACGATGCCACGGCTGTTCAGGCTGGCATTGTCCATGGGCCTGCCGCGCAACAACATTGGATGCAACTCGTCCATGTGACCTGGTTCCCGACTGTAGGACACGCTTGCCAACCCTCAGCTGGCCGGTCGCACCGGATCGGTGGTCAGACGGGCGACGCGGTCGGCAAGGGACGGAGCGGTCATGAACTACATGGGGAAGTCCGTGTGGCAGCCCACATCGCCCCGTCAAACGTCAGACTGTCATGCTGGCGTGCCTGAACAAATTGGCGCCTCAGTCCAAGGGATCTTTGGGGGTGTGTCCTTGCCGGTGCAGCAGGGCCTGGAGCCGTGCGATCTCCGCCTCTGCTTCCCGTACCCGTGCAGCTTCCCGGTTCGCCCGTGCGGCTTCCTGGTCTGCCCGTGCGGCTTCCCTCTCGTGGGCCGTCCCAGCTTCCTGCACCGTCAGATACCACCTTTGCTGCACCGGGTTCCACAACCGCAGGCTGCCGGTGGCCATGTCCAGACCCCAGTCCGTATCCAGGACGGAACTTCGTCCGATCAACGCACCGCGCGCGTGGTCGGGCTGCAGGGGGATGGGGACATAGGTGCCGTCCCGCAACTGCCAGCCCAGCAAGTCCTCCGTCAGATATTGGTGGTGGGGGTCATGCTGCCAATATTCGGGAATGCCCATGGCGGCGTAGCGTTTCCACTTGAGGCCGCTGTCCTGGGCATGCGTGGAGGGCGAGGCCATTTCCATGACCAGGTCCGGCACTTTACCGTAGACCCAGGGTGCGTAGCCCTCCTCGCCCGGCACCGCCACCCCGTAGGCCAACAACACATCGGGCGCCACATAGGCCGTCAGATTGGCGGCATCGTAATACAAGGCACAATTCCCCCGGACCGTGCCCGTACGGCCCCGCTGCTGCAGGTGCATCTTCAGGACAAAGACGGCATCGGTGGTGGCGTAGTACTGGAGCTCGGTATCGGCCATGGGTTCATCGTCATCGGACGGGTACAGGATCCCCGACTCCTGTGGGGGATCTCTCAGGACCATGCCGTCCCAGTCGTTCCGGTCTCGGGTCAGTGCCATAAGTGTGTTGTGCCTCCTGTGCTCCCATTGTAGTAGAGGTCGGCGACTCCGTTTGAACTCGAAGGTCGGGACGATTGCCGGGAGCGCGGGAAGCGGTGCAGTGGTGCGCACGGGGAGCGGCGATCAGCGCAAACGCGCAGTCACACAGGCATGTGGGGCAGGTGAATCGAAGCTTTACCTGCCCTCTGTCGGGGAGACGGATCCCCTTCCCGATTGGGTTCCTTTGGGGCTGGTGCCGGCCAACCGTCCCAATTTCGTCAGCGGCCGCCGAAGCCGGTCATGGTAATGCCCTGGACGAAGAACCGCTGGGCAAAGACAAAGAGAACCAGGATGGGTGCCAGCATGATCGTGCTGACCGCGAACACGATTTCCCAGTGCTGCACCTCGAAGTCGTTGAACATCTTGACCCCCACCGCCAGGGGGAACTTGTCCATGGTCTTGAGGTAGATCAGCGGGTTCAGAAAATCGTTGTAGTGCTGTAGCAGGGCGAAGACCGCCACCGTCGCCATGACCGGCTTGGAGAGCGGCATCAGGATCTGGGTCAGCGTACGCAGCCGGCTGGCGCCGTCGATGTAGGCTGCATCCTCCAGTTCGCCCGGAATGCCCATGAAGAACTGCCGTATCAGGAAGACGTACAGGGCCATGACCGCACCCCAGTAGGGAACGATCAGGGGATAGAAGGTGTCGTACCAGCCGATGGTCCGAAACAGGATGAACCGCGGCACGAGCGTCACGATGTCCGGCAGCATCATGGTGCCCAGCAGCAGGCCGAACCAGAAGTTCTTGCCGGGCCAGTCGATGCGGGCAAACGAATAGGCCACCAGCGACGAGGACAGCAGGGTGCCCAGCACCGCGAACACCACGATCTTGACGGTGTTCCAAATGAAGGAGGCGAGCGGCAGGTGGCCGGTGAAGGCCGTCACGTAATTGGCCCAGTGCGGGTCCCGCGGAATCCAGACGATAGGGTGGGCGAACACCTCCGTGGACACCTTCAGCGACGAGGAGATCATCCACAGTGTCGGGACCAGGAAGGTGACGGACAGGACCGTGATCAGGATCTGCAATGCCACCAGCCAGAGGCGCTCCTTGAGTTTGCGGCGCGGTTTTGCTACCAAGGGTGCTTGTGCGGCGGTGGGCTGCTCCAAGGGCATCTGCGTGACGGACATGCCTCAATTGTCCCCTTCTTCGTAATAGACCCAGCGACGCGAAATGACGAACTGCATGATGGTGAAGCCCACGATGATCAGGAACAGTTCCCAGGCCAGGGTCGAGGCATAGCCCATGCGGCCGTACTGGAAGGCATTGCGGTAAATGTTCAGGACCACGAAGAGCGTCGCGTCGGATGGGCCGCCCTCCGTCATGATCATGGCCGGAATGAACGTCTGGAACGAGTTCACCGTGGCGATCACCATGTTGTAGAAGATGAGCGGTGTCATCAGGGGCAGCACCACGGTGCGCAGGCGGCCAAAGGCGTTGGCACCGTCCAGACTGGCTGCTTCCTTGAGTGATTCCGGGATATTGCCCAGGCCGGCGATGAAGATCACCATCTGCCGCCCGATGGCCCAGAAGGACATGAAGATGAACGCCGGCTTGGCCAGCTGTGGTTCGAACAGCCAGCGAATCGGATCGACCCCGAACCAGCCCAGGGCCTCGTTCAGGATGCCGAACTCCGGATGGAAGACCCGCTGCCAGACCACCGCGCTGGCCACCAGGGGCACAATGATGGGCAGGTAGAAGGCGGCCCGGTAGTAGTCGCGGAACCAAAGGGGCTGGGAGAGGGCCAGGGCCAGCGTGAACGAAATGCACAACTGGACCGGCACTGCAATGACGGTGTAGAAGAAGCTGTTGAAAAGGCTCTTGTTGACCTTCGGATCCTCAAGCATCTTGAGAATGTTGGAGAAGCCCGCGAACTCCGGTTCGCGCAGGGGATCCCACTCGAACATGATCAGCCATGCCGAGTGCAGCATCGGGTAGGCGATGAAGATCAGGAAGCCCAGGATGAAGGGCGACGCAAACAGGTATCCGGTCAGCCAGTCCCGCCGGGGACCGCCGCCGGTCAACAGACGACCGGCCGATTGCAGCACGGTCATGGTTTGATCAGGTGCACGGTGTACACGGGCCCGCGCCGGCCGGGCATGCAGACTCCGCCCCGGTCCAGCTGTCGGGTCTCATCGTGTCCGGCCTGCACAGGTCTCCTTGCGGAGCCCGTGCAGACCGGAGCCCGGTCGAAATCAGCCGGACCAGTGGTCGTCCAGCAGGGCCTGCACGCCCTTGGTCACTTCGGGCAGTACTTCGGCGGCCGTGGCCGAGTTGTTGAGAAGCGGATCCCAGCCCACGGGCTTGACCACCTCGTTCCACATCTGGCCGCGGGAGACGCCGCCGATGACGTCCACTTCGCTACGCTTGAAGGCTTCCACGAAGGCCGCGCCGTTGGACACGCCGAAGCGTTCCTCGATGGTGGGAATCCAGAAGGAGTGGATCAGATCCTCGGTGTTGGGCAGCCGCCCGGTGAGGGTCGAGTAGATCTTCTGGCCTTCCTCGCCGCCCATGAAGGCGGTGTATTCCCAGGCCGCGTCCACCGAATCCGTGTTCAGAACGGCGACGCCCTCGGACCAGCCGCGGTGGGGGCGGTCCGCATCAAGGTACTGCGGCATCATGACAACGTCGAACGGAATCTCCGCGCCCGCGTCGCGCAGGTCGGGCGAGTTGAGGTTGGGCAGGAACCAGGCTCCCTCATACTTCATGGCCGCGTTGCCGGTGTCGATCGTGTTCGTGCCGCCGGACATGTCGGCCGGTGTGGGGCTGATGCCCATCTTGTACTGCAGGTCCTGGGTCAGCAGCTGAATGATCTCGATGATCTTGGGCTGGTCGAAGCTGGCCGTGGTTGGGTCGACCAGCTGGTCGAACTCCTGCATGCCGGTCGAGCGAATCCAGTGGATGTCGCGCGGCCAGATCCCGCTGGGCTGGAAGCCGTACATGCGGTTGTCGCCGTCCAGGTTGGTCACCTGCTCGGCCATCGACAGGAACTCATCGAAGGTCCAGTCGTCGGTCGGATAGTCCAAGCCGGCGTCGTCGAAGGGCTGGCGGGCGTACAGCATCAGCATGACGCCGACCTGAAGGGGCATTAGGTAGCGCTTGCCGTCGCGGCGCGTGCTGTCCTCGATGCTCTGGACACCGTCCGGATAGGGACCGGACAGGCCGCTCTCCTGAATGTACGTGTCCAGGGGGGCCAACTGGCCGGCGTCGGCATATGGCTGCCATTCCCAGCCCTGGAAGGAAGCGACGTCCGGCGGTGCGCCGCCGGCAATGCTGGTCTGCAGTCCCGTATAGTAGTCCGCGCCCGTACCGCTGGGTGCGGTGGTCACTACGACGTCGGGGTTCTGTTCGCTAAACACCCGCTCCAGTTCTTCCCAGGCGGGAATGTCGGTGTTGCCGGCCCAGGCCGCAAAGTCAATCTCCACCGGTGCCATGGCGGCATCGTCGCCGGGGGCGGCGGGAGCGGGAGGCGCACAGGCTGCCAGTGCCAGCGCGGCGGCAGTGGTGCCGCCCACCTGAAGGAATCTGCGGCGCGAAACAGCAGGACTCGAGCGTCTTGTCATTGAAAACTCCTTGCGGGAGAAGGTTCGATAAGTTGTGAACGACCAGCGGTCGTGCGGGGAGCCTAGGTTAGCACAATGACCGGTTTCGGGTTCGCGGCCGAGCGTCTTATCGACGAAGTCGGGTCCGTCCGACGGTGCGACGACATGAATGTCAACCCGTGTCTTCTGCGGTCCCGCGGCCGGGGTTGGACAGGCGTGTCCCGTGAGGGACCGCAGGATCGTTTCCGGACCGCAACCGTTTCCATTCCAGCCTCTTTGTCATGAAGATCGAATCCATACACCTGTCTGTGCTCGATCTGCCGGGTCGCAGCAGTCTGTTTTCCCTCGCCCGTGCCCACGAGGACGGCCGCTTCTACTGGCGCAGCCGAATGCTGGGTCCGGCGGAGACCGAGATCCATGTCCTCCACGTTCGGACCACGGAGGGCATCGAAGGCGTCTGCACGGTCGGCGATGCTCGTTATTCCACCCTGCGGCCAATCGAACTGGAGCACATGCGGGCCTTGGCCGTCGGCCACGATGCCTTGGACCGAAGGGGTCTGCGGGATCTTCTGCACCACGCCACGCGGACGGCCTTCCTGGCTCCGGGCTGGTTCGGCGCCCTGGACAACTGTCTGTGGGACATCCATGGCAAGGCCGAAGGCCGGCCGGTGCATGAATTGATTGGAACCGTCCGGCCGCATGGCGAGGCCTACTACAACATCCGCAGCGGCGACCTGAACACGGCCCTGGCCGATGCCGCATACGCCATTGGGGAGGGTTTCGCGGCCCTCAAGGATCACTTTGCCCAGCCTTGGCGTCGCAATTGCGACTGGCTGTACCGACTGCGGCGAACGGTGGGTGGTGCGATTGCCCTGATGCACGATGCCGCCGGTTGCCAGTACACGCCGGACGAAGCCCTGACAGTGGGCAAGGTGCTGGAGGAGACGGACTTCCTTTGGTTCGAGGAACCCCTGTCGGATCGTTCCCTGGTTGAACTCCAGTCACTTTGTGCATCCCTGTCCATTCCGGTCCTGGCCCTGGAGACCCTGATGCACGACATGGACCTGTGCAAGGCCTGGCTGCAGGTTGGGGCCACGGATTTGGTGCGCGCCAACGCGCGGATCGGTGCTACCTCCTTGTTGGACATCGCGGAGTGCGCGGCGCGGCACAACACCTCGGTGGAACTCAACGGTCCCGGCGGATTGTTCGGCCTGGTCCATGCCCACATGGTCTGTGCCATTCCCAACACGTCGCGCTACGAGTACTTTCCGGACGGGAGCCGCGACGAACTGGGGCGGGAGATCGGACTGCTGAACCCGCCCGTGCCGGTTAACGGGATGATCAAGCCTCCGTCCGGTCCGGGTTGGGGCGCCGAATGGGACTGGAAATGTTTCAGGGCCAAAACCACTGCCACGCTCTGAGCACTTGACTGGCTAGGCGGGGAAGGTCAGCAGGGCCTTCCCCTGAGTCATTCGCGGGGAACCGTGTAGCAGTCCGTTTAGGGACCGGTGCACAGTCTGCCGCGAACGCACGGGCCTAGCGGCGTATGGTGGGTATGGCGGTCTCGTGGCAGCCGTAGGGTCGTGCCGGCTGGCGTACCGTCATTCCATCCGCCGATAGCAGGCACATTTCTGCCAAGTCCCGTTCGCGGGGTTCAGAGCAGGGGCGTGGCACCGTTCGTGCAGGCAATGCCGCAGGAACGTAAACTCGCCGTTCTGTTCGATCCGGCAACGTCTGTTTCCGGCGAACAAATTCCAGCCACAGGCACTCGACCAACGGCGGCCGGACATCGTTCCGTCCAGAGATGTTGTTGTGGCATACGATGCAGCCGCCGATTCGCCTCCGGGCCAGCACTTGAAGCGTCTCTGGTTGGGCCTCGACTTTGGCGTCGCAATAGAGAGCCGGTGAATGTCAGCCATCGGGGCATCAGGGGGCAACTCAGTTTAGCGAAGCCGGGATGGCTTCCCGCTGGTCGGATTGGCCCAACGGTTGGAGGTGGAGCTTGAGGCGGCGCAGACTGAAGCGTTCCTCCACGTAACCTGCGACGAGATACGGGCTGAAAGTTCCTGAAGAAGTGCATTGATAATTTTTTCCGTGTTGAACCTATCCTGACGTATGGCATCACCGAAGCGAGGTATGGGCGATGGAAGCAAAAAAGAAGAGACTCACCTTGGACCTGGACCCTGCCTTTCAGCGCCGACTGAAGGCTACTGCCGCGCTCAAGGGCGTGGGCGTGCGCGGGTATTGCCTGGCCGCCATCGGTCGGGAACTGGCGCAGGACGAGGCCAGCGGCGTGTCCGGTCAACGACCTGTCTTCTTCCGCGCGGAACGTTTGGCACTCCGCCGCAAGGAGATTTTCGGTGGCAAGCCTCTGTCCGGGGACGCGGCCGACCTGATCCGTGAGGCCCGCGAGATTAGGGACGCTGAAACAAAGGAGTGGGCGTGAGCGATTTTGTCGTCGTGGACGCCAGCCTGGCTTTCAAGTGGCTGGTCGAGGAGGAAAATTCCGATGTGGCCCGCGCAATCCTCCAGGTTTGGGACAGGCAGGGCATTGGGTTGGCGGCACTCCATCTCATGCCCTTTGAGATAACCAACGCGCTTCATCGGTGAGTGGTGCGAGGCGAACTGGCAGTGGATGTTGTGGCGGATCTCAGCAGGATCTGACTTCGTTGGGGATCACGGCCCATGAATCAGGGCTCGGCGGTTACCGAACACTCTGGAAGTGGCTGGCCCGCCATGAACCAAAGATTCTTGGGCGGCAACTTCAGGCTGAAGGGGTTCGGCACTGCGCCGACACAGCGCAGTGAATCGGTGCCCTGATGTTGGCGTTGGGATTCTGTTTTATGGGGGAGTAAATTGGATAGATACGTCATTGAGTAATTTTACTCAATGGCGTATCATATTTCCTATGAGTCAACTTCCGGCTTTCCGCCGCCCTCTGGTATCCGAGCTGATTGACCTTCTCACCGAGGGAGGCCCCATGCGCCTCGTCGCAGTCACCGGTCCCCGGCAGACGGGCAAGACGATCTTGGTTCGCCAGGCGTTCGAGGAACTCGAGAGGGGAGGCACTCCGTGCTGGTACGTCTCCGTTGACGATCCGTCTTCAGATACGTACTCCCCTGACCATCTCGTGGACTCCGGGGTACTGATTCCCGGACGTCCCCGAGGAGTGGAATGGCTCGTTGCGACATGGGAGCGCGCGCGTGCCGTTGCCGAGCGTTCTCCTCAGGGTCTGGTGATGGCACTGGATGAGATTCAGGGGATTCCGCAGTGGTCGAATGTTGTCAAGGGCCTTTGGGATCGGGATCGACGTACGGGGTGTCCGCTGCGAGTGGTGATCATGGGATCTGCTCCCTGGGCAATGCTGACCGGAATGCATGAGAGCCTAGCCGGCAGATTCGATCCCTTCCCGGTCACACACTGGTCGTTGAAGGAGATGCAGCGTGCATTCGGAGTGACTCTTGACGAGTACTTTTTCTTTGGAGGCTATCCGGGTGCTGCAAGTCACATGCGGGACATCACCCGGTGGAGGGAATACATCCGACACGCCATCGTTGCGCCGGCGGTCGGCCGGGACATCCTGTCCCTGACGCGCGTCGACAAGCCGTCGCTGATGCGTGCCCTGATGGATCTGGCTCCGGGATATTCGGGCCAGGTCATCTCCTACATGAAGTTGCAGGGCCACCTCAAGGATGCCGGGAATACCACGACGCTGGCGCGCTACCTGGATCTGCTTTCGGATGCTGGTTTGGTTGCTGGATTGCAGAAGCACAGCGCGAAACTTCATCTCGCGAGGCGGTCGAGTCCGAAGCTCAATGTGCTGAACACCGCCATCATGACGGCTACATATCCTTATCCCTTGGCACGGGGCCGAGACGACGGAGCTTTCTGGGGACGGCTCTGCGAAAGTGCAGTGGGGGCACATCTCCACAACACCATCGGCTCCGATGGGATCATGCGTCTCCGATACTGGCGGGAAGGAGCCCATGAAGTGGATTTCGTCCTCGCATCCGGCCGGGATCTGGTCGCGATCGAGGTCAAAAGTGGTCGTCGTCGGGGCCGAGTCGTGGGCCTGTCCGCCTTCAAAGCCAGCTTTCCCGGCGCGAAAGGGTTTGTGGTAGGGACCGGCGGGATTTGCTTCAACGAGTTCCTGTCCGAGGGAGCCGGGTTCTGGTTCGAGGACGCTCACCGTGCCGGTTGAGAGAACGGTCTCGGAGTGGCGAGACGGCAGATGGTGGTCTGAAAATCGAAGGCTGTCGGATTTCCGGTCCGCACACGCGTATGTGTTGCTCGGCGAGCCGGGATCGGGCAAGACCACTGCGTTTGAGGGTGAGGAGAAAGAGGACGCAAACGCAAAGGTCATCCCCGCTCGCCGCTTTATCCGCCGGCACATCGACAGTCATCTGGAGTGGAGGGACAGGACGCTGCTGGTGGATGGACTGGACGAACTGCGCGCCTCGGGGGGCAATCCCCACGAGCCTTTGGATGCCTTCCTGTGCCGTATCGAGCAGCTTGGCCGGCCACGCTTCAGACTCTCCTGCCGCGAGGATTCCTGGTTGGGACGAAATGACTTTGGCGAACTGGCTTCGGTCACGGGCGGAGAGGAACTTCACTTGCTGCGACTCGATCCGTTGGACACTGACAAGGCATGTGAGATCTTGGTTGCCAAGGGGGTCAAGGATCCCGGAAAGTTTGTGTGGGGAGCGGTGGAAGACGGGTTGCAGGTCTTCATCGAGAACCCCCTTCTGCTTGAGACACTGGCCGAAGCGGTGGCTTCTGGCTCCTGGCCGGATGGCCGGATCGACACGTTCGAGCGGGCGTGTGTAGAGTTGATGAAGGAGAAGAGCAAACGGCATCTTGACGCTCGGGACGGCGGTTCGTTCTCGACTATGGAGATCGTTCTTGCGTCAGGCCGTCTGTGCGCGCTCCTGTTGCTTTCCGGAAAGACCGGCTGGTCCCGGCGTAGTCCGGGGGATGAAGACTGTCCGGCACTGAGCGAAGCCGGAGACGGTCAGGACCGCTTCAAGGTTGCCCTGGACACCAAACTGTTCGAAGGGAGTGACGAGACCTACAGAAGTCCACGCCACCGCGTTATCGGGGAGTTCCTCGCCGCAAAATACCTGGATCACGCAATCACAGAGAAACGCCTGGTCCCCGAACGCGCCCTGGCATGGATGCAGGGCATTGATGGTGTGGTGATGCCCGACCTACGCGGTGTGTCAGTGTGGCTGGCCGCAATGAATGGTCAAGTGCGCGGCCGCCTCATCGAATCCGATCCGATCGGCTTGGCTTTCCACGGAGACACCGGACGCTTCAACCACCAGGAAACCCAGCTATTGTTGGACGGTCTCGAGGCGAAGTTGCCGTATCTGCGGGATTTGCCGTCACATGCCTCTCTCGCGGCGCTTGTTGCCGGCCCCGGGCGCGAAATTCTGTGGAAGAAGCTCCGGGCTGCGGATCGTTCGAATGCCAGGCAGAGCGTGGTGGAGTTGCTTCTGCGGGGCATGTCCCCACCTCCTTGGGGCGGTCCGCGGATCGCGGCTGGCAACTCGTCAAGACATGCGGAGGATGCTCGAGAGGCCTTGGAGGTTGTTGTGCGCGACCCCACTTGGCGATCAACGACGAGGCGTCAGGCCCTTGTCGCACTCATCCACTTTGTCGGGAACGAGGCCGACTGCATTTCCACGCTGCGGGATCTCCTGGACGACTTGGCGATGGACAAGGTAACCGCGGACGAACGGGGAGACCTTCAGAGTGAGCTTCTCACTCATCTTTATCCAAGGCATCTGGCCGCCGATCACATCTGGGAATACCTGCCGTCCGGTGCTGCGTTCGATGGTCAGGCCCGGAAGTTCTGGACACAGCACCTTGTGTGCGCATCACCACTGGAGGATGTGAACTCCCTGCTCGATACACTCGTGGCTAGGGCCAAGGAACTGAATATTCGCCTTGCCCAGGCCAATTTGGATTCGCTGGTCATGAAACTGCTTGTCCGGGGGCTGGAACTCTTCGGCGAGGAGAGGGAGGTTGCCAAACTGTACGAGTGGTTCGAACTGGTGGATGTGGAATACGAGCCCCTTGGACTGGTGCCGGCCCATTGCGAGCAGGTCGCCCTCCGATCTCGCCACCTTGAGGAGCAAAGGCAGATTTACTGCTGGCTCCGTGCGCATCCTTGTACCCAACGGGCGCTGGTGTTGGAAGGGCTGAAGCGCAACGTCGCAGGGCCGCGAACCACAGCTCTTGAAATGACCATCGGCGCGAAGTTCCTGGGCAACACGGCGACGGCCGAGTTTCGCAAGTGGTGTCTGGACCAAGGCGTTCAGTTGGCAACAACGGATCCGCGTCTGGCTGAGGAACTGGCGGACTGGGCTGTGACACGGAACTGCGAAGAGTGGGACCCCGTGCTGGGGGACGACGAGGTAGCTACTGCAGTTCGGGACATTCCGCTGTTGCGGGAGTGGAACGAGAAGCGTCTCGCCGCGGAAGAACATTATTCCGAGATGGCAGCACAGCAGCGTGAGTCTCCAGCCTTCGTCGAAATCCGCGGACGAATAGAGGCCTATGCCGCCTCGGTTCGCGGACACATGGATGCCCTCCAGGCGGGACAGGGGCCGCCTGGCATGCTTTACGAACTCGGTCAGGTGTACGTACATGGCCTGGAGGCGGGCGGTCCCGACCAGGCGCGAGACGACTTGACGCTCCATCTCGACTCGGACACTGAGCTCGTCGAAGCGGTCATTCGCGGCTTCCATCACCTTGGAGACCGCCACGATCTCCCGGATTTAAGCGGCATCATGCGGCTCCATGGTAAGGGCATGATGTCAGTCTTTGCGTTCCCTTTCCTGGCCGGCCTCACCGAGGACGAAGGGGCTGGTGAACACCCCCTTCAACGTCTGGATGATGAGGGGCTTGGTCGCGCTTTGGGGTTCTATCTTCTTTCCCGGCTGCCGACCAAGCGTCGTCCGAACCCGAGAGTCTTCACTCTTGAGGAGGACTGCCGTCCGTCCTGGTACCGTCGAGCTCTCCAGATCCACCCTCAGGCCGTCGCGGATGCCTTCGTTGCCGTGCACTGTGCTCGTGTCCGCGCGAAGGAACCACCGGACCAGCATCTGTATGACTTGGCCAGGACCGACGAATACGCGGAGGTGGCGCGCTTGGCGGTGCCCCGGATGTTCGCACCATTTCCGACTCGTTGCAGCGCGATCCAATTGGAGGCCCTCCGCCAAGTCCTGTGGGCCGCGCTGCGCCATATGTATTCCACCGCGCTGAGCGAACTGGTCCGGAGGAGATTGGCCCGAAAAGGAATGGACATCGGTCAGCGCGCTCAATGGCTGGCCGCTGGCGCGTTGACCGTTCCCGATGAGGTATTTCCGAAGCTAGTGGACTTCCTGTCGGAAGAAGGAAAGACAAGATCGCCCCATTTGGAGCGAAGAGTGCACCACTTGGTGGACTTCTTCGTGTCGGTATCGGATCCCCTTCCCAATCAGGAATGGCCAACCGCCCATTTGGGCGCGCTGATTGGAGCCGTTTGCAGATGGGTTCGTCCGTCATCGGCTTATTGGCAAGACTCATCCGGCCAAGTCATATCCGGAAAGAGCCTTGATGCCAGTTTTAAGGCAACTCCACTGGTGGAGCTTTGGATCGACACGCTTGCAAAGCGGGTGGACGAACAAGCCATTGCTGCACTCGACAACTTGGCGGAAGACCCAAAGCTTGAGAGTTGGCGCGGGCATCTTGTACGCGAGCGCGACGCGCAAGCGCAGCGGTTTCGCAAGGCCAAATACCGTGCGCCAACCCTGTGCGAAATAAAGGAGGCGGTGGATGGTGGGCCCCCGGCCGGCGCCGCCGATCTCTCCGCGTTGGTCACCGACGAATTGAATCTGCTAGCCGACAGAATCCGCAACGGTAACACGGACGATTGGCGGCAATACTGGCATACCGACCCCGATGATCCCCAAGGCAGGAGGGTTGTCCAGCCCAAACCGGAAAACCTCTGCCGGAAGCATCTCCTCTCGGATCTCCAACTTGCCCTATCCCTTTACGACATTGACGCCGCGCCGGAAGGCCACCACGCGGAAGATGCCCGGTCTGACATCATCACAATGTTCCACGGTGACTACGCCGTACCTGTGGAGATCAAGAAAACGGACAGCAGGGATCTATGGAGTGCCATCAAGGACCAACTGATGGCCAAATACGTCCGTGATCCGAGGTCGGGCGGATACGGGATCTACCTGGTCCTGTGGTTCGGACGTGAACATCTCAAAAGCGCGCCACCGGTCGGTTCCCGCCCTGACTCGCCCGAAATGCTTCGACGACTACTCGAAGACGTGCTGGAACCAGCGCAACGTAGAACGATCACCATTGTTGTAGTGGATGTCTCAGCCCCGCATGACCGCCGCCCTGCGGTGCATCGTCCTGAACATCCTTGACCGTTCTGCAGCGGAAATGCCGGACCCAATTGCCTATTCGCCGGTTGCGCAAGATGGTGGTCCAGAATCTCGCCCGGTGGAAGTCGATCATGACCTTTGCGACAACTTTGTCAATGCCCTGATGAATCACTATCAGGCTGCTGAAGAATAGGTTTGGGATGCCCGCGGCCCCCACGCGGGTGCGCGGAAGCGGAATTTAGGCAGCCCGAAAGGCCCTGGAACCGCCGTCGCGGTCCCCAGGCGCGGGTTTCGGGGATCCCGCAGGCCCCCTGGCACCCCTTTTGGGCGCGCAGAACCGTGGTGGGCTCATGTGGACGGCCCGGTCGCGGCCTCCGGTCCGTCCAGGAGCTTTGCCAGGCGCACCAGATTGTAGGCCGTCGCCACCAGGTAGCCGGCCAGGCCCGTGCGTTCCACGCCCCGGTAGCGGGTGCGCCGGAAGCCGCCCACCGTCTTCATCCAGCCGAAGACCTCCTCCACCCGCTTGCGGAGGCGCAGGCTCACGGCGTAGCCGGCATGCCGCGTCGTGCGACCGTCGATGGCCGAGTGTTTCTTCTTTTGTGCGACATGGGTCACCCGCCGCGCCCGCATGTCCCCCACACAGTCCCGGGTGTCGTAGCCGCGGTCGGCCCCCAGCGTGCGCGGACGGCAGCCCCGTTCCCTGACCCCGTCCAGGAGCACCGGCACCGCATCCCGCTCGGCCGTGCCGGTCGCCTGGCTGACGATGAAGTCCATCAGCAGACCGTGGCGGTTCTCCATCAGGGCGTGGCCCAGGAACGCCAGCCGGGCTTCCTTCCCCTGCCCCTTGCGCAGCAGGCGCGCCTCGGGGTCCGTGGTGCTGGCGTGGGTCTCGTTGCTTCGGCGCTCCCCCCGGAAGTCCACCGACGGGTTGCCCGGATCGTCGTCCACAGGCGGGGGCGGTCCCTCCTTGGACCGGAAGCTCTTCAGGCTGGCCGCCGCCTCGATCAGGGTCCCGTCCACACTGAAGTGCTCGTCCGACAGCAGCCCCTCCTCGTCGGCCGCCCACACCACCTCGTCGAACAGGGCCCGGCCCGCATCGTGCGCCAGCAGCCGCTCCCGGTTCTTGGTGAAGACGGTGGCGTCGAAGCTGCGCTTCATCAGGTCCATGTCCAGGAACCAGCGGTAGAGCAGGTTGTACTCGAGTTCCTCGCAGAAGGCGCGTTCGCTGCGCACCGAGTAGAGGGCGATCAGGAGCGAGGCCTTCAACAGCCGCTCAGGCGGCACCGAGGCCCGGCCCACCGGCGCATACATGCCATCGAACACCGGCGACAACCGTGCCAGGGCCGCATCGGCCACTTCCTCAATCCTCCGCAAGGGATGGTCCCGGGGGATCCGCTCCCCGGGTCCACGATGGCCAGCATGCTGCGTTGGGGGTTGGGACGGCCGCGCATCAGGAACTCCTCCGTTGCCAAGGGAACCTCTATCCTAACCGTCCGCATTTTTCAGCAGCCTGCTATGGCCTGCGACGCACGTTGGTCAGGCAGTCTTGTCCCGCTACACGGTGATTTCGCTGGCACGCGCGCACTCGGTTCATGTCGTCCTCCAGCTGCCGCAGGACCATGCGCTCAACCGACTTGCGCCACTTCCCGGACAGCAGTCCCTCGGCGTAGGCCAGAGAGGACGTGCCTTGGTCGCGGCGCGGAAACAGGGGCTGGAAGCAGGGCAAACGCAAAGTCGCGGGACGAGGGTGAATCGGAGCGGTAAAGGACCAGTTCAGGACGTGGGTCGTGGCTGTCAGGTATAGTTAAATATTTCTTCTATTACAGATAATAAAGCATATATTATCCATATTGGGGGTAGAACTGTCGAAAGCACAACCAAAGGGGACACAGTGCAACCAATGAAGTGAAGGCCCCTATACAGTCCCCAAGTTACCCTCAGGGCAGCCCGGCGCAGGCTGTCCTGAACATGAGGTGCACGCTTCAACAGAATTCCGGATTCTATGTGTGCATGCTCCTGCGGCGCGACCACATCAGACAACAGCCGTGGATCTTGGCCTCAACCTGTCCTGATCGCGACTTTGCGTTTGCCTTGGGGCTGAAAGCACTCCAGATAGGCTTGCAACGAGGGCTTGAGCTGCAGCAGGTCATCGCAGGTCAACTGCAGCATCGGAGGCGGAATGGCGGCCATGGCGGAACTCTGGGGGCTGAACCCAACCCCGCCAACCTGCCATACGGCTTCTCGTTGCAGTGATAGTTACTATTTGGTTACTATCAATGGTATGAACAGTTTTGGAGA